>JBILUI010000111.1:0-7707 GCA_044371145.1 Chthoniobacterales bacterium | reverse complement strand
ACCCGGCAGCCACGAACTGGCCGGCATTGAGTGCCGCTTGCGGATTACCGCCTTCGCGGACCCGCACGAAGAAGGTTCCGATGATCGAGACGACAATACCCGCGCCGGCCATGAACATGGGCAAAAGAATAGGGGTAAGCGAACCGAAGGGCGCCTGTTGCTGGAACTCAGGCAGCGCGACCATGGTGACACCGATGACCATGGTGCCGACGATTGCGCCGACATAAGATTCGAAGAGGTCCGCACCCATGCCGGCGACATCGCCGACGTTGTCACCCACGTTGTCCGCGATGGTGGCGGGATTGAGCGGATGGTCCTCGGGAATCCCCGCCTCCACCTTGCCGACCAAATCCGCGCCAACGTCGGCCGCTTTGGTGTAAATGCCGCCGCCCACGCGGGCGAACAGCGCGATAGACGACGCGCCGAAGGAAAATCCGGTGAGGACGGTCATCAGTTTGTTGACGGTCAACTCGTCACCCGTGCCGAAGATGCCCGCGTAGTAGATGAAAAGGACACTGAGGCCGAGCAGACCGAGCCCGACCACACCCATGCCCATGACGGAACCGCCATTGAAGGCGACACGCAAAGCCTCGTTTAAGCCGGTGCGCGCGGCGTTGGTTGTGCGGACATTGGCCTTGGTCGCGACGCGCATGCCGATGAGGCCGGCGAGGGCGGAGCAAACCGCACCGGAGACAAACGAAAGAGCGACGAGCGGACTGGATTCGGCTTCAGCGGCTCCCTGCCATGCGAGCAGGGCGGCAACAACCACCACGAAACCTGCCAGCACGCTGTATTCTGCTTTGAGGAAGGCCATAGCGCCTTCTTGGATGAAGCCGCCGATGCGTTGCATTTGCTCGTTACCGGCCGGTTGACGCGCGATCCAGCGGGAACGGAAGAAAGTGAAGAGCAGGGCCAATAGACCAGCTGCCGGAAGAAGATAAACAAGTTGGTTCATGGAAAGAATCTCTGCGGATTAACCGGCCAGCGTAGAGGGGAGCGGCTGCAAGTGGCAAACAACAAATATATATCAACCCAAAGCGTCCAACCCGACATCCCGCGCGGCCCGCCTAAGTCTGCGACCACGGTAGTAGGAGGCGGCATCTCCCGAAACGAGCTGGCCGACCACACTTTCGTCCGCACCGGGGTACAGGAGAAAATGGCGCAGAAAAACAAGGGAGGCGACAGCATCAAAGAGTGCGTCATGCCAATCTTGATCCGGACACAAACGGCGCACAGCCGGTCCGAGCCCGCAAGCATCGATTACCGAGGCCAGCGAGTGGTCGCGCAGATCCGGCATGGCGGAGCGGGCCAGTGCCAGCGTGTCGATCCAAGGGCCGAAGCCGTGCATGGGGAAAGCGCGCAGAAAACGTTTCTCGGTCCCCGCCCCATGCGCGACAACCACCGCGCCGGAGAGCCGCGATTTGATTTCGGGCCACAAGAGAGGCAAGGACGGCGCGTTCTCGATATCGCGGTTGGTGATGCGATGGACCGCAGAGGCGGCGCGCGTGACCCGACTTTCTGCCCGGACGAAACTGCGTAAAAAATTGTGCGGCTCTTTGCAGCCCGGGGCGAGAATAGCGATGCCGACTTGCACCGCCTCCTCGCTCTGGCCCGGATCGGCGCCCGTGCCTTCGAAGTCGATCGCCGCCCAGACAACTTCGCGCACCGGCGCGTCGAGCAGGTTCATCGCGCCGCGCTGCGGGCCTTGGAGGCGCCTTGCCGTTCGCTTTGCGCGGCGGCGCGGAGAAGTTTCTCCGTTGCCTTCCAGTCGATGCAGGCATCGGTCACGGAAACCCCGTAGCGGAGTTTGCGGCGGTCGGAACTGACCGGTTGGTTCCCCTCCTCCAAGTTGCTCTCGAGCATGGCGCCGATGATTGACGTGCGGCCGCCGCGGCGCTGGGCAAGAACGCTGCGCCAGGCGAGTGCCTGCCGGCGCGGATTCTTGGCCGAGTTGGCGTGACTGCAATCGACCATGAAGCCGGGTTGCAATCCCGCCGCGCGAAGACGCCGCTCGGTCTCGGCCGTGTGGCGCGAAGTGTAGTTCGCCCCCTCGCGGCCACCGCGCAGGACGATATGACTGTCGGGGTTGCCCGCGGTGGCAACGACCGCGCTGCGGCCATCTTGGTCGATGCCGAGGAAACTGTGCGAGGAGCGCGCTGAGAGCAGCGCATCGAGGGCGGTCTGGATGCTGCCGTCGGTGCTGTTTTTGAAACCCACGGGCATGGAGAGCCCGCTGGCCATCTCTCGGTGGGTCTGCGACTCCGTGGTGCGCGCCCCGATGGCAGCCCAACTCACAACATCGGCCAGATATTGCGGGACAATCGGGTCGAGGAACTCGGTCGCGGCGGGAAGTCCGAGCGAAGTGATATCGCGCAAGACGCGGCGGCCGAGCCGCAGGCCTTTCTCCAAATGGCAGGACTCGTCCATGTCCGGATCATTGATCAACCCCTTCCACCCGACGGTGGTTCGCGGCTTTTCGAAATAGACGCGCATGAAAATGCAAAGCACATCGGAGAGTTCCTCGCGGAGGCTGGCGAGACGGCGCGCGTATTCGAGCGCAGCCTCGGGGTCGTGGACCGAACAAGGACCAACGATGGCCAGGAAGCGTTTGTCGCGTCCCTGAAGGATGGCCTGCGCTTCGGCTCGCCCCGCGGAGGCGGTCTGGGCCGACTTTTTTCCGGAGGGCAAAGCACGCTTGATCTCGCGCGGCGTGGAGAGACGGCGAAGGCTGCGCACCCGCACGTTTTCCAACGGGCGCGCCTTGGCGGACGTTTTTTTGCGGACGGTCATGGCGGGCTAAGTGAACCCGCTATTAAGCCCCAGAATGCCCCGCGCGGCAACCCACCTCTTGCGCAAAGGCTTTGCGGGCGCGATGCGAGACGGCTAATTTGCCTG
Source organism: Chthoniobacterales bacterium (assembly GCA_044371145.1). Lineage (GTDB taxonomy): Bacteria > Verrucomicrobiota > Verrucomicrobiia > Chthoniobacterales > JACTMZ01 > JACTMZ01. The sequence continues at coordinate 4,812 of JBILUI010000111.1, read as the reverse complement.
CCATGCCAGTGGCGGAACAACGGCCGGACGGACTCGCGCGCCGACTCGAGGGAACGCTGCGCAATTTCTACCGCGCGCGGCGCGCCGGTGAGTCGCTCATCCGCCGCGCCATGCGCCGCCCGCGCACGGTCACGGAGAGTCCGAACCTGCTTCCGCTGCTCATCAAGGTTCTCGCCGGTTTCGCGCGCGTCGATGGCGAACTGGTCGAGGAGGAAATCGATTCGAGCCTCGGCTTTCTGCGCTACGACTACCCCGAGGCGGTCTACTCGGAGTTGCGCCAGCTTTTCCAGCAGGCCCTGAGGGAAAAGTCCGACCTGTCGGAGATGGCGCGGGAACTCAAAGGTAAACTGAGCGACGACCGAAAAATCCTTCTCGGCATCCAACTCTACGATCTGGTGCACCGCGCGGGCATGAGCAAGGACAACATGGCGGCATATTACTCGTTCATGGACGAGCTTGGCACGGGCGCGCAGGCCATCGACATCGTCTATCAGCTGAACAGCGATTCCCCGGCGCCGAACACCGAGTTTTTCGAGGCGAACTCATCGCCGCTCGAGGTTCTTTTTTTCGGCGCGGGGCCCGGGGTCGACGTGCAGCTGCGCGAGTTGCACGGCGACAACCGCATCGCGGCCTACCGCCACGGTGAGCTGGTCATCGTGAAAAATCTCTGCGACCACCCGATCTCCGTGCAGGGACGCGCGGTGCGGCCGAAAGAATTCACGCGGGTCTATCCGGGCCAGCGCATTGCGGTGGACGAGAAAGTGCTCAGCCACGAGGACCTGCTGTTTTATTTCAACGCAAAGAAGAACCTCTCGCTCGACCGGATTTTCGTCACCGTGTCGAAGGACGACGAGATCCAATTGGAAAAGAACCGCACGCGGGACAGCTCTCTCGAGGTGCGTTTCGGACTGAAGATCCTCGTCATCGCGCTCAAGGACGTTCCAGCGGAACTGAACGGCGTGCGGCTACGCGCCGGTGCGCGGGTCGAAGGGACGCTGGAAGAGAAGATCGTTTTCGACAACGACACTGAACTGAGCCTCAGCGATCTGCGCCGCCACGCGCGGACTTACGGCGGTCAGTTCCAACTCAAGCATTCCAAGACGACCTACCTGGTTTCAAACAATCCCTCGCTTCTTGGTGAGGACGATATCCTGCTGGCCCCGGGCGCGGGGGGCGAGGTGCTGCTGCGCATCTTCTGCGATTTTCACGGCCGCGTCGGCCGGCTTGAGGTGCTGAAGAGCGACCACCCAGTCTTGGTCGGCGAAACGCCCGTGCGCAACGAGGCGCCGCTCAACGACGGAGATCTCATCCAGATCGACGCGAGCCAGGCGTTGCGCTGCAACTTTGCCGAGCGTGTCCTCGAGGAAGAGCACAATGTGATCAGCCGGCTCGACGTGCGCGACCTCGTCTGCCGCTTCAAGGGAGCCGGCATCGGCGTCGATGGCGTGAGCTTCTCCGCCACGCGGGGCGAGATGATCTGCGTCATGGGGGCGAGCGGCTGCGGCAAAAGCAGTCTTCTGCGCGCGCTGGCCGGCCAGTTCCCGCCGGTGCGCGGCGACGTGCTCTTCAACAACCTCTCCCTCTACGAAAATTTCGAAGCGCTCAAACAATACGTCACCTACATCCCGCAGTTCGACGCATTCGACGAACACCTGACCATCGGGGAAAACCTCGAGTTCGCTGCGGCCATCCGCTCGCCCTACCTTTCGCGCCGCGAGCGGCGCAGGCGCATCGACGGGAAGCTGGCCGAATTGGGCCTGAACGAACGCCGCGACAGCGTGGTCGGGGCGACCCAGCGAAAAACCCTGAGCGGGGGCGAGCGCAAGCGGCTGAATATCGGACTCGATATGATCGGCTCGGCCGACATCTACCTTTTCGATGAACCGACTTCCGGCCTCTCGTCGAAAGACTCCGAGCATGTCATGGAAATCATCCATGCCATGGCCCACAACAAAATCGTCGTGGTCACCATCCACCAGCCAAGCTCGAAGATTTTCCAGATGTTCGACAAGGCCCTGTTGCTCGATCGCGGGGGACGCATGGTCTTCTTCGGCACGCCGGCCGAGATGCTTTCCTACTTCGCGGAGGCCGAGCACCAGCAGCACTTCGGCACACCGCTGGGCGGTTGCCCGGCGTGCGGGACAACGCGTCCGGAATTCATCTTCGACGTTTTGGAAACGCCCCTGCGCGATCTGAGCGGCGATGTGATCTACGAAGAAAACGACCGCGGACAACTCGTGCCGGTGCGCCGTTATTCGCCCGATTTCTGGAGGGACAAATACGAGGCCTGGCGACTGATGAGGGAGGTGCGCCAACCTTCGACCGAAGCCGCGACTGCGGACGCGGCCACGGCCCCGACAGAGGTGCGCCGTTCTTGGCGGGGAGTCGCACGGGGCGAGTCGATGCAGTTCAGAACGCTGCTGGCGCGCGCATTCATCAGCAAGCTGCGCAACCGGGCCAACATGCTCGCCACCATGGTGGAGGCCCCCCTTCTCGCAGCGCTTATCGGCAGCGTGCTGCGTTACTCCGAGAGCGGCAAATACGACTTCGCCTCGTCTTTCCACATCCCGACTTACCTCTTCCTTGCCCTCGTGGTCGCCATGTTCCTTGGGTTGACCAACAGCGTGGACGACATCCTGCGCGACAGACCCGTTTTGCAGCGCGAGCGGAACCTGAACGTGCGCCTCGGTTGGTATGTGCTGGCCAAGGTGCTGACACTCTCGCTTTTCGCCGTCGTGCAATGCGTGCTCTTCCTTCTCATCGGCAACTGGATTCTCGAGGTGCGCGGCATGTTCTGGATTTTCCTCGTTGCCATGGTTCTGACCGCGATCAGCGGCATCGCCATCGGTCTGCTTATCTCGAGTCTGGCCAGCGAGGGAAAAACCGCGGTCAACATCATTCCCGTGGTTCTCATTCCCCAGATCATTCTCGGCGGGGCATTGATCAAATACGAAGAGATGAACCGCAATCTCGACTTCGTCTACTCGATCAACCGCTGGTTCAGCCAGAATCCGGAATCCGGCGAGCCACGCAGCAACCTGCAAGTGCCGCTGATCTGCGAGTTCATGCCGATGCGCTGGTCCTACGAGGCGCTGGTCTACGCACAGGCCAAACTCAATCCCCTCACCCGCAGACAGGAACAGATCCAGCGTGAAATCAACAGACTGGCGCGCACGCCTGACCTCACGGAGGCGCAGGAAACGCGCCTTGATGATTTGAAGGAACTGCTCGCCCTAGCCTCCGGCGTGCAGGACGAGAATGTGGGCGGTGTGGAGCGCCGCTTGCGCCGCGTGGACAACGTGCTCGCCGGAGAGGCGTTGCCCGAGCAGATGCTCAATCCCCCGCCAGGCGCGGTGACCGCGGAGCGCCTTTACGTGAACCAGAAAACGACGGACTTGGTGAACAAGGCCGAGATGGAGCAAAGCGACTACCGCGAGAGCCGCTTCCTCAATGTCTTCTTCGGCCCCGAGAAAAAATACTTCGGCATCCGCGCCAGCGTGCTGGTGTTCAATGCGTGGGTCATGATCCTCTCCTCGGTGGGCATGTTCTTGGCCCTTTATTTCATTCTGCGCCACCAGTTGAAATCCCGGCTGGCATGATCCCGCTGGAGGACAACTTTGCCGATGTGCTCGGCAAGGCAATGGTCGGAACGGGCTTGGGCGAGAGCGCCGCAAGCGAGAGGTCGGGACTGGATGCGGCGCAAGTCCGCGCTCTGCTCGATGGCCGCTTCGAGGAGGGAGCGGCGCGCGCTCTGGCGTCCGCACTCGGGCTCAAGGCCGAAGCGCTGGTCCGCTTAGGTCGCGGAGACTACCGGCCCGAAGTCACAGCGCCACATAACTTGGTGCAAGTAACGACCACCTTCGGCGGCATGACGGTCAACGCCTACGTTCTCTGGGACGCGGAAAGCCAGGGGGCAGCAATTTTCGACACCGGGGCCGAGGCCGATCCGATCCTCGATCTCGTCGAACGCGAAAAACTGGAGGTGGCCGGGATTTTTCTCACCCACAGCCACGCGGACCACATCCACGCGCTGGCGAATTTGCAGGGCGCGCTCGGGGTGGATGCGTGGTCCTCGCAGTTCGAGCCGGTGCGCGGCACAAACAACTTTCGTCCGGGCGACGTGTTCAACGCCGGCCGGCATTTTATCCGCACGCGGCACACCCCCGGCCACAGCGCGGGCGGCACGACCTTTGTTATCGAGGGCAAGAAAATCGGCGCGGCGATCGTCGGCGACGCGCTTTTTGCCGGGTCAGCCGGAGGTGTTCGCGGGAACTACGCGGAGGCGCTGCAGACCATCCGACGCGAGATTCTTTCGTTGCCCGAAGACACCATTGTCTGTCCGGGACACGGACCGATGACCACGGTCGGACAGGAAAAAGCGAGCAACCCGTTTTTCTGAGCGTCTACTGCTGGAGCAGTTGCTGGAATTCCGGCGTGCCCCGCACCATCCCATACATCGGATCATTGGCCAGCGCGGCCTTGGCTTGCATCCCGCCGAGTTGCACCGCTTTGCGAGCGGCATCGAGGAATTGCTGCATCTGGCGGTTGGCGAACTCGAAGCGGGCAAGGGCCAGAAAGACGCCGGCGTCATTGGTCATGCTAGCGGAAAGCTTGCGGGCGAAATCCAGACCGGGTTGCCATTGGCCGTTGCCATTGCAGAAGTCGACGGCGAATCTGAGAAATTCGGGATTGTCCCCGAAGGCGACGGCCGACTGGTCAAGCTGCTGGCGGACGAGATCGGGTTGGCCCGTCTCGATGTAGAGCCGGAGCAAGGCGGAAACAATCTCGGGATTCTGCGGGTTGGCGGCGAGT
>JBILUI010000110.1:0-7731 GCA_044371145.1 Chthoniobacterales bacterium | reverse complement strand
GGTCATAGACCGCCGCTACAAGACGCGAACGCTAATCACGCTTTGGGCGCCGCTGCGTTTTCCCGGTGCTCCTCGTAGGCGTTGATGATGGCCTGCACCAGCGGATGGCGCACCACGTCGCGCTGGCTCATCACGCGGATGTCGATGCCGTCGATGTTCTTGAGCACCTCGAGCGCCTCGAGCAGTCCTGACCGCCGGTTGCGCGGCAGATCGATCTGCGTCCGATCGCCCGTGATGACACATTTCGATTCGTTGCCCAGCCGTGTGAGGAACATGAACATCTGCTCCGCCGTGGTGTTCTGCGCCTCGTCGAGGACGACGAAGGAATGGTTCAGGGTACGCCCGCGCATGTAAGCGAGCGGTGCGATCTCGATGATGCCGCGGTCCATGAATTTCTGGATCTCGTCCGTCTCGAGCATGTCATAGAGCGCGTCGTAGAGCGGACGGAGGTAAGGAAGGATTTTTTCTTCCAGCGCACCGGGGAGAAAGCCGAGCGCCTCGCCGGCTTCCACGGCGGGTCGGGTCAGAACGATACGGCTGACCTGTTCCTTTTTCAGCGCGGCCACCGCCATGGCCATAGCCAGGTAGGTTTTTCCCGTTCCGGCCGGGCCGACGCCGAAGACCACGTCGTGCTCGCGGATGGCGCGGACGTAATCGCATTGTCCGTCCGTCTTGGGAATGACCGGCGGTTTGCGCAGCGAGCAGACGATGCGTTCGGTGGCGAAGTCCTTGATGTTGCCGTTCTGCCCCTCGGGCTCGGCCGATTGCAGGGCGTAGCGGAATTCCTGTCTTCCGATGACCGCGCCGCTGCGGCGGGCTTCGTCGAGCTGGGTGAAGACGCGGGCCGCGCGCTCGGTCTTTTCCTTCTCGCCCTCGATGCGGATCCAGCCTTCCCGCGCGGCGACCTGCACGCCGAGCCGCGTCTCCATTTCGCGGAGCAGTTTCTCGTCGTTGTGGTAAAGCGCGGATGCCGCGCGCGCGTTGTCGAAGTGGAGCGTCGTGCTCTCCATCAGGCGGTCAGCGGCGGAAACCGTAAACCAGCGCCCAGCCGGTGCGCTCTTCGGGCGAGGAGAGAACCTCCACCACCGCGTAGTAGGTGCCGGTCGCGCCCGGCTTGATTTCGGCGTAGGCGAATTTGCCCTCCTGCCACGACTTCGACTCCGCCAAGTTGCCTGCGGTGTCGTAAATATTGACGCGCAGCTTCGCGCCCTCGACGTCCGTGCCGAGGAAAAAGATGTAGCTGTTGCCGCGGAAGAGCTGTGCGGTGACCGCTTTCTTGTCGCCTTCGCCGAGATCGCCGCCCCACGCGTCCTCGCGGATGATCCAGCCTTTCTCGGCGTAGGGGTTGGCCGCCTCGTAGGCGAAGGACATGGCGTCATCGACGTAGGCGTGCAGCACGGCGGCGCCGCAGACAAGGAGGGCGGCGGTGCAAACCGCGGCGCGGCGCGAGGGGAGGAAGGGAAGTCTCATGCGTGTCTTAACCCGCTTTCGAACGGATGCGGCTCACCACGTCCGAGGTGATGGTGTGGATCTCCGCGACCGCCTCGGGGCGGATGTCTCCGTTGTTTTTGTCGATCAGAGGATTGATGCGGTCCAGGCTGCGGCGGATGTCGCCGACGATTTCTTTCCCGCGCAGACGGGGACTCATTTTGGAAAGTTGTCGGGAAAAATAGTCGACGAGGAGAGGTTGGTGCAGCAATTCGGCGCGCTCGGTGGAATATTTCGAGTCGACGATCGAGGTCAGCGTTTCCGTGCCGCGCAGCCATCCGCCGAGACTGACCAGCTGCGCCAGTTGTTCGTCGTTCAGCTCGGTCATGGCCTGGTTGACGTCCTGCAGCGCCCCGTCGAATTCCCGCCGCACCGCGTCCCATTTCCGCGCGTCGGCTTTTTCGATGATGCTGTTGCTGCGCGCCACAACCGATTTGCGCACGTTGATCGCCTCGGCCAGCGTGAGGACGTTGCGGCCGATGTCTTTCACGCGCTCGCTGTCCTCGGCTTCCACCGCGATGAACCCGTCGGCGATGACTGTGCCGAGCAACAGCGCGTCCTGCGCGCGGTCCGCCGTGGCGGGAAATGTCTTGGCCGGTCCGAGTTCGGCGCGCCAGTTCGGGTTGCCCAGTTTTTCCAAAACGGCGAAAACTTCGCTCGGCACCGGGACGACGACTTCGTTGACCGTCTCGGCCGGAAATTGCTCAAGGTTGATCTTTTCGGCCGGCTGTTCGGCGGACGCGTTTCCTGCCACCAGCAGGGCTCCGACGAGGGCACAGAGTGCTTTCGTTTTCAAGATATGGGAAATTTCACTTGGGGCGGTGCCGAGATAAAGCATAAAAAGCCGGTCGTGGAACAAGTCCCCAGCGCCGCGCGTGTGCAGGAAATCGTCAATGGCATGTCTTCCCGCCGCGTTCTCGTGGCCGGGGATCTCATGCTGGACGAATTTATCTGGGGCAAAGTTTCGCGCATTTCCCCCGAGGCGCCCGTCCCGGTGGTGGCGGTTGACCGGGAAACTTTCTATCCGGGCGGCGCGGCCAACGTGGCGCGCAACCTCCGCGAATTCACCCCGCACGCCGCCGTGCTCGGGTTGGCCGGGCGCGACACGGCCGGGCAGCGGTTGCGCGATCTTCTCACCGCGGGAGGCATCGATACCGCTGGCGTGGTTGAACGCGGCAGCGGCCCGACCACCGTGAAGACGCGCATCATCGCGCGCACGCAACAAGTCGTCCGCGTCGACCGAGAGCTGAACGAAAGCCCCGGCACCGCCGAGCGTCACGCGCTGCTTGAGGCACTGGATGCGGCTCTGCCGGATGTCGATGCGGTCATCCTCGAGGACTACGGCAAGGGTCTTCTCGATCGCGATTTGGCCGACGAAATCGCGGCCAAAGCCCGCGCTGCCGGCAAGCCGGTCGCGGTCGACCCCAATCCGAACAATCCCATCCCCTGGCACGGCGTCACCGTGATCAAACCCAACCGCCACGAAGCCTTCGCCGCGGCCGGCATTCCCTGGTCTGAACCCTCAGGCCATCCGCTCGAGGACAAACAATTGCTCAAGGCCGGCGAAATCCTCCTCGAAAAGTGGGAGACCGACCAACTGCTCATCACCTTGAGCGAACTCGGCATGCTGCTCTTCACCAAGGATGGAATGCGTCATCACACGCCGACCCGCGCGCGCGAAGTTTTCGACGTCTCTGGCGCGGGCGACACAGCCATCGCCCTCTACACGCTGGCTCTCTGCGCGGGTGCCACGCCGGTCGAGGCATCCGAAATCGCCAACCACGCCAGCGGCGTCGTCGTGGGCAAACTCGGCACGGCCACGCTCACGCCAGCCGAACTTCTCGCCAGTTTCCAAAATCATGCCGGCTGAGCGCCCCGCCGTGTTCTTTGATCGGGACGGCACCCTCATCGAGGAGGTTCATTATTGCTCCAACCCTTCGCAGGTCCGGGCCATCCAAGGTGCGACCGAGGCGTTGCTCAAATTGGCCGAAGCGGGCTTCGCCCTCGTCATTGTCACCAATCAGAGCGGCATCGGACGCGGATACTTCACGCACGACGATTACAAACGTGTGCACGAGGAAGTGCTTTGGCAACTCAAGCCCGCCGAAATCACCGCGGCTTATTATGACGAGAGCGCGCCGGACCAACCGAGCGCACGGCGCAAGCCGTCCATCTCCATGCTCGAAGAAGCCGCGCGCGAGCACGGGCTCGATCTTTCGCGTTCATGGATGGTCGGAGACAAAACATCCGACGTCGAATGCGGCAAGAACGCCGGACTGCGCACCGTGCTGGTCGAGACGGGCCACGGCAAAGATCATCTCGGCTGCGGCGCCGATGCCATCGTGCCGGACATCGGCTTCGCGGCAGATTTCATTTTGCAGGAGACCGCATGCCCGAAGTAACCGCCATCATCCCTGCGCGCTGGGCCTCGACGCGCTTTCCCGGGAAACCGCTGGTCAAACTGCGCGGCAAACCGCTTGTGCAACACGTTTGGGAGCGCGCGCGGCGCGCCGAACTCGTCGACCGTGTCATCATCGCGACCGATGACATGCGCATCGCCGAAGCGGCCTTCGATTTCGGCGCCGAAGTCGCACTCACTTCCGCCAAGCATCCGACCGGCACCGACCGTTTGGCCGAAGTCGCGTCCAAATTGAAATCGGCGCCGATCATTCTCAATGTGCAGGGCGACGAACCCGACATCGCCCCGTCGACCATCGATCGCTTGGCCCGAGCGCTGCAGGACGATCCCGCGCTCGGCATGGTCACCGCAGCCAATCCGATCGCCGATCGTTCCGATATCGGCAATCCCAACGTGGTCAAAGTGGTCACCGACCTGGCCGGACGCGCACTTTATTTCTCACGCAGCACCATTCCGCACGACCGCGACGGCGACGGCGGGATCAAGTATCTCCGCCACCAGGGGATCTACGGTTACCGCCGCACAGTGCTCCTCGACTTTGTAAAATGGAAACCGACCCCGCTGGAAAAAGCGGAAAAGCTCGAACAATTGCGCGCGCTGGAGCACGGCGTTTCCATCGGCGTCATCGTCGTCAAGCGCGCCTCGGTCGGGGTTGATGTTCCTGGTGATCTGGCCAAGGCGGCGCGGGTTCTGCGCGGCGGACGCGTCTGATCCTGCGCCGACGCTTACGCCAGAGGGTCGGTCCGCTCGATGCCCGGGAACCGGCTGAAATCGTGGTCGCACGAATGCACCAAACCGCCGACGCGTTTCGCTATGGCGGCGATTTGCGCGTCGGTCACGAGATTGCCACCCGTTCCCGCTGCTCGCAGCAATCGCTCTGCTTCCGCAAAATCTTCGAGTCTTGCGTCCAACCAGATCACATTCGGAAACTCGAGCCAGTTGGCCACGCGGCTGCAGGCCTCCTTCACGCTGAGCGGATGAAGAAAAACCCTCCGGCTTGTGGCCAAGCGGACAAAAGCGAACGCGACTACTGCACACAGCCCCACTTCCTCGGTTCCTTGCAGTGTTCTCTGCCACCATGCAGCTGCTTTGCCGTGTTCGACGCACTCCTTGTCCGTCGCATAGAGAAGGAGATTTGCGTCGGGAACAATCACGGGTCAGCGTTTGCGCCGCGCGGTCGTGGAAAGGTAGGCGTCGGCCTCGAGTTCGTCTGCCATTCCGGCCAGATCGCGGGGGTCGATCCCCGTGCGCAGTCCCATGGACCGCGGCGGGAGCAACTTCGGCAAGCGGCGCGGCGCGGGACGCAATGAGGCCCGCACTGCCGCATTGAGCACCTCTTTGAAACTTTTTTTGCTCCGGTGGCCTTCGTCCCTCAGCAGGCGCTCGACGTCCGGATCAAGAGTGACCGTTGTCCGCATGGAGGCATCAAAGCATCAACAATTTAAGCTGTCAAGATGCTCTCGGGGTCTCCCGCTTCGTCCGGCGCTTGCGCTTTGCGGCGCCGGTCCGAGCGGCGCGAGATTGGTCATTAACAAACCAGACTTACCTGATATAACCATGCCCCCGTGAAAACGATTTTCGTCACGGGCGGGGTGGTCAGTTCCTTAGGGAAGGGTTTGGCGGCAGCTTCGCTCGGCACATTGCTCGAGAGCCGCGGCCTGCGCGTGACGATGGGCAAGCTCGACCCGTATCTCAATGTCGACCCGGGCACGATGAGCCCTTACCAGCATGGCGAGGTCTACGTGCTCGACGACGGTGCGGAGACCGATCTCGATCTCGGACACTACGAGCGCTTCACCGGATGCGTGCTCAGCCGCCGCAACAATCTGACCAGCGGACAGGTCTACGAAAACGTCCTCGCCCGCGAACGCCGCGGCGATTACCTCGGCAAAACCGTGCAGGTCATCCCGCACGTCACGGACGAAATCAAATCACGCATCCGCATGCTGGCCGACGAACGCGAGGCCGATGTCGCCATCATCGAAATCGGCGGCACGACCGGCGACATCGAAGGTCTGCCCTTTCTCGAAGCCATCCGCCAATACCTGCTGGAGGCGGGCGAGGGGAACGCCATGCTCATCCATGTCACGCTGGTCCCGTTCATCAAAGCGGCGGGCGAACTGAAAACCAAACCCACCCAGCAAAGCGTGGCCAAGCTGCGCGAGATCGGTCTGCAACCGAAGGTCGTCATCGCCCGCACCGAGTATGCGCTCGACGACGAGGTGCGCGAAAAGTTGTCGCTCTTCTCCAATGTGCCGAAGCGGGCCGTGATCGAGGGCCGCGATGTCGAGCACACCATCTACGAATTGCCCCTCATGCTGCAGAAGGAGGGGCTCGACACGGTCGTATGCGAAGCGCTGCACCTCGACGTGCCGCCCGCGCACATGGAGGACTGGGCCAAGTTTGTCGACCGCGTGGTCAGCCCGCGCAAACGTGTCAGCATCGCGGTGGTCGGCAAATACATCGAACTGCAGGACGCGTATAAAAGCATCTACGAGTCGCTGACCCACGCCGGCGCGGCGCATGATTGCGGCATCGACCTCGTGCTGGTCGACGCCGAGGACCTCGAAGCCGAAGGCGGACCGGAGAAACATCTGAGCGGCGTGGCCGGCATCTTGGTGCCCGGCGGATTCGGCGACCGCGGTATCGAGGGCAAAATCGCCGCCGCGCGCTACGCCCGCGAATCCGGCACGCCGTATCTCGGCATCTGTCTCGGGATGCAAGTGGCCGTGGTCGAGTTCGCGCGAAATGCCTGCGGTCATCCCAAGGCGGACAGCACCGAGTTCGATCCGGAGACGCCCGATCCGGTGATTTATTTGATGGAGGACCAGAAAGACGTGACCGACAAAGGCGCGACCATGCGCCTCGGGTCTTATCCCTGCGTCCTGCGCAAGAACACCGTGGCACATCAGCTCTATGGCGCCTCGGAAATCACCGAGCGCCACCGCCACCGCTACGAGTTCAACATGAAATACAAAGACGAGATGGAAAAGCAGGGCCTCGTCATCTCCGGAACATCACCCGACGGCGCGCTGGCCGAAGTCGTCGAGCTGCGCTCGCACCCGTGGTTTGTCGCCTGCCAGTTCCATCCCGAGTTCCGATCCCGCCCCCGCACCCCGCATCCGCTCTTCAAAGGCTTCATCGCCGCCGCGTTGGCGCATGTGGCGTAGGCTCGGATTAGCCGTAGAGAGGTAGGTCCTTTCCCTGCCAAAGAGCGGTTCGCAATGTTTTATCGCGATCCACCGAAAAAAGCGCGGCTGTCTGGCCTTTCGCGGCTGGGTTAACGTGTCCCGCACGGCGAGAGCGCGCTCGTCCAAACTGGTGCGATGGTCGGCCAAGACGGGCGCGGGGATCTCAACTGTCATGCGCGCTGTAATTATCTGGTATACAGTGCTTTGGAGGCTGAAGAACACCTGGTGCTGAAAGGAGCTGGCGCCGGACTGGCGCCCTAGCAGTTGGGGCGGTTAGTAGGCTTGGCCCATCCGGGGCTCGTGAAGGTTACTATCTGTTTGCTATCAGTTGTTTATGGAATTTTTGAACTAATGCCTTGATTTCGGAGGTGCGAAAGCTATTTTTAGCGTCTTGAAAGCTATTCCCGCGCTCCTTGCTGCTATATTCATCTCAATCTCCAGCCTTCATGCGGAGCTTGTTTTTGGCAACCTCGGTTCGAGCGGGACTGGTGCTCTCGATACGGCTTCCCAGCAAATTACTTCCACCACTTGGCTGGCGCAGGGATTCACCACACCGGTCTCTGGCGGGCTTCTCAATCTCGAGTCGATTGTGCTCGGGCTTAGTGTGAATTCGGGATCTACCGATACGCGTGT
>JBILUI010000238.1:0-7739 GCA_044371145.1 Chthoniobacterales bacterium | reverse complement strand
TCGAAATCGAAATTGAGGGCATAACCTTTCAGCCCGGCAGCGAAGCCGTCGGACAAATTCTCATCCTCTCTCTCCTTGTCTGACCTGGCGATCGCGTCCCCGCGCGTTCTTAGCGACCACCCGTCCTCGCCGCCGATACTCTTCGCGATATCCGTGAAGGATGCGGCATCGAGCCAAAAGAAACTGATGCTGACGGCATAATCCTTGCTGTCCGGCATCCGCATTTCCATACGCACGGAAAAATCCCGGTCCGTTCGAAATACGCTTCCCGTGTAAACTGACGTGGTGCGCTGCGGGGGCCCCTTCTCGGTGCGCCGCAGAAAAGATTCGCCCTCGTCGCCTGAGAACCAATGGCCGGAGACGCGCACGGTGTCGCCGCCCGGTTTTGCCTCGGCCGCGTTATCCCGGTCGGTGTTGGCCGAGCCATACAGATCAAGGTAGTCGCCGGCAGATTCGTTGATCACAAGTTCCGCCCGCGCATATCCCGCCGCTGCCACCAGTGCGAGGGCGCAGGCCTTTGCTGTTCTTCCGATTGTCTTTCCCATGTTTCATTTCCTCCTGACGGCGGGTTATCCGATGCGCTGGCGTTGCCGTTGCCGCTTCGCGCGGGACTGCTTTGTCAGGCTGCCGACGAGAGCAGCCCTGCGGTCGGCCACCAATGGAGCGCGGCATGCGCGGCTGCGACACGGGGACAAAGACCCTCGGGCTTTCACCCCAACGCCCCGGCCTGCTCCTCGTCGAGAGGTGTCCTGAGGCATGGCGTGCACATCAGCCCCTCCCTCATGGCGCACGAGAGATATCCCTTGCCACACGCCGCCGGACTCCTGCGGCGCCAAGCCGAGCGCTTGCGTCCGTTGGTAGGCAAGCAAGGCAAGAAACATGGCGACCCCGGCAACCAGCACGACCGCGATCGTCAGCAGTCTCCTGAACCCCGCGAAAGGATTGGGATTGCGGCACCTGCAACACCACTCCCGCCTCGCTTGGCGGGAGCCGCACGTCTGACAGCGCAGCATAGTGTCAGTCCTCGTTTTTCAACGTCATCCAGCAGCCGGTCACCGTGATGTCGCCGCCGACATCGTTTGCCGGGGCCACGAGATCCGTCTCGCCCTGCGGCTGATGGGAGGTTTGGACGGACCGCCGATTGTCTCGGATCGGTCCTTGCGTGGTCATGTCGTCGGGGCGGAGCGCGGAGACTTCGCCGGTAGTGTCTTTCATTTGTCTGGCTTCTTGTGACGGCGGACGGTCCGTCGCGCTGGCGGTCGCCGTTGCCGCTTCGCGCGCGACCGCCATCAGCCTCCTTGCCACAGCAGGCTTGCGATCGGGTGCCAACAAAGTGCGGCGCGCGCGCTTGCGAAACGGGGACAAGCACCCCCGGCAAATGCCCCTACCGTGCGCTGCTGCACACCCCGAAAATCCTCAACCCGCAGGCGGCGAATACGTCGGCACCACGCCACTCGAGTTGGTCGTCAACACAACACGATACGGTGTCTGGACCGCCGACTACGGCCGCGGCTTCAGCCCCATCATCCTTCGCGCCAGCACTCCCGATGCATCCGGCTGGGAGCAGAAGATCTGGTATCCCGGCGACCGTGTTCCCTCCCGCGTCCTCTTCCGCATCCCCGGTGCCATGAAACGCCTCGCCGTGAACTGACCGCCCCTCGCGACATGTGCGTTGACGCCTGCGGCGTCTCATGGATGCTCATACTATATGTCTTCCGATCGACCGCCGGTCATCTACCTCATATCCGGACCCAACGGCGCGGGTAAGACCACCTTTGCCAAAGAATTTCTACCCTCCGCTCACGTCGTGGAGTTTTTGAATGCGGACCTCCTTGCTGCCGGATTGTCTCCTCTGCGGCCCGGCGCAATGGCCGTTCGTTCGGCCCGGATGATCTTGGCGCGCTGGAGAGAGTTGCTGGCCATGCGCCGTGATTTCGCATTTGAAAGCACCTTAAGCGGGCGCACCTATGCAACGATGCTCGCGGAGGCGAAGGCGGCGGGTTACCGCATCCGCATCGCCTATCTTTGGTTGCCGCATGTCCGGATATCGCTGCGTCGCGTGCGTCAAAGAGTTCTCACCGGCGGCCATGACGTTCCAGAGCGCGACGTGCGGCGGAGATTTATCCCAAGCCTCGTCAATTTCTTCCGTCGATATCGCCCGCTCGCGGACGAAGCTCTACTGTTCGACGCGGCATCGCATCCTCCACGACTGATTGCTCGCTGGGCAGCTGTCGAAAAAGATGTTATCAATCGAAAAACGTATGAAGCGATCGAGCGCCAAGCCAAAATCTGAGTCACGCGGCAAGCGACCGCCCTCCTCGGACTTTGCGCGCAAGGCCGTGGCCGCCATGCGCCGCGCCCAGAAAGTCGCCGCGCGTGAAAACGCACGCTTCGGTTTGAAATTGATCGTCCAAGAAAGCTAGCCGCTCGACACCCCGTCCATCAGCTCACTCTGTGGAGCTCTATTTTCCGGCTGGAACCGGAGGCCTGCGGCCGTAGATGGCCCTTAGGCAATCAGCCAGCCGACAATCATCCGTGTGAATCCGCGTTAATCGGTGGCTTGCCTTTTGCTGTCTGCAGAACCGCCTGAACGAACTCGGCGAAAACTTCGCCATCGAGATCCGGGAGTGGTGAATTTTCCGTAAGGCCTTCTTGTGAAGGCTGCTGCGTTATGACACGCAAACTGGTTCCCAGTGGGAATCGCGTGCCTACAATCGGTAGGCGTTATGAAAACCCATACTGCCTTCCTCTTCGTCGTCGCCGCTGTTGTTCTTGCGGGTTGTGCCTCCATCGTCAGCAAATCGGAATACCCGGTTGCCATCACCAGCAACCCCATCGGCGCGGACTTTGTCGTCAAACGTAAGAACGGCGTCCCCGTGGCGAGCGGCGTGACGCCAGCCACCATCGTTCTCCCCGCCTCGGAGGGATACTTCCAGCCAGCCAAATACACCATCGAGTACAAGCGCAAGGGCGTGATGCAGTCAGTTCCGCTCACCGCCAAGATCGACGGCTGGTATTTCGGCAACCTGCTCTTCGGCGGCGTTATCATCGGCATGCTCATCGTTGACCCTGCGACCGGTGCAATGTGGCGCTTGAACGACACCGCCGTAGCCACCTTCCAGCAGACCGCTGACTCGACCTCCGGACAACGTGCTCTGCGTATCGTGAATATCGACAAGGTGCCCATGAAATACCGCGGTCAACTTTTGGCACTGAACTAAGCATGCGAAAGCTTTTCTCCCTCGCAGCTGCAGGCCTGGCGCTGACACCATGCGCGCAAGCCCAGTTCGCGTGGGACGAGGAGACCGTGGCTGATCCGGTGCAAACTGCCGTTGACCGCATCGACGATGCTGTTCGCACGCCGTTCATCGAAGCTTCGTCACCTGCCTACATTCCCACTTTTAACCCGCCACCCGTCACTCCGCCTGCGGCGGTTCCCGTCTTCCAGCCGTTCGTTTCGCCGGTGGTCGACGTCGATCCGCTCGTCGAGCAGTGCGACCTTGAACCGGAAGTCGCACAAGCCTACCGCGCTTCGGTTCTCTCCGACCCAACTCGTCACTCGCCACAAGTCACTAGTCACTTCGGCGAAGCCGACTGTCCCAACTACCTCGGACGCTTAAGCGCCAATCCCTACGCGGTGGATTCGACGGCGAATCCCTACAGCCCGGCGGGGAGCCCTTACTCGTCCACCTCGGTGAATAACCGCTTCGGTCCCTACGGCAGTCCGTTTTCCGCGACCAGTGCACGCAACCCGTATGCGACTGATGCGCCCGACATCGTCGCGCAGGACGGCACGTATCTCGGCAAGCTCAGCGACAATCCCTACGACCCGGATTCCGTCGCCAATCCCTACGGGCGCTACGGCAGCCCGTATTCCTCCACGTCCATCAACAATCCGTATTCGACCTACGGGAGTCCTTACTCCTCCCAGAGCCCGAACAATCCCTATGCCACGCAGGCACCTCTCTTGTTCGGCAACTAATCCTATATCCATTTCCGACCACGGTCCTTTCCCGCCGCGCAACACGCCGGTCCGTGAAAGCCGTGGTCTTTTTGCAACCGCAACACAACACAAGGAGACATACCGATGAACCGAGACCAATGGACATTCCGCTACAACGCCACGCAACTGGCCGAAGCCACCCGCGCCAAGATCGACTACCACAACAAGTGTCTGGAGTTCTGGGACACTCGGCGCGAACAACTCATCGCCGAGATCCGCGCTGACGGCCTCGAGGTCAACGAGAAGACCGTTCTGCGCACCAACGAACGCGCCAGCATCAAAGGCCGCGACTGGACCTCCGGCGGCGATGTCATGATCCGTAACGACCTACGCAAGTCGCTGGAGGAGACCTACCAGAAGCTGTCCTATCACACAGTCCGCCGCGACCAATACAACGGCTGGCTCCAGGCCTTCACCGACAATCCGGAAAACTTCCACGAGTTGGATATGGACGACTGGCAGTTCTTCCACGGCAAAGACGTCGACCCCTCCGGCAATTGATTCTTATTAGTCATCTCGATAACAATTTATCGAACTTGTTCGTTAACGAACAAAGACTTATCCCGAATTCCGGTTAAGAGTTACCGGGGGTAACTCCTCACCGATTCATCTGAAGGTTTATCCGATATCGGTTATCTCGCTGAGTTGTTCTGACCCTTGGTTCCGGTCAGTGATGGGCGAGTCGCAATCGCGACTCCGAGCTTGCCGGACCCTGTTTTGGCCAGCAGTCCGTTAACGGACTCCGATGAGTGTCGACGCCATCGACATATCGCCAGAACGTGTCGAAATTCTATGTTGTTTTCGACAGACGACGGTTGACGTGTCGATGTCTTCGACATATCCCTTACGACATGTCGATAAATCCTGAAAACGTAAACACGTCCACTCCTAGCTGGAGGCCGGATCAGCCTTTCAATGATATTCCTCTTCTTCCGCCCCCTGTTCAGCTGGAGCCGCCGAGTATCCTAAAGCAGTGTATTGAAGCCAGGAGCGCCCTTGCAGGCCTTAAAGAGGCTGCACAAATACTTCCTAATCAAGAGGTTCTGATTCAAACTCTACCTTTATTGGAAGCGCAGGCCAGCTCGGAGATAGAGAATATCGTCACCACGACCGACGAACTCTTCAAGCATCCCGAGATTACCAAGAGCATGGATCCGGCCACCAAAGAGGCTCTCCAATATCGCAAGGCTTTGCTCGAGGGATTCGGCAGCCTCTCGGAGCGCCCATTGACCACCGGCACGGCGGAAAAAATCTGCAGCATCATCAAGGACAAGCCCATGACTGTGCGACGGGTCCCAGGAACTCAGCTCATGAACGACCGCACGGGGGAAGTCATCTACACGCCGCCGGTCGGCGAGGATCATTTGCGTGCGCTCTTGGCCAACTGGGAAAAATTCCTGCACGAGCATATCGAGATCGATCCGCTCGTCCGCATGGCGGTGATGCACTACCAGTTCGAGGCGATTCATCCCTTCACCGACGGCAACGGCCGCACCGGTCGCGTGCTCAACAGCCTGTTTTTGATCGAACAGAAACTTCTCAGCCTGCCCATCCTCTATCTCAGCCGTTACATCATCGGGCACAAGACAGACTACTACCGGCTTTTGCTCGGCGTGACCCGAGACCAGACGTGGGAGCCGTGGATTCTCTATATCCTCAAGGGCGTGGAAGAGACGGCGGTTTGGACGACCGGAAAAATTCGTGCCATCCATCAACTCCTCCAAGCCACGACCAAACACTGCCGGACCAACCTGCCGAAAAAAACCTACTCCAAAGAACTGGTGGAATTGCTCTTCGAGCGTCCCTACTGCCGCATCGGCAACATCGTCGCCGCCGGTCTGGCCAAGCGTCAAACCGCGTCCGAATACCTCAAGGAACTGGCCGCCATCGGCGTGTTGGAAGAACGGGCCGAAGGCCGCGAGAAGCTCTACCTCAATACAAGGTTCTGGAAACTCCTCACGCAGGAGCCCAACGAATTCGAACCCCTCCCGAATACCGCCGCCTAATCCCAAGCGGTTCTGTGGAGCCTTATTTTTAGCCGATGTCAGTCGGCTAAAAATGATCCCGTCGTTATCCGCGTTAATCATCTGCCATTTACCTGCGGCCTTCCGGCCTCGGCCGTCTCCGCTTCGCTCCGGCTGTGGCTAAGCCTTTTTGAAAAACCCGCCACTCGTCACCCGTCACCCGCCACTAAGTCACCGGCACCGCCGTTTTCACGACCGTCCCATTGCCCGGGTCCGCTTTGATCTCGAGCGTCCGGACGAGCATTTCGATTCTTTCTGGCATGCTGGTGAGACTGAGAAATACGGGAAAGATTCTTTGCCGCTGCGCAAGCCTCACGCTACGACCAAGGTGATGAAGAAGCTCTGGTCTACGACGGCTTGGCGGATGCCTGCCGTTCTCTGCGCGCTCGTCTTGGGCGGATGCAGCGCCATACCGCGCAAGCCCGGGGGCGACCTTGCTTCGGCCTACGCAACCCTCGCATCGAAGAAGTTCGTCGACCTCACCCACAGCTT
This sequence comes from Chthoniobacterales bacterium, assembly GCA_044371145.1. Lineage (GTDB taxonomy): Bacteria > Verrucomicrobiota > Verrucomicrobiia > Chthoniobacterales > JACTMZ01 > JACTMZ01. Next base: position 1,220 of record JBILUI010000238.1, on the reverse strand, counting down.
CGGTCCCGACACGCCGGTGTGGTCGGGGTTCGGACAAGCCAGGATGCTGCCGGCCACCGATCCGAAAACCAAGGAGCCCTACACGATCGCCAACAGCGGATTCCGCGCCACTTACTACGAAATGGTCGGGCAATACGGGACGCACATCGATCCGCCGGCGCACTTCTCCCCGTCAGGCGCGACGATGGACCGCATCCCGCTCAAGCAGATGATCCTTCCTCTCGTTGTCCTCGATTGCACGCCCTACTTGAAGGACGACCCGAACCACGCGTTCTCCGTGCGCGACCTTCTCGCGTGGGAAAAGAAAAACGGACGCGTGCCCGCGGGTTCGTTCGTCGCACTGCGCACCGACATGTCGAAGGATTGGGGCAATCCAAAACAATTCAAACGCAGCCCCTTCCCCGCATGGGCATTTGAGACGATCAAGTTTCTCTACGACAAACGCGGCGTGATCGCGACCGGCCACGAATCTCTCGACACCGACACCAGTGAAAAAATGCTTTCGGAAACATGGCTGCTCAAACACGGGCACTACCAGATCGAGGCGATGGACAATCTGGACAAAGTTCCGCCCACAGGCGCGCTCATCGTCGTGTCGTGGCCCAAAGTCAAAAACGGCCTGGGCTTCCCCGCACGCGCCTTCGCCATCCTGCCCTGACGGCGAAAACCTTCGCGCCCTTTATTTGCGCCGGCGGCGCAAGACGTGCGCACCCCACCCGGCGGCCGCAAGCGCGAGCAGGGCGTAGGTCGAAGGCTCGGGAACAGCCTCCGCAGTAACCCCAATGCTCAGCGAGGGAAGAGTAGACTGCCAGGCCCCTCCGTTATCGCTCTCCTTGGTGCCCAGGTAACTGATGCCGGAACCATTTTGGCCAGTCGGACTCGTAAAGTCGTCGTTCGAATACCACTCATACGATTCTTGCGACGCCGAGTTGGTGTTCGAGAGAACCACCCAGTAACTGGTGTTTTTTGCTGCCGTGAAGGAACCTGTGAAGTTGTAAATATTGAGCGCTGCAACAGGGCCCCCTGAAAGTGAAAATGTGGCCAGCGCAGAACCGGGCGCTCCAGAAATATCGCTGAAAATCCGGACCAAGGGTGCGGGACTGCCAGCGGATCCAAGACCGAGCGCCACCGAAGTCACATTGTAGTCGGTCGAACCACCCAGGGTGAATCCCTGAGCCTGGAATTGATTGCTCTGAGACGAATTAAGGTAGCCCACCGTG
>JBILUI010000118.1:0-7171 GCA_044371145.1 Chthoniobacterales bacterium | reverse complement strand
GAGGAATTGCTCGAAGGTGTTGAGGTTGATCGGAAAGTTCCAATAGCGCCCGTCGCTGTAGGAGAGGATTTTGTAATCGACCGGATGCCACTCGGTGAACTGGCTCAGGTAATCGACAATGCGCGGGGCGTTGGTGCGGAAATAGTGCGGTCCGTAAGTGTGAACAAGGACGCCGGCCTCGTCGCATTTGTCGTAAGCATTGCCGCCGAGATGGTCGCGCTTCTCGACAATAAGACACGTCTTCCCCTGCTGCGTGGTGAGACGCTCGGCGATGGTCAGGCCGGAAAATCCGGCACCGACGATGAGACAGTCGACGGAGGTGAGCATAGAGCGAAGAGCTTAGAGCAGGGAGCTAAGAGACGGAGGGCGGCTGAAGCCGCAGACTAAGAGCCGGAGCCCGCGCAGCGGGTGTAGGCAGCGTGAGGCGAAGCCGAGGGCAAACGAAAGATTAAGAGCCGGAGGCGCCGCTAATCGGGTTTCTCGGCAACTCGGGCGGTGGCAAAATGGCGTTGACCGAAGTCGCCGCGTTTCAGGCCAGCAAACGAGAGATCCTCGTCGAGTTCAGGCCAGTGCAGACCAAAAGGCGAAATTTCCACGTTGTTTAGCTGAGCAGCAGTTCCTCGCCCCAACCTCGGGTTTTCCAAAGCAGGGAAGCGCAGTTCTGACCCGTCCTCCATCTCGACAACAATCGAGGGAGAGGAGAAAAAGACTCTTTTAGCTCTAATATCCGAAGTGCTCATGCCACTTATCCAATATCAGCTGTTTGTTTTCCTGCGCAAGCTGCTGGGCCTTGGCCAAGTCATTAAGCCTGAATCCGTGGGATTCCCGCAATTCGACACTGTCGGCGATTTGGAAGATCGCTTCGGCGCCGGCTTTGACCACGTGAACATGAACCGGTTCGTGGTCGTTGCTGTAGAAGCCGAAGCGGAAGCCGTCTTTCTCGAATACTTTCGGCATTGAGTCAGATCACGCCCCGCGGGTCTTCCACGCTTCGACGATCTGTTTGATCGTGTCTTCGAGGGAGATGGTGATGTCCCAGGCGGGGTAGTCGCGGCGCATTTTGGCGAGGTTGCTGATGTAGCAGATGTGGTCGCCGATGCGGTTTTCGTCGACGTAGGTGTAGATCTGCTTTTGGCCGGTGAATTTCTCCGTGGTGGCGAAGGCTTCGAGGATGGAGCAGGAGTTGTCGCGTCCGCCGCCGATGTTATAGACCTCGGCCACGCGGGGAGCTTTGAGGAATTCCTCGATGAAGCGGGCCACATCGTAGCTGTGGATGTTGTCGCGGACCTGCTTCCCTTTGTAGCCGTAAACTTTGTATTCCTTACCCTCGAGGTTGCACTTCACGAGATAACTGAGGAAACCATGCAATTCGACGCCGGAGTGGTTGGGTCCGGTGAGGCATCCGCCGCGCAGGCAGCAAGTGGGCATATTGAAGTAGCGCCCGTATTCCTGGACGATGATGTCGGCCGCGGCCTTCGACGCACCGAAGAGCGAGTGCTTCGACTGATCGATGGAAAAGTCCTCGGCGATGCCGTCGGCATAAGCAGGATCGTCATAGTCCCAGCGGGTCTCGAGTTCCTTGAGTTTGATGAAGTTCGGACGGTCGCCGTAGACCTTGTTGGTCGACATGTGGGCGAAGGGAGATTCGGGGCACGAGCGGCGCACGGCCTCGAGAAGATTGAGCGTGCCGACGGCATTGGTATCGAAATCGTCGAACGGGATAGCGGCGGCGCGGTCATGGCTGGGTTGCGCCGCGGCATGGACGATGGCGTCGGGTCTGAGCGTTGCGATGAGATCAAGGACACCCTGGCGGTCGCGGATGTCGAGTTCGTGGTGGCGGAAACTTTTGATCAGCTTGGCCAGGCGTTCCTGATTCCAGCGCGTGTCGCCCTGCGGACCGAAGAAAACGGCGCGCTGGTTGTTGTCGACGCCGTGGATTTCCCAGCCGAGATCGGCGAAATGAAGACAAACTTCCGAGCCGATGAGGCCGGAGGAACCGGTGACGAGGAGTTTTTTCATAGCGGAGTCGGGTTGGCGGTTTTCAGTGTTCAGTTTTCAGCGGTGAAAAAGACTGGAGCCTTTAACGACTTGCTTCGCGCGGGTCAAAGAGCCCGGGGGAAAAGGCCGGAAAACGGAGCTAAGCGGCGATTTCCTTGCGGAAGTAATCGATGGTCCGCTCGATCCCCTGCTCCAGTGGCACGGTCGGCTCCCACTTGAGATATTTGCGCGCCAGAGTGATGTCGGGCTGGCGCTGCCTTGGGTCGTCGGCCGGCAGTTCTTTGTGCACGATTTTCGACCGGCCGCCGACTTTTTTGAGCACCAACTCCGCCAATTCCAGCATGGTGAACTCGCCCGGGTTGCCGATGTTGACCGGTCCGACCGTTTCGTTCTGGTTCATGAGCCGGAGGAAGCCCTCGATGAGGTCGTCGACGTAACAAAACGAGCGGGTCTGTGACCCGTCGCCGTAAACGGTGATGTTCTCTCCGCGGAGGGCTTGCACGATGAAGTTGGAGACGACGCGGCCGTCGTCGGGGTTCATGCGCGGACCGTAGGTGTTGAAGATGCGGACAACGCGGATATCGACCCCGTTTTCGCGGTGGTAATCGAAGAAAAGTGTTTCGGCACAACGTTTGCCTTCGTCGTAGCAGGAACGGCGGCCGATCGGGTTGACGTTGCCCCAGTAGCTTTCGGGCTGCGGGTGCACCGTCGGATCGCCGTAAACCTCGGAGGTGGACGCCTGGAATGTGCGCGCCTTGACCCGCTTGGCCAGACCCAGAACATTGATCGCACCCACGACCGACGTCTTGATCGTCTTGATCGGGTTGTATTGGTAGTGCGGCGGCGAGGCCGGGCACGCGAGGTTGTAGATCTGGTCGACCTCGAACTTGAAGGGATCGATGACGTCGTGCCGGATAAGCTCAAAACGCGGATGACCGACCAAGCCGGCGATGTTGCCCTTGCGACCGGTGAAAAAGTTGTCGAGACAGACGACTTCGTGTCCCTGCTCGATGAGACGGTCGCAAAGATGCGAGCCGAGGAATCCGGCGCCGCCGGTGACTAGTATTCGCATAGAATTCGGAAGATCGGGACTTAAGCAGCCGATGGTTTGCCGATGGCGAACACGCGGAAGCCGATCTTCGTCATGTCCGCGCGGGGCAGAATATTGCGGCCGTCGAAAACGAAGGCCGGTTTGTGCATGCCGGCGTAAATTTTTGGGAAGTCGAGCGTCTTGAATTCGTCCCACTCGGTGAGCACCGCCAAAGCGTGCGCGCCGTCCACGGCTTCTTCGGCGCTCTTGGCCACCATAAGATGCGGATTTTCCATGCCCGCCCCGAGGACGTCGCGCCGGATTTCGTCAGCGGGCACTTTCGGGTCGTAAACAACCACGGTGGCGTTCTCCTCGAGTAGTCCGCGCACCACGGAGATGGCGGCAGATTCGCGGGTGTCGTTGGTGTCCTTTTTGAACGCAAAACCGAGGACGGCGATGCGCTTGCCGGAGACGGTGTTGAAGAGGGTGCGGACAATTTGTTGGGTGAAGCGGTTCTTCTGCCAGTCGTTCATCTTGACCACGCTTTCCCAGTAGGCCGCGACCTCGGGCAATCCGAAGTGCTCGCAGAGATAAACGAGATTGAGGATATCCTTCTGGAAACAGGAGCCGCCGAATCCGACCGAGGCCTTGAGGAACTTCGGACCGATGCGCGAGTCTTTGCCGATGGCGTTGGCGACCTCGTCGACGTCGGCGCCGGTCCCTTCGCAAAGGGCCGAAATCGAATTGATCGAGGAAATGCGCTGCGCGAGGAAAGCGTTGGCCACGAGCTTGGAGAGCTCCGACGACCAGAGATTTGTCGTGATGATGCGATCACGCGGCACCCAGCGCGCGTAGACATCGACCAATTTACGCAAGGCGGCCTCGCCGCCGGGAGTTCGTTCGCCGCCGATGAGAATGCGGTCGGGTTGTTGCAGGTCGGCGATGGCCGTGCCTTCGGCCAGAAACTCGGGATTGGACAACACCTGGAAGTCGCCGTGGCTCGAGTTGGAGCGCAGGATGGTGAGCATGGCCTCGGCCGTCTTTACCGGGATGGTGCTCTTCTCCACGATGATCTTCGGTCCGTCGGCCACGCGGGCGATCATGCGCGCGGCGCTCTCGATGTAGCGCAGGTCGGCCGCCCGCCCCGCACCCACTCCGTAGGTCTTGGTCGGCGTCCCGACGCAGACGAAAATTATCTCCCCGTCGCGGATGGCGCCCTCGACATCCGTCTTGAAGTGCAGGTTGCGTCCGCGGGCGGAACGCACGACTTCATCAAGACCCGGCTCGTAGACCGGGAGCGTGTCCGAATTCCAGGCGGCGATGCGCGCCTCGTTGGGGTCAACCACGGTGACTTCAATGTCGGGGCATTTTGCCGCGATCATGGCCATGGTGGGACCGCCGACGTAACCGGCGCCGAGACAGGTTATTTTCATATCAGAAGGGCTGAGAGACTAGCCGCCTCCATTGCGGCGGGAAAGAGGGAAATACTGCTTGGAGGCCAAAGCCCGGATGACCGGGAGGGCCCGGGAGAAAAATTTGTGCCAGCCGGTGATCTGGCGCAGCCTTTCGCGCTGGAAGGCCGCATCCTTCGAAGAGGGATGGATGGTCTGCTTCAGGCGTTGGAGGTGATCGGCGCCGTTCTCCACGTGGGGCTGGATTTGGTTGCGGAGGAAGCCGGTGGCCAGCTTGCGCAGTTGAAGCTCGGCCTGGAAGTGCTCCTTGCGCACGCCGGGGAGGAAAACGCGCTCAACGGCGCCCAAATCCTGAAGCCAGCGCAAGCCCTCGAAGGCCGAACCGCGACTGATGGCCAAGCGCCCGGAGATGTCGTCCAGGCTGAGCGGTTCGGGCGTGGTAAAAAGAAGCCCGTAAATCTGCGCGACGGAGCGCGGCAGGGAAAAGACAGCAGCAGCCCGGACGAACAGCGCGATGGCCTCGAGCTGAAACGGGCTCAATCCGAGCGCGGGGCCCTGCTCTGACAAACTTTTGCTCACGGAAGGAAAGCGACACGCTGCCGCACTTGGTCAAAACGCGCTGTTTTGCCGGCACGGGCCATGGGATGTGCGCGGTCCAGGCCGAGACAACCCCGCCCCCACCGCTATCCGTAACATACCCGGCGGTTCGATCCATTCAAGAAAAACTGAATGAAACAAATCCGTAACCTCCCCCGGAGGCTATCGGTGCACTGGCCCGTCAGGCGCTGGGATCGGCCACCTCTTGGGCGCCGTAGACACCCTTGGCTCCGTAGGTCCCGTAGGTGCGGTAGGCGTAGGAGTAATAGGCCCCGCTGCCCTCACGGACCGCATTGAGAACGACACCTTTGGCCGGCACGCCGGCCTCGGAGAGCAGGCGGACCGCCGTGGTGGTCGCCTTGCTTGGAGAGTGTCCAGCCCGGACAATGAGACAGCAGGCGTCGACCAATGGCGCGAGCAGCAACGGGTCGCGGACGGCGAGCACGGGTGACGAATCGATCACGATGCGATCGTAGTGCTCCTTGAGTGATTTGATGACCTCGGCCAACTTGCCTTGGGCGAGGAGTTCCGAGGGGTTCGGAGCAATACCGCCGGCCGGCATGAACGAGAGATTGTCGATGCCGGTGGGCACGATGGCGTCATTGGCGGAACACTGCCCGAGGAGAACCTCGGAGAGTCCCGGCTTGAGGTTTTCGTCGAAGAGAAGCTTCGAGACAGACGGTTTCCGCAGATCGGCATCGATCAGAAGCGTGCGCAAATCCTGTTGCGCCAAAGTCGCGGCGAAATTCGTGCTCGTGAAGGTCTTCCCCTCACCCGGAATCGCGCTGGTAATGAGGAAGACGCGGTTTTTGTCGCGTCCGGCAATGTGCGCGAGCGTGGCGCGCATGGTGCGGAAGGCCTCGGCGATCGTTCCACGACGGTCACGCACCGTGGGGAGTTCCGTCCCGCCACCACCGCGGGTGGGAGGAATTTTGATGCGAGGGACCGCCGCCACGACCCCGAGGCCCGTGCGTTGCTCCACTTGGTCAACCGTGCGGAGCGAGGGATCCAGATAGTTCAGGCCGAAGGCAAGGGCCACGCCTGCCGCCAATCCACCGAACAGTCCGAGCACAAGATACTTCAGTGTCTGGCTCGGCACAGGACCGGCGCCCGGCGCGCGTTCTTGAATGCTGATCGACTGGTCGGTGAGTCCGCTCGTCACATCGACTTCTTTCAAACGCGCGATGACCGAGTCGTAAAGCGCCCTGTCCGCCTCGAGGTTTCGGGCCAGGCGGTTGTATTCGACCGATTTGCCGGTGGTCTCGAGCAATCTCTTTTCCTCCTCGGCGCGCTTGGCCCGCAAGCTTTCCAGTTGCGACTCGGCCTGGGCGCGGCGCGCCTCAAGCTGCCCGACGACCTCTACGGCAAGCGCCGACATGTTGTTGCGGAGGAGCTCGAGTCTGTTTTTCGTGCTGGTGTGGGCCGGGTGGCCCTCGCGATATCGGCGGGACATTTCATCCAATTCGCGCTCGAGGGTTTCGATTTGCGCGTTCAACATGGCGACACGCGGGTCGTTGGACACGCTGGGCAACCGCAAAAGCAGCGCGCTGTCACCACCCGAACCGGAGACGGTGGCCAGATCCGTGTCGAGTTGGCGCATGAAGGACTCGAGTTCCTGGATCTGCTTCGAGGTCAGGTCGACGCTTCCTTGCGCTTCACCGACCATGGTCTCAAGGGAAGCAGCCCGTTCCCGCTCGCGAAAACTCTGCATGGCTTCCTCGGCCAGGCGCATCTTGTTGCCCAACCGCTCCGCTTCCTCGACGAGAAATTGCGACGCTGCCTTGGTCGACTCGGTGGATTGCTCCATGAGCATGCGGAGGTATTCGTCGGCGTAGCCGTTGGCCAGCTTCGTGGAAAGATCCGGATCGGTTGTGCGGGCAACAACATCGATAAGGCGGGTCATTTCGCGGTAGGTCGATCTGACCATGAATGAGACGCTTCCGGCGGCCGCGTTGGGCGTCATTTCGCCGTCCTTCTCCTTGTCCCACTCCGCCGCCGCGATAAAGGCAGGGTCCTTGGCTAATTCGAGACGCTTGGCCACGCGCGTGGCCATGGGGTAGCTGTTCAATGTCTCGACGATCGTGTTGATCAAGTCGATGGAACGCACCTCCTCGTAGCGCACGGTTTGCAGGCG
>JBILUI010000109.1:0-7763 GCA_044371145.1 Chthoniobacterales bacterium | reverse complement strand
GGAAAACATTTTCCTCAACGGGGCCATTCTGGGGATGAGCAAAGCGGAGATTTGGACAGAACCCCTCGCTTGTCGCTCCGGATTTTGATGAACATTCTGCTCACTGGTTGTGCTGGGTTTATCGGGGCGCGAACGGCGGCGATGTTACTCGAGCGCGGGGATGAGGTCGTGGGGGTGGATAATCTTAACGACTACTACGACATCCGTCTCAAGAAGCATCGACTCGATGGGCTCTCACGGTATCCGGGTTTTTCTTTCCGACAGCTCGACATCGAGGACAGCGATGCCTTAGCCGAGATTTTCATGGCGCATCGCTTCGATGCGGTGGTCAATCTCGCGGCGCGGGCCGGTGTGCGGGCCAGTATCGAGAATCCGATGGTTTATCTCACCACCAATACACAGGGGACGCTTAATCTCCTCGAGTTGATGGCCGAGCACGGTGTGCGTCAACTCGTCATGGCCTCTACGTCCTCGCTCTATGCCGGAGCAAAGATGCCCTTTGTCGAGACAGCCGATGTGACCAATCCGATCTCCCCATATGCCGCAACCAAGCTGGCCGCTGAGGCGCTGGCACGCATCTGGCACCATTTGCACGGCATCAATGTGGCCATCCTTCGTTACTTTACTGTCTATGGACCTGCAGGTCGTCCGGACATGAGCCCTTTCCGTTTTGTCGAATGGGTTCGCCGCGGTGAATCAATCAGACTTTTCGGTGATGGAAGTCAATCTCGCGATTTTACCTACGTCGATGACGTGGCCGCCGGCACTGTCGCAGCACTTTCACTCAAGGGTTGTGAAGTCATCAACATAGGCGGTGGCAACCAACCATTGTCGATCAACGCAGTGATTGGAGCCATCGAGCAGGGTTTGTCCAAAACGGCAGTAATTGAGCGTCTGCCTCCCAACCCTGCCGACATGCAGGACACGGCGGCCGATATTTGCAAAGCAGCGCGTGTCCTTGGCTGGAAACCGGCAATCGCGCCGGCCGAGGGCTTGCGCCGGACGACAGAGTGGCATCTGGAGAATGCCGACTGGCTGGGGGCTATAGAGCTTTAAGCGCATGTCACGACTCTTTGTCGCAGCGGTGCTGGCTGGCGCTGTGAACTCGTCTGCGCTCGGCGACGTGGGTCAGAATTTGTTGCCGGCTGTTCCGCGCGACGGGCAGTTGGTGTTGTTCGGGGATTCGATCACGGCTTACGGAGATCGTCCCGATGGTTGGGTGCAGATCTTGCGGGGAAAATGCGCTGATGAACTGGGGCGCCCGGACATCCGTATTGTCAATGCCGGGCAAGGCGGGGATGTCGTGCAGGATCTGCACCGCCGGTTTTTCTGGCGCACCTGGCGCCGACCCGACATGGCGGTGCTTTGTATCGGAATCAACGACGCGCGTCGCGCCGCAAGCCTTGGTTACAGCGAGTTGGACTTGCAGGAATATCGAGAAGGGCTGGAGTGCCTCATTGCGAAGCTGCAGGCCACTGGTGCTCTCGTCGTTGTGGCCAGTCCCATTGTATCCGGTGAGCAGACGCGCGGAAGGAACGCCCTCGATTCGATTGTCGATGCCTATGCGCGGACGGCAGAAGAGGTGGCGGAGCGGAAGAAGGCTCCTTTCCTTGATTTGCGTTCGATCTTTTTCGAGAGGCTTTCCTCGGTGAATCTGGCCGACAAGAATCTTGGCGTGCTAACTTACGATGGTCTCCACCTCAACGAGGCGGGCAACGCCTTGATGGCTAAGGCGGTATTGGACGAGTTGCAGACTCTGCCCGCGGCAAAACCAAACCCATGACGACAGCAACGACAAGCGTGTCGCCACCGCGCCGTATCCGTGGGCTCGATTCGCTGCGGTTTTTCGCGGCCTTGTGGGTGGTTTTTGCCCACGTCGCTTGGTTGCCTATCATGGCCAACCTAGACCGGGCCGAGTCATTCGAGCGGGCGTTGCGTGGGTTGTGGGGCAACCTCTTCTGCGGGGTCGCCGGGGTCATGGTATTCTTCGTTATCTCGGGATTTTGCATCCACTACCCGCAGGTCATCGGCAAGCCGTTCCACCTTTTGCCTTTTTATACCCTGCGCTTTCTGCGCATCGGCATACCGCTCGCTGCCGCGGTCGGTATTTGCTGGGTCATCGGCTACAACATCCGCGGATTCAGCAATGCCATCCTCTGGTCGCTCTACGCCGAGCTTATTTACTACGCCCTCTATCCGCTGGTTCTTGTCGCGATCCGCACGATCGGGTGGAAGTGGCTCCTGACTATTGCATGGGCTGGCGCAGCGTTTGTTATTCTGCAGAATCCCGCTGCCGGCGACTATCACGTAAATACCATGCGCCTCACTTGGCTGTTGGGCCTTCCCTGCTGGTTGATGGGTTGCCGTCTGGCAGAGCAGGTGGCCAAGGAAATGTCTCTTCCCGAGGCCGACCGGCCGCCGGCGTTGAATGTCTGGCCGCTCCGGGGTATCGCGTGGGGCACTAGTTCATTGGCCAACTTTCTGCGTTTTCACAGTCCGCTGGGCTATCCGTGGACGCTCAACTTCTTTGCGATCTTCGCAAAGTTCTGGATCCATCAGGAGATTCGCCGCTACGCCGTCCGTCCGCCCAAACGCCTATTCGAGTGGGCGGGGAGTTGGAGTTACTCCATTTATCTCGTGCACATGCCGATTTCCGCAGTGCTCATGAAACTCATCGGGCCAGATCCCGAGTTTTACGCGGTGGCCGGGTATGCTCTTCTGCCGCTTGTGCTGCTCGGCAGCTATCTGTTCTTCCTTGTCGTTGAGAAGCCGGGTCATTGGGTTGCCCGCGAGGCAAGCCGGGCGGTTGGCCGCGCAATCGGAGTGTCGTCCAAATGAAAATGTCGCACCCGCAGTTGCAATGGCGCCATTGGTGGCGCGTGCCCCGGGTAGCTTGGTATCTCCTCAAGCGTCCCCAAGATATCCCCCTTTATCTGAGGTTCGGACGATCCGCCCGAAATACGCCTCTGGACCTGGGAATGCCATGGTGGAGTTTTGGTGCGGTGCATGCCGTCGACAAATTCATCCGGCCCGGAATGCCGGTGTTTGAGTTCGGTTCGGGTGGTTCGAGCATTTTTCTCGCTCAGAGGGCGCAGCGGGTAACCTGCGTGGAGGATGAGGAAAAATGGGCGGGGCTAGTTAGCGATGAGGCGGCGCGCCGCGGGCTCCGCAATCTCGAAGTTTTGCATCGTGCTTTCGACTTCCACAATCCTCGGGGATTTGATTCGAGCAGCTACCTTTCTGCCCTGGGCTCCGATTCCTATGACCTCATCGTGGTCGACGGCAAAGAGGAGTCTGAACAGGTGAGGGATATTTGCTTTTGGAAGGCCGAAGAGTTCATCGAGCCGGGCGGACTGATCGTCGTTGACGACTCTTGGCGCTATCCCCAGATCAAGGGCCGCAACAGGGCACGCAGGTTTTGCGACTACAAAGGCACAGGTTATTGCCGCGTCGGCGTCACTAGCACCTGTCTATTCTACTACTGAGCTCGGTTAGTCTCGGGCACTCGATATCTATGACCCCGCCTCAACCCATCAAACGCCATTGGCTCACCCGGCTGCGCCCGTTGGAGCTGGCCGAGTTCCTCAAAAAAATCCTGAGAATCCACCGCTACGAGATTGAGGCCGAAGGTTTGCGGGTCTGGATCGATCCGGTCAGCAATGTTGGTTCTCGACTGCTGGCAGAAGGAACCTACGAAAAAAAGCTGACCGATGCCCTTTCGCATCTCTTGGGCCCGAATCTCACCTTCTATGATGTTGGGGCCAACGAAGGATGGTTCAGTCTTATTGCCGCACGAATCGTCGGCCCCGGGGGAAGGATTGTCGCCGTCGAGCCGCAGGAAAGGCTCTGGCCGGTTATTCTGCAGAACGCCTCACTCAATCATTTTGCCAATATCAATTTGCAGCCCTTTGCCATCGCCAACCAAGAGGGGGAGACGACGATCAAACTGTATCCGTCGGTCAATACCGGAGCCTCGGGTCTGGGCTCGGACAAGCGCCGCTTTGAACGTCTTCAGCGCGTGACCCTTCTGCCGCTGGCGCGACTCATTGAGGGTAGCGGCTTGACCAAGATCGACCTGATGAAGATCGACGTGGAAGGCTATGAGCTGGAGGTGCTGAAAAGCGCGGGCGAGCACCTCGGCCGCAGCATCCTGCGACTGGTCGTGGAAACGCACGCGCCCCAGCTGGCCGAGCGCGGCGAGTCGGTCGAGCAAGTGCATGAACTGCTGCGCTCGCGTGGCTATAGCAATCGTCTTGTTGCCGGAGTCGAGGTATGGGAACTGGGGCGATAGGCGGGAGACTCGAGGCGCTAGGCGCGAGATGGGAGGCATACGGCATACAGCATGAGGCATGAGGCGAACCGAAGCGCAGCGCAGATAGGTTGCGAAGCAACCAAAGGCTCTAGGCAGGAGGCGAGAGGTTGGTAGATAGAAGTTCGGAGATCGAAGATAGGAACAACGGGCTGAGCCCAAGTCAGCTGAGAGGCTGGGATATAAAAGATCGTAGATAGAAACAGCATGAACCAAACTGCCCAATCCCATCTGCCATCTACTGGCGCGACAAGCGCTCCTCCATCTCCCGCAGCGGCGGAGCCGCTGCAGGAGCGGGTTTATTCGCCGGAGCCGCTGCTGCAGCATCCGTGGAAAATGCTCAAGGCCATTGCTGCTGATGTGTGGGCCGGGCGCGAATTGTCGTGGCGGCTGTTCATGCGGGATCTCCGCGCGCAATACCGTCAGACGGTGCTCGGTTACGTTTGGGCGTTTTTACCTCCGCTGGTGGCGGCGGCAACTTTCATTTTCCTTCAGTCGCAGGGCATCACGAAGATTTCCGGGACCGGCATTGCTTATCCGGCCTTTGCCATGATGGGAACACTCCTGTGGCAGATCTTCGTCGACGCAATCCAGAATCCTCTCCAGTCGTTCGGCTCGGCCAAGTCGATGCTAACCAAGATCAACTTTCCGCGAGAAGCGGTGCTCGTGGGCGGTCTTTACATGGTGCTGTTCAACTTTTTTGTCCGTTTGCTCCTGGTCTTTGCCGTGATGTGGTGGTGGCAAGTTCCGGTCGATCGCACGGTGTGGTTTTTCCCCGTGGCCATCTTGGGCTTGATCTCCACCGGCTTTGCCTTGGGTCTTTTGCTTGTCCCGATTTCCAGTCTTTATGGCGATGTCAGCCGGGCTGTTCCTATCGTCGCGAGCTTTTGGATGCTTCTCACGCCGGTGGTGTATCCGCCGCGAACTGAAGGGTTGGCTGGCTGGTTGGCCACGTGGAATCCGGTGTCGCCGCTCATCATCACCGCGCGCGAGACGCTCACGGCGCAGCCGTTAAGCATGCTTGGGCCTTTCTTCATCGTCTTTGCTTGTTCGCTGGTCGTGATCTTCCTCGGCCTGGTCGGCTTCCGCATCGCCATGCCGCATTTGATCGCCCGCATGGGCGGCTGAGCGCGAGAAGAGCTGGATCTTTAGCCACGGATTGACACAGATAACAGCAGGATAAGTCTCGGTGCGCACACGCACCAAGACAGTCTGGAAAGCCTCGCGGCATCGTATTCGCAGTCTCACCTAACCCTGCCTGCCAAAAAAGCTCAGTAGTTACATCCATGTCAGAAACAATTACCGGTAGCCCAACAAGCGCATCGAGCGACGAGGTGCTCGTGCGCGTCGAGGGCGTGAGCAAAAAGTTCTGCCGCAGTCTAAAGAAATCCCTTTGGTATGGGGTCTGCGATATTGCGGGCGAGTTGTCGCCATTCCAGCGACAGGCGCGAGGCAAGGGGCCAGAGGCGAAAGGTGAAGGAGGCGAAGCTGGGCTTCGCGATGGCGAATTTTGGGCCGTGGATGACGTGAGCTTTGAACTTCGCCGTGGCGAATGCCTCGGGTTGATCGGGCACAATGGCGCGGGGAAGACGACGCTGCTTAAAATGCTCAACGGGCTGATCAAGCCGGATGCAGGCAAGATCAAGATGCGGGGGAGAATAGGGGCGGTGATCGCGCTGGGGGCGGGATTTAATCCCATCCTAACCGGTCGGGAAAATATCTACATCAATGGTGCCGTGTTGGGGCTGAGCAAGAAACGGATCGACGAGAAGATCGATGACATCATCGACTTTGCCGAGGTGCGGGAGTTCATCGACATGCCGGTGCAAAGTTACAGCTCCGGGATGAATGTCCGTTTGGGTTTCGCCGTGGCCACGGCGATGGATCCGGATGTGCTGTTGCTCGATGAAGTTTTGGCCGTGGGCGATGCCAAATTCCGCAGCAAGTGCTTCCAGAGGATTGGGGCCATCATGGAAAAGTGCGCCGTCATCTTTGTCTCGCACGATGCCTATTCGGTCCGCCGCATTTGCAACGAAGTGCTTTGGATGAAGCGTGGCCGGCAGATGTTCTTGGGTGACACGGAAACGGGAATGGAGCTTTACAGCGAGGATTCGCCGGATGCGACAGCTCCGGAAACGGCGTCTATCTTCGCCGATTACGTTAGCGGCGTTGACTGCAAGGCCGAGATAAGTGAGCGGAACATCTCGGCCAACGAAACAGCAACCGACATCGATGTCTCGATCATCTTCGATTCGGCGCGGCCGATGGAGTTGGGGCTTTGTATGGCCAACCTGGCCATTCCTGGCGAAGTGGTGATTGGCCAGAGTCTTTTTGCTGATGTCCTGCAACCTGTGCGGATGGGGCGAAACAAATGGCGCTTCAGTTTGCGGGATCTTCATTTGGCGAGAGGCAGCTATTCGCTGGTGCTCATCGTCTTTGAAAAGGGTAGCAAGAAGCTGATTATGAACCTCCGCCACCACATCAAGTTCGAGGTTGAGGGTAGTCCTCGCTTCGGTTGCTACTATGCCCCGGTGGCACATCCGCCGCTCACCAGCTCCTGACCTTCGGGGCCCATGCTCCAAACCAGAAATTTCAAAGCCTCCGAGGTGGATGCGCACCGGGCGGACATGGCCAGTTGGCACCGCTTTGTCCGAAGGCGAGAGTTCGAGTGTGTGATGGAAGCGTTGTCCCCGGGCCAGTTGTTCGAAAATGCGTTGGAATTAGGAGCCGGGGACGGCGGGCAAAGTGAAACGATCGCCAAGTATTGCCGACGATTGACCTGCACTGAACTGGATACCCAGGGCACCAACCTTATCGGCGCTTTCGAGGCGCGTAACATTCCGAATGTAGAATACCAACTGTGCGATGCGCGTGACCTTTCGCGCTTCGAAGATAGTGCGTTTGATTTTGTCTTTTCCAGTAACATGCTCGAGCACGTGGAGGGTGCCGAGCAGTGCCTCCGCGAATGCCGGAGGGTCTTGGCCCCGGGGGGCGCCATGGTTCACACCATGCCGTCACGTCACTGGAAATTTTGGAATGCCGCGGTGAGCTTGGGGGTGCACCGCTCAGCTCCCCAAATTCATGCCTTGAGCCGCACGCATTGGCAGGAGTGGCAAGTGTTCGGGGTGAGAAGCTGGAAAAAGCGGTTCCGGCAAGCAGGACTTTCCGTAACCAAAATTCGCGGCCTCCCCTTTTACTTCGGCCACGGCCCGAATCCGATTTCACTGATCAAGTTCGGTAACGCGGCCGGTTGGTATGGTTCAGTCGCCTACTTCGTGGAGAAGGAGCCGGGGTAGGCAGTGTCAGGCGGGCGCATAGCAAAAAAATGAACGCGCTTAAGCGGTTGCTCGCCTTCCCTGGCGCACGGTCGTCGGCCACCGTGCCGCTACGTCGGGCGGTGCAAGCGGTGCTCATTCGTTCGAAGTGGAAGCGGGACAAAAAAGTTCTACCGCTG
>JBILUI010000108.1:0-7787 GCA_044371145.1 Chthoniobacterales bacterium | reverse complement strand
TTGGTCGGGCACATGACAAGATGGAGCGAGCGGACTTGGGACGCCACGACGAACACGGCCGGAAACGTCGGCCGCAGCGTGGAGACGTTTTTCGTGGGCAAGCCGACCAATGCTCCAATCAAGCGGGACTGACCCATGTTCGACGGTCCATCCCTCATTGTTGTGCTTTTCTTCGCGGGCTTCCTCCTCATCGCGGCGGAAGTTTTTGTTCCGGGCCTGATCGTGGGCACGCTTGGTTTTCTGTGTCTGGCCGCGTCGGTCGGTTTGGTTTTTTACCATTACGGCGCCATGGCCGGTTCGATCGCCGCCCTTGTTGTCGGAACCCTGAGCATCGGCGGCCTCATCGTCTGGCTGAATATTTTCCCCAAAACTTTCATCGGCCGGCGCATTGTGCTCAGCCGGCGGCAAGTTTCGGCGCCTCCGCGCGAAGCGGGGCTTGTCGGCGCCACCGGTGTTGCCGTGACCGCCTTGCGTCCGTCGGGCGCCGCCCGTATTGCGGGCAAACGCGTTGATGTCACGGCAGTTGGGGATTTTTTGGAGGAGGGGGCCGCGCTGGTCGTCGTGGCGGCCGACGGAATGCGCGTGGCGGTGCGACGAAAAGACAGGTTGGAGCCCGCCGCGTCGTCCGCTTAGTCTCCGGGTATGAGTTCCATCATTGTCACCGCAGCCATCGGGTTGGCCTTCGTCGTCGGCCTCGTCATCCTCATTGTTCTCTTCAATTTTTTCGGAATCTGGTTGCGCGCCAAAATCGCTGACGCGCCGGTTTCCTTCGCCCGCCTCGTCGGTATGCGCCTGCGCCGTGTTCCGGTCGGTATGATTGTCGACAGCCGCATCACGGCAGTGAAAGCAGGTATCCCGCTCGACACCGACGAACTCGAGGCGCACTACCTCGCCGGCGGAAATGTCGATCAGGTTGTCCTCGCCCTCATTGCGGCGGACAAAGCTGGGATCAAACTCGACTTCAATCGCGCTTGCGCCATCGATCTCGCGATCAAAGGCACGACCAAAACCGTGCTCGAGGCGGTGCGCACGAGCATCAATCCGAAAGTGATCGACTGCCCCGCGCCGCAGGCCGGGCGTTCGACGATCGATGCAGTGGCGCGCGACGGAATCGGCGTGAAAGTCAAAGCCCGCGTTACCGTGCGTTCCAACCTCGACCGCTTCGTCGGCGGCGCGACAGAGGAGACCATCATTGCCCGCGTCGGTGAGGGCATTGTCACTTCGATCGGCTCCGCCGCGTCCTACAAGGACGTTCTGGAAAATCCCGACAACATCTCCAAGGTCGTTTTGCAGAAGGGCCTTGATAGCGGCACCGCTTTCGAAATTCTCTCGGTCGACATCGCCGATGTCGACGTGGGCGAAAACGTCGGCGCCAAACTGCAGGCCGAGCAGGCGGAGGCGGACAAAGTCGTCGCCCAAGCCAAGGCGGAGGTGCGCCGCGCCGCCGCCGTGGCACTCGAAGGCGAGATGCGCGCGAAAACGCAGGAGATGCGGGCCAAGGTGGTCGAGGCCGAGGCCCAAGTGCCGCAAGCCATGGCCGAAGCCTTCCGCAACGGCAACCTCGGCATCATGGACTACATGAAAATGAAGAACATCCAAGCCGACTCGCAGATGCGCGAATCCATCGCCGGTTCCGAGCGTGGCAGTGCCGAAGCGCGGTAATTTGTCCCGCGGTCCATGGACCAACTAGTCCTCCTCGTCGTCATCGGGTTGATCAGCTTGATCAACTGGGTGATGCAAAAAGCCGCCGAAAAGCGCGAACAGGCCAAGCTGGAGCGCGGGGCCAAACGCGAGACCGGTCGCAACATCTACACGCAAAAACAACAGCGCCCGGCCGCCGCGCGCCGCGCATCCGCTCCCACGCAGGATCCGCTCAAGGAATTGATGGACGCGCTCGGCCTTCCCGCCGAGACAGTCCTGCCTCCGCCCGTCGCGCAACGTCCCGCGCCTGAAGCAGAGGAGGAATTTGCCTCGCTCGAGGAAGCGCCTCCTCCTTTGCCCAAACGTGCCGCGCCCAAAGCCGAAAGTCCCCGCTGGCAACCCGCCTCCGTGCGGCGTCCGGACGAAAAAACGGCGCGGCTCGCCTCGGCCTTTGCCGCGAAAGAAAAAGCCCCGGCAGAAAAAGCGCACCGCGTTTCCGTGCGCGAACTGCTCGCCGACCGCACCTCCAAACGCCAGGCGATCGTCTTGGCGGAAATCCTCGGCCCCCCGCGCGCCCTGCAATCAAGCTGACCTTGGGGTCGCGATGTCTACATCGCGATTATGCGGTCGATGCTGCGCCGCGTTTTACAGCGCTCGACTACTTCACCGCGGCCCAGACGCGGTGCACGTCGTCGTGGTCGTCGAGAGCCTGCAGGAATGCGCCGACTTCCGCTCGTTGTTCCTCGCTGAGATCCGGACACTGCTTCGGCACGAATCCGAGTTCGCTCGTTACCACGGTCCATCCGTTTTCTGAGAGCCACTGTGACACTCCGTGCGTGTTGGCACGGTCGGTGATGAACCGCGCGCCGCTCGCCTCTTTTGGGATGTCGTCATTTTGCTCGTGGGTAAGGGGCTCGACTTCATTCGCGCCCGCTTCGATGGCTGCTTCCTCGAGGTCCGTGCCGGACTTCGCGGTGTGCGCCTCGACCAGACCGACATTGTCGAAAAGGAACTTATTGCTGCCCGAAGCGCCGAGCTGCCCTTTTTTGAAGAGCACGCGGAGCTCCGGTGTGGTGCGGTTGGTGTTGTCGGTGAACGTCTCGACAATGACCGGCACCTTGTGCGGCGCGTAACCTTCGAAAGTGATGTGCTCCAGCGATGTCTTGTCGCCGCCCGTGCCCGCTCCTTTGGCGATGGCCCGTTCGATGGCATCCTTCGGCACGCTCTCTTTGCGGGCTTTTTCCAGCGCCGCGGCCAACCGCGAGTTGGTGGCCGGATCCGCCCCGCCGTGGCGCGCCGCGATGGTGATTTCGCGGATGAATTTACCCGTCGCCTGCGATTTGCGGAGCGAGGCAACCTCGCGTTTGGCCAATAACCACTGTCTGCCCATGGGGCGGATAGCCTAGACCGGGTTCCGCTTCTGCTCAAGAGGGACTCTTTCCTCTGGAGGGGGTGCGGCCTTTTTCCCTAGATTTCAGTTTCGCCCGATCCATGAGCAAGACCGACCCCGCGCAGCAACCCAGAGACGACATCGCCATCGTCGGTATGGGCATACGCTTTCCCGGAGGGTTGAATGACGTCGAGACCTTCTGGAAATTTCTCCTCGAGGGAAAAGACGCGGTGGTCGAGATCCCGTCCGACCGCTGGAAGATCGATCGTTATTATGATCCCGAGCCCGGCATTCCCGGTAAGAGCATCGCCAAGTGGGGAGGGTTCATCGACGGCATCGACCAGTTCGATCCGCAATTTTTCGGCATCTCGCCGCGCGAGGCGCCTTACATCGATCCGCAACAGCGTCTGCTCCTCGAGACGGCGTGGGAAGCAATGGAGGATGCTGGCATCATCCTTGATCTCGAGCGCGGGACGAACATCGGTGTCTACGCCGGTATTTCGCACACCGACTATCAGGGTATCCAAGGCGGCTCGGGCGACCGCCACGGCATCAGCGCGCATTCGCCGACCGGCAACGCCCACAGCATCGCGGCCAACCGCATCTCTTACTGCTTCAACCTGACCGGCCCGAGCATCGCCATGGATACGGCGTGTTCGTCCGCGCTTACTGCCGTGCACGTGGCCGTTGAACAACTGCGTTCCGGACGTTGCGACGCCGCGCTGGCCGGTGGCGTCACCGTGATGATCGCGCCGGACGGGTTCATCGGTTTTTCCCAAGCCTCGATGCTCTCGCCCGACGGACGTTGCCGCGCCTTCGACGCCGCGGCCAACGGTTTTGTGCGCGGCGAGGGGGCCGGAATGGTTTTGCTCAAGCCGCTCGCTCGCGCGCTGGCCGATGGCGACCATGTTTACGCCGTCATTCGCGGCACGTCGGCCAACCAAGACGGCCACACCAATGGCATCATGCTCCCCGGAGAAGAGGCGCAAACCCGTCTCGTGCGCGAAGCTTGCGCGGATGCGGGGGTCGATCCTTCCGAGATCGGTTATGTCGAGGCGCACGGCACCGGCACCGCGGTGGGTGATCCGATCGAAGCCCATGCGCTGTCGCGCGCGCTATGCGAAGAGCGTTCGTCCGATGCACCGCTGCCCATCGGATCAGTGAAGACCAACCTCGGCCACCTCGAAACCGCGGCCGGTATCGCCGGCATCGTCAAAGCCGCGTTGGTCGTTTCCCGCGGACAGATCCCGCCGAGCATCCACTTCAGCGAACCGAGCCCGCACATCGATTTCGCCGAATGCAAACTGCGCGTTCCGGTCGTGACGGAGCCCTTTCCCGCCGATGGAGACAAACCGCGTTTCGCCGGCGTCAATTCCTTCGGTTTTGGCGGCGCCAACGCCCATGTCATAATTTCGTCTCCTCCCGCCCGCTCCACCGCCAAGGTGGCTCCCGGGGCGGACCGAGCGTGGCCGGTGGTTTTGTCCGCGCGCTCCGAGGAATCATTGCGCGCCGCCGCTGCGCGTCTGGCCGATTGGCTCGAGGCACACGCGCACGGCAACGGCACGTCCCCCCTCGTTCCCGACCTTGTCTACACGCTCGGCGCTCGGCGCAACCATCATCCTTACCGCCTGACCACGGCCGCACGCGATACGGATGCCGTCATCGCCGAATTGCGCGCGCACGCCTCGGGTGAAACCGGCGCCGCCTCGCGTGTTTCTTTCACGCCGCGTCCGGAAAAACCGCCTCGCATCGGCTTCATCATGAGCGGGCAGGGCCCGCAGTGGTGGGGTATGGGACGCGAGTTGATGCGGGCCGAACCGGTTTTCCGCGAAGCGATCGAACAATGCGCGGCGGCCATGACTCCGCACGCCGACTTCTCGCTGCTCGAGGAACTTTCGCGCGACGAGGCGGATTCGCAACTGCATCACACCAAGATCGGACAACCCGCCATCTTTGCTATGCAGGTCGGCCTGACCCGCCTTTGGCGGTCGTGGGGTGTCGAGCCGTGCGCCGTCACCGGTCACAGCGTGGGCGAAATCGCCGCCGCGTGGGCCGCGGGCATCCTTACTTTGGAGGAAGCGGCCAAGGTCGTGGTCATCCGCGCGCGCGAAATGCAGGACTGCGCCCGCGGCGAGGGGCGCATGCTGGCCGTCGGCCTATCGCAGGACGAAGCGCAGCAACTCATCGATCGCCACGGTAACGGAGTGACCATTTCCGCCTTTAACGGCCCGCGTTCGCTCACGCTTTCGGGAAAACCGGCCTCACTCGAACCGATGGCCACGGAACTCGAGGCCGCCGGTGTTTTCGCGCGTTTCGTCCGGGTCAATCATCCTTTCCACCACGCCATGATGCAGCCCGCCGCCGATGCGATGGAGCATGTGCTGGCTGATGTGCGCCCGCGCGGGGAGAGGTTGCCCTTTTTCAGCACGGTGACCGGCGCGCGCTTCGATGGTGAGCAATGCACCGCGGGTTACTGGGCCCGCGGCATCCGTCAGCCGGTCCGCTTCGCCGATTCGGTGGCGGCCATGAACGAACATGGCGTCGATATCTGGCTCGAGATCGGCGCGCATCCCGCTTTGGTCGTCTCGCTCCAGGAGTGCCTCGGAGCGCTCGGGGTCAAAGCGCCTGCGGTCGCCTCCGCGCGGCGCGAGCGCGAGCAGGAGTCCCTCATCGAGGCCGCCCTCGAGCTCCACCGCCTCGGCGTGGAGATCGATTTCGCCGCGATGACGCCGTTGCGGCGCCTCCTCGCGCTGCCCTCCTATCCTTGGAACAAGAGCCGCTGGTGGCACGAATCGCCCGAGATGCGGGACAGCCGCCTGGCGCCCGGCGGCAAGGGGTTGCTCGAATCGCGCTTGTCGCGTGCCATTCCCACGTGGGTCACACGGTTGGATGAACGTCATCTCGCTTACCTGCGCGATCACCGCGTCGACAACCGCATTGTTTTTCCCGCCGCCGGTTTCATCGAGATGGCGCTCGAAGCGGGCACGCAACTCTTCGAGGGCCGCCCGTTCGTTCTGGAAGACTTCGAGATCCGCAAGCCCCTCATCATCCCGGAAAACTCCGAAGCGCCCGCGCTCGAGCTTTCTTACGACCCGCAGGAACGCTCTTTGACCATCCAAAGTCGCCCGGAAAATTCCGCGGCATGGTCCCTCCACGCCGTCGGATCATTGCGTGCCGAGCGCGTCGAGTCGGAATTCGAGTCATCGCGTTGGACCGATCCTTCCGCGGAATTGGATGAAGTCGATGTCGAGGAGAACTACGAGCACAAGCGCGTGCGGGGCCTGCCATACGGTCCCGAATTCCGCGCGGCGCGTCGTCTTTTTGCGCGCGCCGGACGCTCGGCCGGTGAGGTTTCGCTCTCGGAAAAAGCGGCCAGGCGCGTCGGTGATTACGCGCTGCATCCCGTCATCCTCGACGGGTCTCTCCACGTTTTTTCCGCGGCCGCGAGCAACTTGGAGGAGCGGGGCGTGAAGCTGAAACTTCCCGTCCGTTTCGCCCGGATACTTTTTATCCGCCCGCCCGGCGCCGCAGTGCGCACTCGCGCTGAGGTGCTTCACTGCAACGAGGAAATCACCGAAGGACGCATCGAGATCTTCGACGCCGACGGGCGCCCTTGCGTGCTGGTCGATGGATTCCGCGCCGTGGCGCTCAGTTCCGCGCGGCGCACGGGATCATCCACCGGCGAGGGGCGCGACCTTGTCTATCATGTCGATTGGGAAAGACAGTCTTCGGGAGGGGTTGCTGTCGCTTCGCCGCCCGTGTCCTTGGGAGAGTTGCGCGATGCGGCGACCGACGCGCTCACTGCTGTGATCGGTCTGCGCGGACAAGACCGTCTCGAGAAGGTGATATGCGAGGAGGATGACTTGGCCGCCGCCCAGGTTGCCGCCGGGTTGCGCTCCATGGGCGTGCGACCAGGGGAAGTTTTCAGCGCGGATTCTCTGCACGTGGCTCCGGCCATGCGGCTGATTTTTGGAAGGTTCACCGCGGAATTGGCCGCGCGAGGTGCGCTCCAAGCTGCTGATGGTGCTTGGCGCTCCGTTGGTTCGTTCGATCTCCTTGCGGATTCCGCGCCTTCGCGATTGCGCGAATTTATCGGACGCTATGCCGGCCACACGCAGGAGGCGAACCTCTGCGCAGCGAACTGCGCCGAGTTACCCGCGATTTTGCGCGGAGAAAAAGACGCGGTGCAGGTTCTGTTTGCCGGTGCGGGCACCGAATGGCTCGAGCAATTTTACGGAGACGGACTTTATTCGAGCCATTGGATGGCGGCGATTGCCGCAGCCGTGCAAAAAGCGGCTGCCGCGCTGCCGGAGGGCCGACCTCTGCGCATCCTCGAGGTGGGCGCCGGCACCGGCGGGCTTGCGGCGCATGTCCTGCCGATCCTCGAGCGGGGAACGCACCGCTATTGTTTTACCGATGCGTCGACCGCGTTTTTCCCGCCGGCCCAGCAAAAACTGGCGGCTTATCCGGAGGTCGAATACCGGGTCCTCGATCTCGATCGCGATGCCGAGGCGCAGGGATATTTCGCGGAGACGTTCGACTTCATCATCGGCACAAATGTCCTTCACGCCGCGGCCGACCTGCGTGCTTGCCTCGGCCAATTGCACCGGCTGCTCGCGCCCGGCGGAACGCTTGCCTTCATGGATGTGGCTTCGCCGCGCATTTGGACCGAGTCGGTTTTTGGCGTGACGAGCGGATGGTGGAATTTCACCGACCATGACCTGCGTGCCGATGGTCCTCTCTTGCCGCGCGCGCG
>JBILUI010000107.1:0-7788 GCA_044371145.1 Chthoniobacterales bacterium | reverse complement strand
ACAAAGATATTGCCCGCGTCGCGGCCACGGCCGGACCCGAGCAGGAATACTTCCTCGTCGACAAGATGTTCTACTACGCGCGTCCCGACCTTCTCTCGGCCGGCCGCTCGCTCTTCGGCGCGCCCGCGCCCAAGGGTCAGGAATTCGAAGATCACTATTTCGGACTCATTCCGGATCGCGTCATGGCCTTCATGTATGAGGTCGACCGCGAACTCTTCAAACTCGGCATTCCGGCCAAGACCCGCCACAACGAGGTCGCGCCCGGACAGTTTGAAATCGCGCCGCTCTTCGAGTCGGCCAACCTCGCCGCCGATCACCAGCAGCTCATTATGACGGTCCTCAAAAAGACCGCCGATAAGCACGGCCTCGCCTGCCTGTTGCACGAAAAGCCCTTCGCCGGCATCAACGGGTCAGGCAAACACGTCAACTGGTCGCTGGGCAGCTCCACGCAGGGCAACCTGCTCGATCCGGGCGACACGCCGCACGAGAACGCGCAGTTCCTCGTCTTCGCCGGCGCCGTCATTCGCGCGGTCGACAAATTCGCGCCGCTGCTCCGCTCGAGCATCGCTTCGGCCGGCAACGATCACCGTCTCGGCGCGAACGAGGCGCCTCCGGCAATCATCTCGATCTACCTCGGTGACCAGCTCGCCGACGTCTTCGAGCAGATCAAAGCCGGCGGGGCAACCACGTCCAAGCAGAGGGGCACGCTGAAAATCGGCGTCGACGTTCTGCCCGAACTGCCCAAGGACGCGGGCGACCGCAACCGCACCTCGCCGTTTGCCTTCACCGGCAACCGTTTCGAGTTTCGCGCGGTCGGCGCCAACCAGTCGATCTCCGGTCCGCTCATCGCGATGAACACCATCCTTGCCGACTCGCTCGAGTGGATGGCGTCGAAGCTCGAAGGCGCATCTGACCTGAACAAAGCGATCCAAGATACGCTCAAAGAGGTCATGGACAAACATGGCCGCATCATCTTCAACGGCAATGGCTACTCAGAAGAGTGGCATGCGGAGGCCGCCGAGCGCGGTTTGCCGAACCTCAAGACATCGGCCGATGCTCTGCCTGCGATGACTTCGCCGGATGTTGTCGAAGTGTTCGAGAAATACGGCGTCCTGTCCGAGACCGAACTCAAGAGCCGTCATGCCATCCTTTGCGAGCAATACGAGAAGGTGGTCAACGTGGAAGCCAAGTTGGTCGCCGAAATCGCACAGACCAAAATCTTCCCGGTGGCGGCCGCCTACGCGGCGAGCCTCGCCGAGGGCGTTTCCAAGATGAAAGCCGCCGGCGTGGCCGTGAGCACCGCGACGCTCGAGAAAGTGGCCAAGCTCGTTTCACAACTCGAAACCGATCTTGCCATGCTCCACTCCGTGCACTCCGCGGCTCACGAGGTCGGCGATTGGACCTTCAAAGTCCTGCCCGCCATGCTCAAAGTCCGCGCAACGGTGGACGACCTGGAAGGTCTGCTCCCCGATGACATCTGGCCGCTTCCGACCTACCAAGAAATGCTCTTCATCAAGTAAGCGGCTGAGGCAACTCACAGAAAAACAAGCGGCACGCCGCCGGGTGGAAACGCCCGGCGGTGTTGCTGTTTGTGCCCATATATCTCGCGAGGATCACGCTGCAGCGATTTATGCACATACTTCCGGCACCAGAATACAGCTATGGCCTGAGAACTTCTTCGGAGCGCTCAGAAAGTCCCCGAGGTGCGGGCCCGGCTTAGAAATTCACCTGTGTTCCGAGGAACACGATGTTTTGCGTGTAGTCGCCTTGGATATCGGTATTGCCTGAAACCAGCGTGGTGAAGGTGTAGCCGGCGTTGAGTGACCACTTGTCGGGCAAGATGTAGTAAGCGGCGTTCAGCCCCGCGCTGAAGACGTTGTAAGAGAAGCTCGGTGTGAGATCGACGCCGTCGACGTCGCCGCCCGGTTGGGCGTAAAAGTTGTTCTGGAAAGTGGCGAAGGCGCCCATGGTCAGCCGGCGGCCGAAGCGGTGTGAGGCTCTCAGGCCGATGAGGAATTGCTGGTCCTGGCTGTAGTTGTTGATGCCTGTTCCGGTTGTTCCGTAACGGCTGGTCAGGGCGATCGAGGTGCGATCGGCAAAGGCGTAGGTGAAGGTGAGTTCGCCGAACGGACCGATGTAGTTGTAGTTGCCTCCGGCCACCGGGTTTTCGCTGATGCGCTGCTCCGCGCCCGCGCGGAAACTCATCGACGAGCGCGGATTGAAGGTGTGGTTGAAGCCGAGCAGACCGATGTTCCCGAGACTGTTGTAGTTGTTCAGGTCCCAATAGTTTCTCAGGTTGAACCTGTATTCGGCGACCAACTGGGTGGTCGGTTTCCAGAGATAGAGGAATTGCTGGCCGATGGTCTGATCGAAGTAGCTGAAATTGTCGCCTTCCGGCTGGAGGTAGTAATAGATAAGCGGCGAATAACTTGTGATGGTCTGGAATTTCGGCAGCCAACGGTAGGTTGCGGCGAGGGTGGTCGCGCTGGAGATGTAGTCGCCGGCATAATTCGAGGGACCGCCCCCGCCGCCCGCGAAGTCCGGCTGCGAGAGAAGGGCGGTCGAAGTGACGAAACTCAAATCAAGCTGGGGCGCCGCTTTGTAATCCGCGCTGATGCCCAGGGTGATGGTCGGGAAAATGCCGTCGTTTTGCAGTTGCTCGTTGTTGTAATAAAACGCCAAGGCCGCATCGAGCGAGACGCCCAAGGTGAGGCGCGAACTGCCGAAATCGTAAGCCACGCCTGCGGCTACGGAGGTGTAGAGGCTTTCCACGGGATCGGTTGACGATCCGTTCACGTTGCTGTTGTAGCCCTCGTAGACGGCGAAGCTGAAACGGAAGGGGCGTTTGGAAAACCGTCCCTCGCCGATGTCGGCTTCGGGTTCGGACGGGAGATTTTCCATCTCGGCATACTCCTGGCCTGTGACCGCGGGGGAATCTTGGAAGGAAGTGACGACGTTGTCGGGGGAGGCTTGGTCACTCGAGCCCGTGTCCGATGCTTGGGTGGTCTCGTCCAAATTTGCCTGCGCTGGAGGGTTCGCCTCGGTGTAAATGCGGTCCGAGCCCGTGTCGCGCACGGGGTAAGTGAAGCGAAATGCGGAGTTGTTGGTTTGCCCCGGTGCGGGCGTTGCCGGTTCCTCGAATTTCTCGACGGTCGGCGGTTGCTCCGCGGGTGCTGTCACCGCGGCCATTTCTTGGGCGGTCGCCTGCGATGCCGCGCAGCAAAACAGCGCGAAAACAGCGAGCTTGAGACTTTTGGGGGCTGCGGGCATGGACTGACTCCGTAATATGGACTTTTCCTTCACCTGAAGAACAGAAGAAAAAGCCTCCGGAACAGGCGGGCAATTCAGTCGGCCGCGAGACCGCAGTGACTTAGGATGATCATTGTCGTTACGGTATCACAAGTCATTGATGAAAAGATACTTGTGCATACCTGAGTTATTCACAAGTTGCTCACACGCGACGTACCATGGTGTCTCGCAGGAATCTCTCGTCCGGCTCCGGGTAATCGAGAGTGTAGTGCAAGCCGCGGCTCTCTTTGCGGCTCAGGGCGCAATCGACGATGAGAGCGGCGACCGTGACGAGGTTGCGCAGTTCAAGCAAGTCGGTGGTGACTTTGAAGTTCCAGTAAAACTCCTGCACCTCCTTCTGCAGGTTGCGCAGGCGCGCGGCAGCGCGCTGCAGGCGTTTGTCCGTGCGGACGATGCCGACGTAGTCCCACATCAGCCGTCGGATTTCGTCCCAGTTGTGATAGATGACGACCAGTTCATCGACGTCAGTCACGCTGCCGGGGCGCCATTCGGGCAGTTGGATGTCTTCGGAAGAGCGGTGATTCCTAGTCGCCTTGAGGAACGCCCGATGGGCGAAAACAAGGGCCTCGAGAAGCGAGTTGCTGGCCAAGCGGTTCGCGCCGTGCAATCCGGTGCAGGCCACTTCGCCGATGGCGAAGAGTCCGCGCAGGGTTGTCTCGCCGTGTTCGTTGGTTTTGACGCCGCCGCATTGGTAATGCGCGGCGGGAACGACAGGAATCGGCTGCTTGGCGATGTCGATACCGAGAGATGCGCAGGTCTCGTAAATTTTCGGGAAGCGCTCTTCGAGGAATCCGCGGGGCTTGCTCGTGATGTCGAGGAAGACGCATTTGGCGCCGGTGCGTTTCATCTCGGCATCGATGGCCCGGGCTACGATATCGCGGGGGGCCAAGTCTTTGAGCGCGTGGTAGCGCTGCATGAAGGGATGTCCGCGATCGTCAACCAGCACGCCGCCCTCGCCGCGCACCGCTTCGCTGATGAGGAAAGATTTGGCCTCGGGGTGGAAGAGGCAGGTGGGGTGGAACTGGACGAATTCCATGTTGCTGACCGCCGCGCCCGCGCGCCAGGCCATGGCCACGCCGTCTCCGGAGGCGATGTCGGGATTCGTGGTGTAGAGGTAGACCTTGCCGCAGCCTCCGGTGGCCAGGACGATGCGGTCGCTGCGCAGGGTGCGCACTTCGCCGGATTTCTCATCGAGCACGTAGAGTCCGACGGCGCGATCCTCAGTCGCATAGCCGAGTTTTCCCGTGGTGATGAGATCCACGCCCATGTGGTCTTCGAGAACGGTGATCGACGGATGTTTCTCCACCGCGGCAACCAAAGTTTTTTCGATCTCCAAGCCGGTGAAGTCATGCGCGTGGAGGATGCGGCGCTTGGAGTGTCCGCCCTCGCGGCCGAGATCGAGTTCGGTGCCGCCATCCGGTTTTTCGCGAAGGTCGAAGGACATCCCGAGCTCGATCAGTTCGCGGATGCGCTCGGGTCCCTCGTGCACCACCATCTCGACGATGTCCTCGTGGCACAGTCCCGCTCCGGCTTCGAGGGTGTCCTTGATGTGCAGCTCGAAAGAATCTTCCGGACTGGTCACGCAGGCCACGCCGCCTTGGGCCCATGCGGTGTTGGAGACCGCTTTGGCGCGCTTGGTCACCACGGCAACGGTGCCGCTTTGCGCTGCTTTGAGGGCGTAGGTCAGTCCGGCGATACCCGAACCGATGACGATGTGGTCAAATTTTTCCATGCGACTGCGCGATGCGCACGTTGTCGATGAGTCGTGTTTGGCCGATTTTCACCGCGGCGGCAAGCACGGCGGGGCGGTCGAGTGTCTGGAGAGGCTCGAGCGTCTCTGCATCGACCACGGCAACGTATTCGGGTGATGATCCGATTCCCCGGGTGATGAGATCGGCGGCTCTGGAGATGATGGCGGCCGGATTTGTCTCCGTGGCTGCGCGGGCGAGAGCGGCAGGAAAGTGCGTGGCCCGCGTCCGTTCGTCGGTGCTTAGGTAGCGGTTGCGGGAACTCATGGCGAGTCCATCGGCTTCGCGCACGGTCGGATGACCGGCGACTTCGGTGCCGAGGAAAAGATCCCGCGTCATGCGGCGGATCACAGCCAGCTGCTGGAAGTCCTTTTCGCCGAAAATGGCGGCATCGGGCCGCACGATGTTGAAGAGTTTGGCCACTACCGTGCAGACGCCGCGGAAATGTCCGGGACGCTGCGCGCCGCACAGTCCCCGCGAAAGCGCGGTCTCCTCGATGAAAGTCGCATCGCCGGGTGGATACATTTCCTCCGCGGTAGGGGCGAAGACAGCGTCGGCGCCCCCCTCGGCGCAGATTTTCAAATCTGCTTCGAGCGTCCGCGGGTAGTTGGCCAAGTCCTCTTTCGCGCCGAACTGCGTCGGGTTGACGAATACACTGACCACAACCGTTCCGTTTTTTCCCGCGCGGATGCGGGCGGCGTCGATGAGCGCGGCATGTCCGGCGTGGAGCGCGCCCATCGTCGGGACAAGGACGACTGGGGAGGAGCAGTTGCGGCGGAACTCAACGGCCTCCGCCACGGTGCCGAGCGTGCGCATGGGTTGCGCGCCAGCTTCAGTTCCCCGCGGGCGAGGGGGCCGCTTCGGCAGGAACGGCTTCCGCGGGCGGTGACGGTTCGGTCGCGGAGGTAGCGACGGGTTCCGTGGCGGTGACCGGCGCGGCCTCCGCGGCGTTGGTGGTTGTCGCGGTGATCGCTGAGGCTGTGTCGGCTGCGGCCGGCGTGACGGCGGTGCCGGTTGGCGAAGGCGCTGCCGCTGCGGCGGGCACGGGTTGGTTGAGCAGTTCCTTTTGGATGACCGTTTCCCCGGTGCCGCGTTTGGCGTAGAGGATGGCGAGGAGAAGAGTCAGGGCGAAAAAGACAATACCAAGCCAGACGGTGAACTTCTGGAGGACGTGGGTGGTCTGGGCTCCGAAGATGTTCTCCGTCATGCCGCCACCGAAGGCCGCGCCTAGACCCTCGTTCTTGGGGCGCTGCATGAGGACGACCACGACCATGAGCAGACAGACGAGCACATGGAAGGCGACGAGGACGTTGATGAGGATCGACATGAACCGGCCAGAGTGGCAGGCCGGCGGCGGCTTGTAAAGATTTGGCCGGGGTTTCCGCGTTGATCTTTCCCAGAGAAAACCCCTAACTCTTGCCCTGTGAACGTCTCCGACCTGAGGGAAATCCTGCAATACGTGCCGCGCTTCCGCGAAAAAATCTTCGTGGTGGCCGTGGACGGGGAAATTGCGGCTTCCTCCAACTTTGCCAACATCCTCCTCGATCTCGCGGTCCTGCGGTCGCTGAGCATCCGGGTCGTTTTGGTCCACGGCGCCAGCCACCAAGTGCAGGAGGCAGCCAAGCGGACGGGCATCGAAGCGAGCAACACCGACGGCACCGGCATCACGGATTCGGCCACGCTCGAAATGAGCATTGATGCGGCCATGCGGTTGACCCATGAAATTCTCGAGGGTCTCGCCTCGGTTGATTTGCGGGCCGCTTACGCCAACGCGGTCATCGCGCATCCTGCGGGAATTCTCGGCGGTGTGGATCAAGGACACACCGGCCGGATCGAGCGGGTCGACGCGAAGTGCCTGCATATGTTGCTGCACGAGGGAATTATTCCGGTTGTCGCGCCGCTGGGTTTCGACGGTGAAGGACATACCTACCGGGTGAACTCGGACCATGCGGCCGCCGAACTTGCCGAAGCCTTGCAGGCCGCCAAGGTCATCTATCTTTCTGCCGACACGAAGTTGCCGGGCGGCGCGGCGCTGCCGCGGCAATTGGGTATCACGGAGGCGGAGGAACTTTGCAAAAAGCGGAAGAACGGCGAGGCGCCCAACCTATACTCGAAAGTCGACTACGGTGCGAAAGCATGCCGGCAAGGTGTGCCGCGGGTGCATATCCTGGACGGCAAAGTCAATGAGGCGTTGCTCGACGAGGTGTTCAGCAACGAGGGGATCGGCACCATGATCTACTCGAACGAATACCAGCAGATCCGGAAGATTTTCAAAAAAGACGTCCGGGCCATCATGTCGCTCATCCGGCAATCGATGGACAGCGAGGAACTCGTGCGGCGGACGCGGGCGGAGATTCTCGACCAGATGCAGGACTACTGGGTGCTCGAGATCGACGGGAAACTTGTCGGTTGCGTCGCTCTGCATGCGTATCCGGAGGAAAAGTGCGGTGAATTGGCCTGTCTCTACGTGCACAAGGACCATGAAAACGAAGGCCACGGACGGAAGCTCATGGCCTTCACCGAGACGCTGGCGCGGGAGAAAGGGCTCAAGCAACTCGTCGCCCTGAGCACGCAGGCCTACAAGTATCTCCAGATCAAAGGCGGCTTCCGTGAGTCCGCTCCCGATATCCTTCCTTCCGAACGGCGGAAGAAATACGACAGCGGCGGGCGGCAGTCGAAAGTCGTGGTCAAGGATCTCGCTTGATCCGCGTCGCCGCGCGCGTTGATTTGC
>JBILUI010000012.1:0-27832 GCA_044371145.1 Chthoniobacterales bacterium | reverse complement strand
TCTTGTTCGTTCTGCCGGCCGCGTTGCTCCTCTGGGTTTTGTCCGCCCTTTATGCCATCTACGGGCAACTTGAATCCGTGCAGACCGTCTTCGGTCTGCTGCGACCCGCGGTCCTCGCCATCATCATCGCCGCACTCGTCCGGATGGCGCGGCACCACTTGGAGGACTTGCGCGCGTGGATGCTGGCCGCGGGCGCTTTTGTCGCCATCTTCTTTTTCGCGGTCCCCTTTCCCTGGATCGTCATCTTCGCGCTCGGC
Source organism: Chthoniobacterales bacterium (assembly GCA_044371145.1). GTDB lineage: Bacteria > Verrucomicrobiota > Verrucomicrobiia > Chthoniobacterales > JACTMZ01 > JACTMZ01. The sequence goes on along the minus strand of JBILUI010000012.1, from coordinate 27,575 downwards.
TTGGGCTTGGTCGCACGGACGCAAAAAACGGACGCTCCGGCAATCGCATTACAAAGCGAGAAAGTCCGCTGGAGCGCGGTCGCCTTACTCATTGCGCTGTGGATGGCACCGATTGTTTTGGCCGCGGCGATCTTCGGCTCGGGGAACATCCTTGCCGCCCTCGGTTTGTTTTTCAGCAAGACGGCGCTGGTCACCTTCGGTGGCGCGTATGCCGTGCTGCCCTACGTGGCGCAGCACGCCGTCGGCGAGGAATGGCTCTCTTCGCAGGCCATGCAGGACGGACTGGCCTTGGCTGAAACGACACCGGGCCCGCTCGTCATCGTGCTGCAATTCGCCGGATTTTTCGCCGGCTGGAACAACGCCACCCCTCTTCCTCCCCTCGCCATGGCCACGCTTGGCGCGGCGATGACGACATGGGTCACTTTCCTGCCCAGCCTCATTTTTATTCTCGTCGGCGCACCTTATGTCGACCGCCTCACGCAGAGTCCGCGCGCCACGGCAGTGCTGAGCACGATGGGTGCGATGGTCGTCGGCGTCATCGCCAGCCTTGCCGCGTGGTTCGCGACGGGCGTCTTCGCCCCCGGCGAAGACCGCGTTGTGTCCGCGGTCATGGCGGGAGTTTCCCTCTGGCTGCTCGTCGGGCGCGGATGGAGCATTCCCTCGGTGGTGGGAATCGCCGCGGCAGCGGGAGTGTTGAAAGTCCTGGTGGTGTAGCGGCGGTCTATGACCGTCGCACGAATTGATCCGGCGGTCATAGACCGCCGCTACAAATTCAGCTCTTCGCCTGGTCCAGTTCCGGGATCTTCTCGTCGCCCTCCTCGGCGCGTCCGCCGAGATGCTTGGCCAGGAATCGCTCGATGGCGCGGAAGAAATACAGGCGGTTCTCCTCGTTGCCGAAGCCGTGGCCTTCGTTGTCTTTGACGATGTAGGGCACATCAACGCCGCGCTTTTTCAGCGCTTCGACAATCTGGTCACTCTCCGCTTTTTTCACGCGCGGATCATTGGCTCCCTGCGCGATGAGCAAGGGGGATTTGATTTTGTCGGCGGAAAAGAGCGGCGATGCGGCGGTGAGTAGCTCTTTCTCTTTCTCCGGATCACCGATCATTTCATACTGCATTTTCCGCATCGGCTCCCAGTAGGGCGGAACGGTAGCAAGCAACGTGAAGATGTTCGATGGACCGACAAAACTGATGCCCGCCGCGTAGACGTCCGGCGTGAAGGCCAGTCCGGCCAACGCGGCATAACCGCCGTAGCTGCCGCCGTAGATGGCGATGCGCTTCGGGTCGGCGATTCCTTGGTCGATCAGCCATTTGGCCGAGTCGGTCAGGTCGTCCTGCATCGTCTTGCCCCACTGCTTGAAGCTTTTCTCCCAGAAGTCGCGCCCGTAACCGGTCGATCCGCGGAAATTGACCTGCAGCACGGCATAACCGCGGTTGGCCAAGAATTGCGCCTCGGCATCGAAGCCCCAGGCGTCGCGCGCCCACGGTCCGCCGTGCACGAGGAGAACCGCGGGAAGATCTTTCGCCTCTTTGCCCGGAGGCAATGTGAGGTAGGCCGGCAACTGAAGCCCGTCGCGAGCCGTGATGCGCACCGGCTTCATCGGCGCGAGATCCTTCTCCGCGAGCCACGGCGTGACATCGGCCAATTTGCGCAACTCGCCGCTTTTGTCGTCGTAGAACCAAAAGGCGCCTCGCGAACGGTCGCTCATCGTACGCACGATGAACTTGTCCTCATCGCGGTTTTTCGAAACGAGTGCAACCTCAGTGTCGGGGAGCTTTTTCTCCAGCTTCTCCTGCAACTTCCGGCGCCACTCGTCGAAGAAATGGTATTCTGTCTTGTCCCGCGTGAAGGTGGCTGCTGTGAGCACCTTGCGTTTTTCCGAAGCGATCAGTCCGCCCGCGTCCACTTCGGGATGCTCGAAAAGAACCTCCAGCTCTTTCCCTGTCTCCGGGTCGATCCGCACGATCGCCGCTTTGTCGCGCCCGAGGTTGGAAGTCGCGTAGAGTTCCTTGTTGTCGAAGGTGAAGAAAGCGGGGTCGACACTCTCGCGAAAATCGGTGACCAGCACTTTCTTGAACGGTTCGTCTTCTTTCGCGCGGTAGAGCAACTCGGAGTTCACTCCATCGGTCTGCACCGCGGCGCGCACCCTGCCGGCGTGATCTGTGACCCAAGAGGTGACGGTGCCGGGATTTTCCGCAACGAGTTTCATTTCGCCGTCGCGCGTGTTGAGGCGGAAAACGTCGAAGACGCGCGGGTCGCGTTTGTTGAGGCTGATGAGGATATGATCCTCGTCATCGCGCAGATCATCGACGACACCGGCCCGGACCTCGGGAAAAGGCGTTAGGTCTTTTTGCCCGGAACCGTCGGCGTTGACCGAATAAAGATGGAAATTTTCATCCCCTCCATCGTCCTGCAGAAAAACAATCTGGTCCTTGGCCGACCAAAAAAATCCGCCGATGTCCCGTTTCGTTGCCGAAGTGAGGCGGCGCGGTTCGCCACTGCCGTCGGCCGGTCGGACAAAAACATTCAGGCGACTCTCCCACGGCGCCATCCAAGAAATGTAGTCCCCGCCCGGACTGACCTGATAAGCCGCCGCCACCGGGTTGCGGAAAAAGTCCCGCATGGGAATGAGCGGGGTTTCTTCTTTTTTTGCAGAATCTTCAGCCATGGACAAAGCAGCGAGGGCTAGAAAAACAGGAAGGAAAATACGGATCATCGTCGAAGTGAGACTCCGGAGATGGCCCGCGCGTTCAACCGTTCCGGGCCGGAAAAACACCAGCGGGTGAAGGGAATCGAACCCTCGTATGCAGCTTGGGAAGCTGCCGTTCTACCATTGAACTACACCCGCGAGGGATTGCGTGATTTTGTCCGCACCAAGACGACCCGCAAGGGGAAAATCAGTCCTCCATGTCCCAACCAACGGGCTCGTCCGGCAAACGGCGGAGAAAGTGCGAGTCGCGCAGGGCAACCCAGTCGGCATCGACCGCGCCGTTGACCCGGCGGATTTCATCGTTGTCCTCGACCCGTTTGCTTTCGCGCCATTCGGCGAGCGTCCAGGCGCTGACTGGTCCGAAGGTGGTGCCGTCTGTGCGGCGCACCTCGTAACGCGCGTGTAGGAAATCGGCTTCCGCGTCCATGTCATTTGCATGCGCCCGGCGTACAGTTTTGTAAAGCCCCGCGTGTATCCGCTCACCAAGCAACGTTGACCGGAGGAACGACAATGGACGCGTTCGCGCCGACCAGCGTGCCTTCTGATTCCTCGATCGACTCGACGATGCCGTTGACAAAACCGACGTTGATGGTGCCTACGGGAACTTTGACGTAAACGGTCGAGGCATTGAGTCCGTAACCACCGCGCACCACGACCGTCTCAAGACGGCGCCGCGGGTCGGGCGTGATGCCGAGGACGGTTTGCGCGTAGGTCGGCGTGTAAACGGTCTGCGGGATGAGCTTGTAGCTGATGTATTCGAAGGTCTGGGTCGATCCGTCGCGGTTCGTCGTGCTCGAGCGTTTCTGCGGCTTGCCGAGACTGCGGCCGACTTCATCCAGCGCCATGCCGATGGCGACCTCGTTGCGTGCGATGAGGGCTTCGACTTCGCGCCGGCGCTCGTCGGCCGCGCGCAGCTTCGGAACGAGGTCTTCAGGGACTCCGCCAAGAAAGCGCGGTTCGATCCATGCGGCCACGCCACCTTGACGCGCGTTGCCGCGCACGCGATACATGCCTGCGGATGACACGGCATCGAGTTCGACCCGCTGCGGGAAACGCAGAATGCCGGCGTAGCGTTTCATATCCGAGTTGAAAAAGCAGGGCGCGGCCTCCTTGAGGGAAAAACGCGGATCCTTGATCTCGAAGTCCGAAAGATAAATGACCCCCGGCTCGCGGACGATGGGGCCGGCGAAGCAGGTGGAGGCAGTCAGTAGCAAGGCAACCGCGGCGGACCTCATGGGCAACGAATATCGGCCGAGCACGGGGAAAAACAACCCGGAAGAGGCGAAGGGCGGTTGCCAAAGCTGTCGGGCAGGTCCAATGTCAGGACGATGAAAACAGCACGTATTCTTACCTTCTCTCTGGCGCTGGCACTTCTCTCAACCGCCGCCCAAGCGGGATTCTTCGACGAAATCAAAGGCGACCTCGCCGGCCCCGCCGTCGAGAGTTCGCCGAAATACACCGCGCTTTATTTCTCTGCGCATTGGTGCCCGCCGTGCCGCATGTTCACGCCGAAGCTGGTCGAGTGGTACAAAGAATTCAAAGCCAAGCACCCGGACTTCGAACTCGTCTTCGTCAGCTCCGACCAAGACGAAGCCGCGATGGATAAATACATCGAGGGCGACAACATGCCCTGGCCCTACGTGAAGTTCGACAAAGCGAAGGAAGAAATCTTCAGCAAATACTCGTCCGACGGCATCCCCTACCTCGTGCTCATCGATGAGAACGGCAAAGACCTCACGGGGCAGGCGGGCAATGAGTGGCATTCACCCGATGAAGTACTCTCCAAAATCGAGGAGATTGTAGGGGGATCCTGACCAGGCTCAACTTTTGGCTGCAGCTTCGTAAGCACGGGCGATGCGCAAGAGTCGCGCTTCTTCGAAAGCTGGGGCCATGATTTGCAGGCCGACGGGCAATTTTTTCCCGTCCGCTTCCGCTTCACCGCACGGGATGCTGATGGCGCAGATGCCGGCGAGGTTGGCCGCGATGGTGAAGATGTCCGCCAGATACATCTGGAGCGGATCGGACATGCGTTCGCCGATTTTGAAAGCCGGCACGGGCGAAGTGGGCGAGAGCAACCCGTCGCATTTTTGGAAGGCTTCCTCGAAATCGCGCCGGATGAGGGTGCGGACTTTCTGCGCGCGAAGGTAATAGGCGTCGTAGTAGCCGCTGCTCAGCACGTAGGTGCCGAGGATGATGCGGCGTTTCACTTCTTTGCCGAAGCCTTCGCCGCGCGTGCGGCCGTAGTGGTCGGCGAGATCGCGCGGTGCTTCGGCGCGCTTGCCGTAGCGCACACCGTCGAAACGCGCGAGGTTGGCCGAGGCCTCCGCCGTGGCGATGATGTAGTAGTCCGCCACCGCATATTTGGTGTGCGGCAGTGATACCTCGACAATCTCCGCGCCGAGGCCGCGATAAACCTCAATGGCCTCGCGCACGCGCGCGGCCACTTGGGGATCCATACCATCGACGAAATATTCTTTGGGCACCCCGAGTTTCATGCCTTTCACGCCATCGTTCAGGGTGGCCGAGTAATCCGGCACCGGAACGTCGAGCGAAGTGGAATCGAGCGGGTCGTGTCCGGCGATAGCCTGCAAGACCAGCGCAGCGTCCTCCACCGTGTGTGTGAAGGGTCCGATCTGATCGAGCGAAGATGCGAAGGCAACCAATCCGTAGCGCGAGACGCGTCCGTAACTCGGCTTCAGACCCACGCACCCGCACAACGCGGCCGGTTGGCGGATCGAGCCACCTGTGTCCGTGCCGAGCGAAGCAAGCGCTTCGTCTGCCGCGACCACCGCGGCCGAGCCGCCGCTCGAGCCACCGGGGATGCGTTCTGGATCGCGCGGGTTGCGCGTGATTTGGATGGCCGAGTTTTCGGTCGACGATCCCATGGCGAACTCGTCCATGTTTGTGCGGCCGAAAGGAATCGCTCCCGCATCGCGGAGCTTTTTGATGACGGTGGCATCGTACGGCGAGATATAGCCGGTCAGAATTTTCGAGGCGCAACCGCAGGGGTCGCCCTCGACATTGATCACGTCTTTGATGGCGATGGGAATCCCTCCGAGCGGAAGTTTCGTGTCGGCTTTTTCCGCGGCGGCACGGGCGCGCTCGTAATCGCGCGAGAGATAACCTCCGATCTGCGGGTCGGTTTTTTCGATGGAAGCATTGACCGCATCGACCAGCTGGACCGGCGAGAGTTCGCCCGCCTGGATCATGCGGCGAGCTTTGGCGATGGTGAGTCCGGAGAGGTCCATCAGCTTTCCACCACCTTGGGAACAAGAAAGAGCCCGCTGCCGGAGTGCGGCGCATTGGCCGTGGCCTGCTCCTGCGTGAAACAGTCGCGCGCGACGTCCGCGCGGAAGACGTTGTAGACCGCCGAAGCGTGGGCGGTCGGCTGGATGCCGTCGACATTCACCTCGTTGAGCTGCGCGATGTAGGAAAGCACATGGTCGAGCTGCGGCTGGAGTTCGGCAATTTCCTCGTCGGTCAGCTTGAGGCGGACCAAGTCGGCGACGTAGCGGACATCAAGTTGCGGGGCGCTCATGGGAAAGCCGGATTGGTTAACTCCGCCGCGCGGGGATGTCGAAACGTTTCAGTCGCCGAGCCGCAGAAGCACTTTGCCACCACCTTGGGCCGCGCGCGCCACCGCGGCGGATACTTCGGAAATCGGGAATTCCGCAGCGATGCGCGGGGCGAAACATCCGGAGGCCGCCAGACGGAAAACCTCCCCGCACACCGAGTTCTTTTCTTCGTCCGAAACCGCGCGCGCCCAGCGGGTCAGCCAGAAACCACGGAAGTGCAGATCGCGAAAAATAAGAAATCCATTGGGAATTTTGAGGGCCTCTTTGCTCATCGCACCATAGGTGACGAGCGTGGCCCCTTCACCCAGCAGGCCGGCCACGCGCGTGGCCGATGCTCCGCCGACGGCGTTGAGCCCGAGCTTCGGCTTCGCACCGCCGAGGATCGCGGCGGCTTCGTCCAACATCTCCGGACCGTCGGCCACCACGGCATCGGCGCCGAGATCGTGCAGCTCGCCAGCGGCTTCCGGACGACGCACAACGTTCAGCGTCTTCCAGCCTTTGCTCTTGGCGATTTCGATCACCGCGCGGCCGACAGCGGAGCTCGCCGCGTTTTGCGCGATCCAATCGCCCGGGCAAAGTTCGGCAAAGTTGTGCAGCAGGCACCAAGCGGTCGGCGGATTCACGCGGAGCACGCACGCCTGGCGCGCGTTGATTCCCTCGGGCACCGCGACGAGACGTTGCACAGGCCAGTTCCCCTCCTCGCGCCAAGCCAGGCGGTCGACGAGCACGAGACGCCCGATCCATGACCGGTCCACGCCCTCGCCCACCGCAACCACGCGACCGCATCCCTCGTTGCCGGGGACATCGGGCAGGGGTCGCCTCTCGCCGTATTTGCCCTCGATCATGTTGAGGTCGGCGGGGTTGATCGGAGCGTAGATCATGCGGACGCGCAGCTCGCCGCGCCCCGGAGGCGGAAGGGAAATCTCCTCGCAAACCGTGACATCAGCAGGTGAGCCCGTGCGGGCGTAGAGAGCGGCCCTCGTTGCGTCCATTTCCCGAGAATGCCAGCGGGCGGGCTTTGCATCCAGCTTCGCGCGCTTGCCCGCCAACGCCCTGCGCCGCACACTATCCAAATGCTCGTCAGTCACGATCCGCCTTTCATGTTCGTCCATATCGACAAGGCGGCAGGATCTAACATCCAGCACGCCCTCCGGCCGTTCATGAAGACGGCGGGGCGCAGCAAAATGCGCCGCTTGCTCGGGTTGCTCGGGCCGCTCAACCGCACGGGCGGGCTTTACCGGCAGCTGGAATTTTCCGAACACGCCCCGGCCAGCAGGGTCGAGGCCTGCCTGCCGAGGGAGGTTTACGCGCGGCTCTACAAATTCGCTTTCGTGCGCAATCCGTGGGACCGCCTTGTTTCGCGCCACGCCTACCTCTTGCGCAAAAAAGAACACGCGCACAGCAGCACCGTGAACGAACTCGGCAGCTTCGATGCCTACCTGCAATGGGAGCTGGCCAGAGGCCCGCACAACGGCGGCATGCGCCACCAAGCCGACTACGTCACCGGTGCGGACGGACGGCTCATTGTGGACTTCATCGGCTATTTCGAGCGCTTGGCCGAGGACTTCGGAGAGGTCTGCCGGAACATCGGGGTGCCCGCCTCGCTACCCCCGCCCAAAGGCAATGCGCCGCGCGAGGACTACCGGTCGTTTTACACTGAAAAGACCCGCGATCTGGTCGCTCGCGCCTATGCGCGCGACATCGAGCTTTTCGGTTACACCTTCGAAGGCATCGGCGCCGGCCTCAATCGGGGCTTGCCAGCGACCGCCTCTTAGGAGACGCTCTATGACCGCTCCAATCGGCCCCGACAGGGACAGCCGACCCCGGAGCGGAAACCGAAACCGGAACCGAGGTATCCAAAGTTAGTCTTATTTCCGCCCGCGGCGGAAAACACGTTATGACGCAAGTTCAAGAACTGATCGCCAACGCGACCAAACACTTCAAAGAAGGCAGCATTGTCAAAGGCCGCATCCTGGAAGTTCGCCCGCGCGAATTTCTGGTCGACATCAACTACAAATCCGAAGGCACCATCCCCGCCACAGAATTCGACGATCCGTCGGAAGTTGCCGTCGGCGATGAAATCGAAGTCCTGCTCGTCCGCCTGGAAAACGAGGACGGCATGGTCATCCTCTCCAAGGAGCGCGCCGCCTACCGCCAGAACTGGGACAAAATCAGCAAAGTTTTCAACGACGAAGGCATCATCAAGGGCCGCGTCAAAGCCGTGGTCAAAGGCGGTCTCATCGTCAATATCGGCGTCGAGGCCTTCCTGCCCTCCTCGCAGATCGACATCATCCCGCCGAAGGACCTCAACCAATTCGTCGGCAACACCTACGATTTCAAGATCGTCAAACTCAGCGACGAACGCCGCAACGTCGTTCTCAGCCGCCGCGAACTCATCGAGCAGGAGCGCAGCGAAAAACGCCAGGAATTCATGTCCAGCACGGAAGTCGGCTCGATGGTCACCGGCACGGTGAAGAACCTGACCGACTTCGGCGCGTTCATCGACCTTGGCGGCATGGACGGACTCCTCCACATCACCGACATGACCTGGGGTCGCCTCACCCATCCGAGCGAACTCCTCAAAGTCGGCCAGGAAATCCAACTCCAGGTCCTCGAGATCAACAAGGACAAGGAGCGCGTCTCCCTCGGCCTCAAGCAGACCACGGACAACCCGTGGGACAAAATCGAGGAACGCTTCCCGACCGGCACCAAGGTCAAAGGCAAAATCACCAACCTCGTGCCCTACGGCGCCTTCGTCGAAATCGAAGCCGGCGTCGAAGGACTCATCCACGTTTCCGAACTTTCCTGGACCAAGCGCATCACGCGCCCGTCCGACGTCCTCACCGCGGGACAGGAAGTCGAGGCCGTGGTTCTCGGCGTCAACAAGGAAGAGCAAAAGATCTCGCTCGGCGTCCGCCAGCTCGAGCCCAACCCGTGGGACGAGATCGAGCAGCGCTACATCATCGGCAAGCAGGTCAAGGGCAAGGTCCGCAACATGACCGCCTACGGCGCCTTCGTCGAACTCGAGGAAGGCATCGACGGCATGGTCCACGTGTCCGACCTTAGCTGGACGCGCAAGATCAACCACCCGAGCGAAATCCTCAAAAAGGGCGACGACATCGAGGCGGTGGTCATCGACATCGACAAAGCCAACCAGCGCATCGCCCTCGGCGTCAAACAACTCGACGAGGATCCGTGGAAGGAAATCGACCGCCTCTACAAGATCGGCGATCTGGTCAAAGGCAAGGTCACCAAGCTAGCCAACTTCGGCGCGTTCGTCTCGCTCGAGCATGACATCGACGGCCTCGTCCACATCTCGCAACTCAGCGAAGAGCACGTGGCCAAAGTCAAAGACGTCATCAAAGTCGGTGACGACGTGGAAGCCCGCGTCATCAAGGTAGACAAAGTCGAGCGCCGCATCGGTCTTTCCATCAAAGCTGCCAACTACAGCGAAGAAGCCCTCCGCAAGGAGTCCGAAGCCATGGAGAGCACGATGCGCTCCGGCGAGGAAATGGTCGGACTGGCCAAGGCCTTCGACGCCGCCGCGCTCGAGGAATACCGCCCGGGCGAAGGCAAAAAGAAATAAGGAACACCGCGCGGACGGCGTTGACAACCGGCGCCGTCCGCGCAACTTCTCCACAACATGGAAATCACCGCTTATCTCAAGACCAGCTGCGGCTGGAGCAATGGCGTCCGCGCCATCCTGGCCAAATACGACCTTCCCTACGAAGAGAAGGACATCCTGAAAAATCCCGAGTTCCGCGCCGAGATGGAACAGCGCAGCGGACAAAAGCTGTCTCCCTGCCTGGTGATCGACGGCCATATGCTCCCCGACATCAGCGGCGAAGAGCTGGAGAATTGGCTGGTGGCCAACGACCGCATCTCGCGCAGCGACGCGCCGGTCGAAGTCCCGATCAACTCGTCCTGCCAGAACAAAAAACAGCACGTCGCCTAACGCGGCAGCTCAGCCTTTCACGAAACCCGCGGCCCGCGCCGCGGGTTTTTTTTATTCCCCGTTCAGCAAGGCGCATGAGAAAAGCACGCTCTAGGGTTGACTCGCTTGGTACCACTCTATACTCGCAAAATATTCTCTCCGCCGCGTGTCTCACGCAAATGGGCGCAGGAAACGATATGAACAACACCACGCCTGTTTAACACTTGAGCCTATGAATAAATCGCATAACGAACCCGTCGTTGATCCTTCATTTCGTCCGCTCGCCCCAGACACGACAGCTCCCGCAAAATGCAGAGCCGCGATTACCCTACTCTCACTCGGACTTTTGGTTGTGATCGCAGAAACGTTCGTTTCGCTCGGTCCGTGGATAGTATTCCCAGGCATCATTCTATTCATGGTCGGCCTTGTTCTGGCTGCATCCTGCCGCACTCCTGGAGAACCGACTGATACTCGCAAGCTCTATGGACGCCAGGAGACCCAGCCAAGCGATGCAGCTAAAGGATGACGCCACATAGCAACAGCTGGCGCACCCGCCACGCAAGTAGCGCAGTTGGTCTTTCACTCGCCAAGAAACTCTAAACCTACTCCCCCAACCCCCGCGCCTCAGCGACAACACCTTCGTCATCGGCGCTGAAGACGATGCGCATCGGCGCGCAGCAGATCTCGCAGTCGTAATCGAGTTCGCAGGGAACCTCGGAAATATCGGGTGCGGGGACAGCAAAGCTTTCGTGGCAGGTCGGGCAGACCACTTCGGCGAATTCGGTCACGGCTTTTCCCCGAAGAGTGTCTCGTAGAAGAGCGGATAAAGGGCGGTGTTGTCGAACGAGCCGCCCACTTTGTCCGCATTGAGTCCCGCGGCGCGGACCAGAATGGCACCGCAGGTATCGAGCCGGGAGCCCCATGCGACAACGAAATTATGTGTTTTGCCCGCACGATCGGGTTTGCTGGTGAAAGGTTTGGCCACGCCGCCATCCGCCGTGCGCTCGACCCCGTCGAGCGGCGCGCCGTTGGGATCCTTCCCTTTCTCGAGCATTTCTTTTTCGTATTTGCCGCCGCGCAACCCGATGATATCCGGATCGCCCGCCTCGCTGTCGCCGAAGGTGACGAGCAACGTGTCGGGGTGTTTTTCGATGTAGCCGAGCGCTGTGCCGAGTCCTTCGTTCCCCCGGCGCAGAGCCTCCGCCAACCCGACCGCGTTGTTGCAATTGCCGAAGTTGTCGGTGCCCTCCTCCTCGACGACGAGCAGGAATTGGCGTCCACCGAGAAAGCGCAGCGCGGCTGCAGTCATTTCCGCGACGGTCGGTGCAGCCGGGTCGTAGGGAGGCAGGCCCTTGGCCGCCAGATCTTCCTCCGGTTCGTCGTTGAACGTGTCGTCCTCGGAAAAAATACCCAACACTTTGCCCGCATCATCAGGTAGCGCGGCCAGTTCTTCGCGCGTGAGGACGACTTTGTAGCCGGCCGCCTTGGCCTCTTCGACAAGGTTGCGTCCGTCCTTGCGCTTGCCGGCGCCGTGACGCCCCTGCGTTCCCTCGGGAAGGAACCACTCTTCCCCGCCCATGAGAATGACATCGGTCCCGGATCCGGCTACCTCCGCGGCGATCTCGGCACCATCTTTATCGCGCTCGTGGACGCTGGCGACAAAGCAGGCGGTGCCGGGTTCGGTCACGCCCCCCGTGTTGACCAAGCCCGTGGCGAGACCGCGCGCCTTCGCCTCTTCCATGATGCTCCGCCTCTGTCCGTTCGCAGCGACCGGGCGCCGGTCGCTATGCCCGTCCGTGCCGTAGGCTTCGTAGGGAACCTTGACCCCGTAGGCGTGCGCCGTCGCCGCGGCGTTGGAAGAAGTGGTCAGCGTGTCTTCCTGGTGTCCGCGGTAGACCGCAATATGCGGAAGCCTGTCCCAATTGATCTCACCATCGGGTCCGGCGATGAGCATACGCGCCATCTGCCACTGCGCGACGCCCGCACCATCGATGTGGAAGAAAATGACGCTGCCGGTCTTTTTCCCGGGTGCCGTTTCTTCTTTCGCCGGAGGCTTCGATGGACCGCAAGATATGAGCAACCCCGCAACTACGAGGACCGCAGCCCGCCACAAGTCACACGTCACTCGTCACTCTCCTATGTCCTCGTTCCAAAGCACCGGTTCCTCGGCGATAAAATCCTCCATCAATTTGATGCAATCCGAATCCTGGCGGATTTCCACATCGACGCCCTGCGAGCGGACGTGTTCCTCGGGACCTTGGAAGGTTTTGTTTTCGCCGACGATCACCTTGGGAATTCCGTAGAGCAGGATCGCACCGCTGCACATCGGACAGGGCGAGAGGGTTGAATAAATGGTACAGCGGCGGTAAACCGAAGCCGGAAGGCGCCCGGCGTTCTCAAGGCAGTTCATTTCCGCGTGGTGAATGACGCTTCCCTCCTGCACGCGACGGTTGTGGCCGCGGCCGATGATCTTGCCGTCGAGAACGAGCACCGAACCGATGGGGATACCGCCCTCGGCGCGACCTTGGCGCGCTTCCTCGATAGCGGCCTGCATAAAGGGGTCTTGGGAGGCCATGGAGGCAAAAGTAAGGGACGCACCGCCCCGGCAGCAATGATGTAATCGCCGCAGGCTGGACACGCGCGCGCACGCAGGTTGTCATCCATTCATGAAAAGCATGACCGGATTCGGCCGCGGCGAGTGTGCGACCAAAGACCTGCGCTACTCGGTGGAAATTTCGACGGTCAACCGGCGCAACGCCGAAGTCATCGTCAACCTGCCCCGCGAGCTGGCCGCCATGGAAAACGCAGTCCGCGAAATTGTCGCACCCGCGGTGAGCCGCGGACGCGCAACAGTCACGGCCTCCGTGTCGGGCGGAAGCAAAGCACGGCCGTTGGTCGACGGGGAAATCTTCCGTCGCATCCATGCGGACCTTCAGCGCGTGCAGCGCTCGTTGAAAATTCCCGGACAGCCGGAACTCTCGGACATCATCCGGCTTTATGCGGCCACGGCCCGCGATTCCGCCACACCGGCCGCACCCGATGCGGGCGCGCTGGGCAAAGCGACACGGTCCGCCTTGCGATCGCTGGAAGTCATGCGGTCGAAAGAGGGTGCGCATCTGGCCCGCGAATTGCAGCGCCTGCTCGACAAGTTCACCCGCGAGACCTCGGCCATCGCCAAACTCGCGCCGTCCGTCACGGCCAAGCACCGCGAAGCCATGCGCGAGCGACTCGCCGCGCTCGACCCGTCCTTCGCCGCGGATGACGAGCGGCTCGCCCGCGAACTCGCCCTCTTTGCCGACCGGTCGGATATCACCGAGGAGCTGAGCCGGCTCGACAGCCACGTTGCCCAGTTCCGCACCGGGCTGGCTTCCAAAGAGGCCAATGGGCGCACCCTCGACTTTCTCGCCCAGGAGATGTTCCGCGAGTGCAACACCATAGGGTCCAAAGCCAACTCCGCCGAAGTGACCCGCCACGTCGTCGCGGCCAAAACGGAACTGGAGCGCCTCCGCGAGCAGGTGCAGAATGTGGAGTAAGCGATGGCCTTGGCTTTTTCATTCTCTCAACCCTCAAACCTCAACCCTCAACTCCTCCGGTGAAGCGCCTCGGCATACTCTTCGTCATTTCCGCCCCGTCGGGCGCGGGTAAGTCGACCATCTGCAGTTCGCTGCGCCAGACGCCGGACACGGTCTATGCCGTTTCCTGCACGACCCGCGTCCCGCGGGCCGGCGAGACCGACGGTGAGGACTATCATTTCATGGATACCGCCGACTTCGAGCGGCGCATCGCCGCGGGCGACTTCCTCGAATACGCGCGGGTGCACGACCACTATTACGGCACCGTGCGGCAGACGATCGTCGACCACCTGCGCGATGGCATCGACGTGCTGGTCGATATCGATGTGCAGGGAGCAGCCACCATCCGGCAGAGCAAGGATCCGTTTATTCAGGATTCCCTGGTCGACATCTTCATCATGCCGCCGAGTCTGGACGAGCTGCGCCACCGCCTGGAAAAGAGGGGAACGGAGACGCCGGAGCAAATCGATTTCCGCCTCACCACCGCGGCAGCCGAGATGAAATGCTGGCGGGAATACCGCTACACCATCATCAGCGGATCGATGGAGGAAGACCTGACCAAATTCCGCGCCATCACCCGCGCCGAGCGCTACCTCAGCCGCCGGATCATTTCGCTGGAGGACTGACATGGCCGCCGGAAAGAACATCGTTCTCGGCGTGACCGGCTCCATCGCCGCCTACAAAGCAGCCGATCTGGCCAGCCTTCTGGTCAAAAAGGGGCATCAGGTCCGCGTGGTCATGACGCAAGGAGCGCAAAAGTTCATCACGCCGCTGACCATGCAAACCCTGAGCAAGAACCCGGTGACCACGGACGTCTTCGCCGAGCAGGAAGGTTGGTGTCCGGGCCACATCGAACTGGCCGACGGAGCGGATCTGCTGCTTGTCGCACCGGCATCGGCCGCGGCGATCGCGCGGTTGGCTCTTGGGCTGGCCGACGACGCGCTCACCTGCATCGCGCTGGCCACGCGCGCGCCGCTGCTCATCGCGCCGGCCATGAACGGCAAGATGTGGTCGCATCCCGCCACCGCGCACAACACGGAGATTCTGCGCGCGCGCGGAGTGCATTTCATCGGACCCGACGAAGGCATGCTCGCCTGCGGATACGAAGGTGCGGGACGCTTGTGGCCCGTGGAAAAAATCGCGGACGAAGCGTGCGCGTTGCTCGCATCGCGCTGACAATTCCGCGCGCGACGCGCGCGAACGGCGAAACACGCCGGAAAAAATTTTGAAATTTTTTCAAAAAAACCGTTGACGGTTCCGCGCATCCGACATACGAACGCAAATGTGAGTTGCAATAAAAGCACACTCCTAACCCGCTACTGCGGATTGAAAGGGGGGATTTTGGATGCCCGCTAAAAAGAAAAAAGCCGCCAAGAAAAAAGTCGCGAAGCGCAAGCCCGCCAAGAAAAAGGCCGCTAAGAAAAAAGCTGCTAAAAAGCGCCGTCGCTAAACCTTAGTGGTTTAAAACGAAGTTGCACGGGAGGGGATTTCGATCCCCTCCCGATTTTTTTGTCCGCCGCGCGCGCGTCATCTGATAGCAAAGCACGGACATGTCCGATTTTCTCACCACTGCACTCGACGCGGCCCTCATCGCCGGAAAAATTCTGCGCGAAAATTTCGGGAAACCTCTAGAGGTCGACTCGATGCACGCGCACGACATCAAACTGGAGATCGACCGCCGCACCCAACGCGCCATCGAGGACCACATCCTGGCCCGCCATCCGGAGCACGCCATCTATGGTGAAGAAGGGATGCGGGGTGGCACAGGGGATTGCGAGTGGATCATCGATCCGTTGGACGGCACAGTAAACTACTTCTACTGTATCCCCCACTTTGCCACGACGATCGCGGTCCGCCGGAACAACGAACTCCTCGCCGGTGTGGTTCACGATCCCATGCGCGATGAAACCTGGACCGTCGAAGCCGGCGGACCAGCCAAGTTGAACGGCAAAGAAATCCGCGTGAGCACCCGCACCGATTTGCAGGACTGCGTCATCTCGATGGGCGTGTCAAAAACGGTCGACACCATCGACAGCACCCTGCCCGCTTTCAACCACGCCATCCGCAAGGTGAAAAAGATGCGCATGCTCGGCAGCGCCGCTCTCGATATCGCCTACGTCGCCACCGGACGCCTCGATGCCTACGTGGAGGGAACAATCAGCCTTTGGGACGTTGCCGCGGGCATCCTTCTCGTCCGTGCAGCGGGCGGAGTCGTCGACATGCAACCCCACGCCGGCAATCCGGACAAATTCCGCATCATGGCGACCAGCGGCAAAGCCGACTTCGCCTCCTTGGTTCCGAACTGACCAAAGACTGAAAACTGAACACTGTAAACTTTCGGCATGACCACCACCGGCCTTGGCTATGACGTCCACCGCTTCGTTGAAGGGCGACCACTCGTCCTTGGGGGCGTGGAGATCCCGCACCACCTTGGACTCGAGGGCCATTCCGATGCCGATGTTCTTGCGCACGCCATCGCCGATGCGGTGCTCGGCGCCATCGGCGAGCAGGATATCGGGCACCATTTTCCCAACACCGACCCGTCGATCCGCGGCATCAGCAGCCTGGAGATCCTCGAGAAAGCTGCCAACTTGGCCCGCACCCGCGGTGCGCGCATCAACAGCATCGACTCCACGGTCATCGCCGAGGCTCCGAAGGTAGGGCCGCACGTTTTTGCCATGCGGGAGCGCATTGCCGGGGCACTCGGCATGCCCGCCGCCCGCGTCGCGGTAAAAGCGACGACCAACGAAGGTCTCGGATCAATCGGACGAGGCGAAGGCATCGCCGCCATGGCCGTGGCGTCGGTAGAGTTGCCCGGATGAACGGCAGAGCGGAAGCGGCGTTCTCTCTCCCACCACTTTCAACCCTCAACCCTCACCTTTCTTGCTCCAGTTCCACAACACCCTGACGCGCTCGGTTGAACCGTTCACTCCCCTCGACCCGGAGGGCAAGAGGGTGAAGCTCTACACCTGCGGACCCACGGTCTACAACCACGCCCACATCGGGAACTTCCGCGCCTACCTTTTCGAGGACCTCCTCCAACGCCACCTCGAATACCGAGGCCACCAGGTGGAACGGGTGATGAACCTGACCGACGTGGATGACAAGACGATCCGCGGCTCGCGCGAAAAGGGCGTTCCCCTCGCCGACTTCACCAAACCCTTCAGGGACGCCTTCTTCGAAGACCTGAAAGCGCTGCGCATCAAGCCGGCTGACCGTTTTCCATCCGCCACCGACCCCGAGCACATCGCCCGCATGATCGCCATGATCGAAAAGCTCGTCGCCGACGGCCACGCCTATCAGGCGGATGACAAATCGGTCTACTTCCGCATCGCCAGCTTCCCCGACTACGGAAAACTCGCGCATTTGAATCTCGAGGAACTCCGTCCCTCCGGCCGGGTCAGCTCCGACGAATACGAGAAGGAGAACGTCGGCGATTTCGCCCTGTGGAAAGCGCATGACGCGCAAGACGGCGACGTGAAATGGGACAGTCCGTGGGGACCGGGTCGCCCGGGCTGGCACATCGAATGCAGCGCCATGGCCACGGCCCTGCTCGGTGACCGGCTGGATATCCATTGCGGCGGGGTGGACAACATCTTTCCCCACCACGAAGCCGAGATCGCCCAGACCGAGTGCTGCACGGGCCAGAAATTCGTCAATCTGTGGATGCACTGCGCGCACCTGATGGTCGACGGACGCAAGATGGCCAAGTCGTTCGGCAATTTTTACACCCTGCGCGACCTGCTCGACAAAGGATGGACCGGACGCGAGGTGCGTTACGTGCTGCTCTCCGCGCACTACCGCCTGCCGCTCAATTTCACTTTCGAGGGCCTGGCCGGCGCGCGCAGCGCGTTGCAGCGGCTCGATGAATGGCAGCAGCGCCTCTCCGAGTTGGCGGCCACTACAAAGAAAGGCGAAGCACATCCGCTGGTTGCGGAAGACCGATTCGCCGCCGCCCTCGACGACGACCTCAACATTTCCGCGGCCCTCGGCGCGCTCTTTGATTTGGTCCGCGACAGCAACCGGGCCATGGACAAAGGGGAACTTTCCCCCGAGCAGGCCCGCGGATTGTTGGATTACTGGGAACGCCTCAACTCGGTCCTTCGCCTCGAACCCGAATCGATCGACGTGCCGGCTGAAATCATCGCGCTCCTCGAAGAACGCCTCGCGGCGCGCACGGCCAAAGACTGGGCCAAGAGCGATGCCCTTCGGGATGAATTGCTCAAACGCGGCTGGATGGTCAAAGACACCAAGGACGGCACCAAACTGACCCGCGCGGGAGGATGAGAGCAGTTGAGGGTTTAGGGTTGAGGGTTGAGAGAGGAAGGCACACGATCTTGTCGTTGGTCACTCGTCACTCGTCACTTCCACAATGACTTACTCCCCCGCCGAATATCTCGACCTCGAGCACACCGACCACCGTTCGTTGTTCGAAAAGGTGACCAATGTCTGGGAGGCGCTGCCGCTCATTGCTTCCTATCTGCAGTTCCGCCTCAAACCAGCCATCCACGGCAAACAAGTCGGCCGCCCTTTCATCAGCAACGCCGTATACATCGGCGAAGGCACCGTCATTGAACAGGGGGCGATGGTCAAAGGCCCAGCCTGGATCGGCGACCGCTGCGAAATCCGCGCCGGGTGCTACATCCGCGAAAATGTCATCGTCGGAAATGGCGCCGTTCTGGGTAATTCCTGCGAACTGAAGAACTGCATTGTTTTTGACGAGGCCCAGATTCCCCATTTCAACTACGTCGGCGATTCCATCCTTGGTCACAAAGCGCATCTCGGTGCGGGTGTTATTCTTTCCAATGTCCGTCTCGACCACGGTGAAGTGATCATCCGAGGGCCCGATAGCGCCACGCCGAGCGGGCTGAAAAAATTCGGCGCCATCGTCGGCGACCGCGCCGAGATCGGCTGCAACGCCGTGCTCAGTCCGGGCTCCCTCGTCGGACGCGACGCCATGATTTATCCGGGCGTGCAGTGGAAGGGAGTTCTTCCGTCGAACTCCGTCGCCAAACTGCGCCAGCAGATCGAGGTCGTAGATCGGAGCTAGAAAGACCGGGGCGGAGAGCTCGTGATCCGCGGGATGCGGCGGCCGAAAATTTTGGCAAAGGCTTGCGCCTTGCGGTTTCGACCGGGAGCGAGGTTTTTGAAGATTCGCACGTAGGAAATACTGCACTGCAGGCGGCGCTGGGATTTGTCGATCTTGGGATTGAGCTGGATCACCGCCTGGGCAAATGGCGGCTGCTTTTTGCGCCTCAGGACTTCGCGGCGCACATCGGCGATCGGTCGGCTCGTGTCTTTGACCAATTTGTCCATCGCCTCGAGATCCTTGCGGGTGACAGGCCCCCAGAGTTTGCGCCACTGTTCGGGTTCGATCCGGGCGACCAATGATTGGACGAATTTTTTATCGCGTCCGGCCTGCTCCCAGAATCCGACAATGAGCAGGAAGGGTTCGTTGATGCCGTATTGCCGCAGCGCGTCACCAAGCAGCACCGGTTCACCGTATTGCGTGGCTTTCGGATTCACCGGGATGCGGCCGTGATTTTTGTTGGCCGAGGCCGGGATGTCCCACTTCTCGGTCGGACCCGACGGACGATGTCCGCCGAAGAATGTGTCCGCCACCCAGTGCTCGAAGCTCAGTCCGTGTTGTTGGACCTCGGAGGCGTGACCGAGTGAAGCGGTGAGACAAAAGATCAGGCAAAGGCCAGCCTTCATGAGGAGAGGTTTAACAGAAGGAAACGAAGGTAACAAAGGATGGTCCTCAAGAAGCGGTTGACCCTAGGGGGTAGCGATGTTCATTTTAGTCGCATGAAAGTCGCTTTACAGTCGCCGGCTCCTCGCCAGACCCTGACACTCACCCGCAGCGCGTTCGGCATCTTGGACAGCCTGCGCGGCGAGGTGCCGAAGTCGGTCTTTGTCGAGGGGTTGCTGACCAAGGAAAAGAAGCGCCGCGAGCGCGAAGCTTTTTACCGGACCGCGGTCGCGTCCTACACGCCCAAGGTGCGCGAGGAGACGCTCAAACTTAACGAAGAAATTCCGATCGCTGCGGAGTGATAACAATGCTTAACAGCTTTCAAACTTCGAGCAGATGGTGGATCGCGATGTCCCCATCGCGATTTCCAAATTGGAATATCGCGCCGGGACGGCGCGATCCACCTTGCCAGAGGTCTGCAGCCTTTCCGCGGCACGAATGAATCTGCCTTTGTATTCGTCCACGGCGGACATCTCGCGTCCCAATCTCGTGGGTTTGCAACATCCCGGCTTGGCCGGTTTGCCCACGCAACTGGTTTGTCCGCTCCGCGAAAACATTTCGCTCACCCCGCTTCGCGTGAAGATCCGATGGGGCGACGGCGACTATGTGGTCGCTTGCGACCTCCTCCACCCGATCAACACCACAGCGCTGCAACGCGTCGGCGAGTTGGACCATAACGCGTCCATCGAGATCGTGCGCACGTTCCAGCTTTTGCTCGCAAGCGACGAGTGACGGAAGACCCCCCCCACCCTCTGAACTTCGTTCCCTTCGTTACGTTGACTCCTTCGCTCCCGCTCATGTCGCCCTGCGGGTCCCGCTTGAGCGGGATCTTCCCCGAGCGCCCGTGCGCTCCGGTGATCTGTTCAAAAAACTCTGATCATTTCCTCTCCGTGATCTCTGTGCCTTTGTGAGAGAAATTTCCGCTCCCCCGCATCCAGAGCTCTGGCTCAAGAACCTAAAAAATCTCACGGAGACACGGAGAGCACGAAGGTAAAAAATCACAGGAGACCCTTCTGCGTTCTCTGTGCTCTCTGCGGTTTTCCAAACAATCGCGCTCGGAGTGCGCGATCCACCTAAGATGACGAACCCACCTGGGCTTCCCCCCTTCGTTTGCTTCGTTACGTTGACTCCTTCGCTCCCGCTCATGTCGCCCTGCGGGTCCCGCTTGGGCGGGATCTTCCCCGAGCGCCCGTGCGCTCCGGTGATATGTTAAAAACTCAAGCCGAGCGGCGGCGGCGCTTCACGCCGAGCATGGCAAGGTTGCGCTTCAATCCGGCTTCCATCGCGGTGGCTTCTTCGTCGCTCATGTTCGCGCTGTTGGCGCTGTTGGCTTGGATGACAAACCGACCAGGATGGACTTCAGGAAATACTCTGCCAGCGAAAAAAAAGCGGGGGCGCTCTGCAACCCTAGCCCACCGATTCCTTAGAAATAGCTGAAGATACAACTACATGAAGACAAGCCACCAAAACCAATCGCAGAAACCGCCCCGTAAATTCCTGAATTTCAGCAAATACTTTCCATCGGCACTCGGGTCAGCCGCTTTGTTGGCCTCCGTAGGCGCATCATTCGCCCTCTGGCTAGACAAACCGAAGGAGTCGCACGTTAGTAGAACGCGTTGGGCGTCTCAGGAGGTTCAATCAAACGAGGATAGCACCAAGCAGGGAACGCCAGCACCCAGGCACGCCGGATTCAGTCATGCGAGCCAGCAATGGGGAGAGGCATCTAGAGACGGCAACTCAACAAACGGCCACGGGCGAGGAAGCCGTCATGATCGAACATCCGCTAAGAGACACGAGCAGCTGGCCCCCCATTCACAACGCAATACAGAGCCGTCTCCGGCTAGAACACCGTCATCGCCACCGACCCGATGCGTAAACCCGAATTGCTCCCAGAGATACCGTGCAAACACTCCTCTGAGAAGAGGCGGAGCATCTCCATTCAAATATCTGCCGAACACCTCCGGAGTGCCGAAGGTTTATGCCATGACAAATGAGCCGAAAGTCGTTGCCACGCGTGCTGCTTTGCCCAAGCACGGAAGCGCACTGAATTGGAAGCAATTCTCCGATCTGATTACTGGACGAATCCATTTCTCTCCGCAAGAACTCCCGCCCACCGGGAAGACGGTTACTGACTCTACTCCCCTCAGCATAGGACAAGAGGTGCTGCTGAGGTGGGAAAAGACTTGGTGGGCCGCGACGGTCATAGGCTTTGAACCCGACGGAGCCATACGAGTGACCTACTTCGGGTGGCCGAGTTCTTGGGACGAGGCTGTGCCGAGGTCCGACCTTCAGGTGGACACGAACACCAGAGAGAGAGCCATCCAAACGGTTTACTCCTACAAACCATGGTAAACACTTCGCCTTGGGAGGAGCCCCTGGGGGTTGGACTGGGGGCTGCGGATCCTTCTCAAGCATGCAGGAAGCAGCATTGATTGATACGCGATAGCTGCTCATCCTCCAGCTCATGGAAGGCACACGGACGGGCGCCCACCAGTTTCCCACGACTCGATGGAGCGTCGTCCGCCATGCTCTTCAAGCGCCGGACGAGCAGTCCTCAAGAGCGCTTGGCTCTTTGTGCGAAGCCTACTGGTTTCCCCTCTACGCTTATGTGCGGCGCTCCGGGAAGTCATCCCACGACGCCGAAGACTTGGTCCAAGGATTCTTCGAACAGCTTTTGCGGACGGGATCTTTGGGCGCGGCGGATCCCGACCGCGGGAAACTGCGCACCTTCCTGCTCACCTGCCTCCGGAACTACCTTTCGGACCAGTTCGACAAAGAAAACGCTGCGAAAAGGGGCGCGGGCCGGCCTTCCATCTCGCTCGACGAAGAATATGCCCGCACACGCTACGAGAAATGTTCCGTCGACACCGCCACGCCTGACGAGATTTACCAACGGCAGTGGGCCTTGGCCGTTCTCGAGCACGCGTTGCAGCAAATGCGGACGGAATTTTCCGCGCGGGGCGAGGAAGCGGCGTTTGAGGTTTTCCGGCCATTCCTCGGGTTCGGCACCGGACCGGAGCAGAGTTACGAAGAGGCGGCTCAAAAACTCGCTTTGAGCACCGGGACAGTGAAAAGCCGCGTATTCCGCTTGCGCCAGAGGTGGCGAGACCTCGTGGTGGAGGTGGTCGGTCGCACGCTGGGCGACCCCGATCCCCAGTCCATCAGAGACGAGCTCATGGATTTAATCGGCTACGTGTAAAAAAGCGGTCCTGCATGCAACTCGGGGCCGGTAATTCCTTAGAACTAGGTAAGCAGAAAACACCGTGAGCGAAAAAGACCTGAACCCCGAGAACAACCCGAAGCGCGAAGCCGTGCCGGAAACGGAGGGATTGGACCCTGTCGAGTTGCTGGCCCGGGCCCTCGACGAACCGCAGTTGTCCGGTTCTCCTCAATCCTGGATACCTCCAAAGCCGGAGCGCTTGGCCGAGATGCTCCCCCAATACGAGATCGAGTGCATCATCGGTCGCGGAGGCATGGGGGTCGTCTACAAGGGACGCCAAAAGGATCTGGACCGCGTGGTCGCCATCAAACTATTGCCCGCCGAAATGGCGGTGGATGAACAGTTCGTCGAACGGTTCCGGCGTGAAGCCCGCGTTTTAGCAAAGCTTCACCACCCCAACATCGTTGCCGTTCACGAATTTGGACAAACAAGCGAGGGACACCTTTTTTTCGTGATGGAACACGTAGCCGGAACCGATCTGCGCAGCCTCATAAAAACCGGGCATCTGGATAGCAACCAAGCACTGGCTATCGTGGCCAATATCTGCGAAGCCCTGCGCGTGTCCCATGAGCAGGGAGTCATCCACCGTGATATAAAACCGGAAAATGTTCTGGTTACCGAGCAAGGCCAAATAAAGTTAGCTGACTTCGGATTATCCCGACCGGTGCTCGAAGACAAATCGCGCCGCTTCACCATGACAAACATGGTCATGGGAACCCCGGACTACATGGCCCCCGAGCAAAGGAGCGGTGAAGCCGACCATCGGGCGGACATTTTCGCGCTCGGTGTCATGCTTTACGAAATGTTGACCGGGCAAGTTCCCCGTGGAGCCTTTGACCTGCCATCGCGCAAGTTGCAAGTTGATGTGCGAATCGACGAAGTGGTGGTCAAGGCACTGCAAGAGGAACCGGAGCGCCGTTACCAGAGTGTGACCCAGATGAAAACGGACGTGGAGACCATCTACTACACAAATCAAGCTGCTGGAGCGCCGGAACCCGACAACCTTCTACGAACTCCAAAGAGAGGTAGGCCCATCTGGACCTGGCTGGCCGCGGCAGGGTTCCTGCTGATGGTCCTGACGGCTGCGTTCACCTTGCTGGGCAGGAGCAAAACACCCACTAGCGCCGAAGAAGCGCAACAGACCGATCCCACCGCCAAGACCGAGATGGTCGCCGGATTGCAAAAGGACTTGGGCACCGCGACCAAGGCGGAGTTGATCGAGGTTCCGCAGAAGGACCTCGACAAAGTTCGCGGCGAACTCGTCACGGCCCAGACCCAACTCAAGGATGACCGCGAGCGCTTCGACAAACTCCAAGCAGTCAACGATCAACTCCTCAAGGAATACGACCGCGTAACCGGCGCGCTCGCCGCGGTCGAATTAGGTGAAGTCACCGCCGCCGAAGCAAAGCTTCTGCAGCAGGAGAACGAGCTTCTCCGCGGCATCATCATGCGCCAAATCAAGGAGCAGGCGGGCCGCGAGCAGGCCTACCGCCTCGCCCAGGAAGAGATGCAACGTCTCGGAATCAAGGACGCCACGCTCAACAACAAAATCAACGAACTGGCCAAACCGACTCTCGAACTCAGCGAAGCCGAACAGGAAATGCTCAAGCGCCCCGTTGTCACCCTTCTCGACGCGGATGCGGCCAAGATGAGCGCGCGAAGAGCCGCACTCGAGCCAGCCGCAACCGCCGCTTCAGCCAGCGAGATAGCCCGTTTGGCCGGACCGCGGATGCGCAAGTCAACTCCGCTGTCTTTTGAGCCCTCGGAACTCAGTGATCTAGTCTCTTCCGCGCGCGAGCAATTCACCAACGGCAACTTTGTCAAAGCAGAGGAGTTGTACAAGAAGTTGCTTGAGAGCCAGCCCGACAATGTCATTGCTTTGGCCAACCTCGGCGTCGCGCAATTCCGTCAAGGCAAACTTACTGCCGCACAACTCGCTTTGGAAAAAGCGGTCAAGGCTGATCCGAACGACGCTTTCAGTCTCACCACGCTCGGCACAGTGATGATCGAGCAGAACCGCACCCAAGATGCAGTCGATTATCTGGAGCGCGCTGACTCCGCATCTCCCGACGATCCAGTCACGCTGAATTATCTAGGAGTAGCTTCAAGCAAGCTCGGAGAATTCGGCAAAGCAGAACAGTCGTTGCGCCGCGCCATCACGGTGAAACCCGAATACGCTGAAGCTCATTTTAACTTGGCGGTCATCTACGCCGCAGCCAAGCCGCCGTCCATCGCCCTGGCCAAGCGCCATTACGAAAAAGCACTACAGCTGGGCGCATCACCAGACAAGCGCTTTGCCACAATGCTGGGCGAAGACTCAAGCGACTGACCTCCGTCGACAAGCCATGCCCAATACTTACGTAACACAAGTAAGAAGGGATCACAACGCAGCTTGCCAGAGAGTTGCTTCTGATGCGTGCAATGGCCCGGTTTCGAGCACAAGCAGCGGTAGGCTACGCACAATGCGCGCCAGCGGGAGGATGTTGGCACAGAGACTCTTGGCTAGAGAACAGTGGAGACAGCGGGTGAGCCATCCGCTCGTTTGCGCTTTTATGCTTGTTTGGGGGCATTTCTCCCTGGCAGTTGCCGGTGAATACGACCCGCCAGCTGGATACTTTGCCACGGCTCAAGGTTTGCGCGGCGCCGAACTCAAGGCTGCTCTTCATCAGATCATTCGCGGGCATATATCTTTTCCATACACCTCATCCTCCACCGACACGTGGGACATTTTGAAAGACGCAGATCGTGATCCTAACAACTCGGCTAATGTGCTCCTCGTCTACAATCACGCCTCGGTCAACGCCGCTCAGGAATACAACGGTGGCAACGGATGGAACCGCGAACACGTCTGGCCGCAAAGCCTCGGAGGCTTCAACACTGCCAGCGTCCCCGGAAGCGACGTTCATAACCTGCGAGCCTGCAACGAGGCGGTCAACGCGCGCCGCGACGACCTCGAATTCGATTACGGCGGCTCGCCTGTTACGATGCAGGGTCTGACGGGAACCTACGCCGATAATGACTCCTTCGAACCAAACGATTCCGAAAAAGGTGACTTGGCGCGCATCATTTTCTACATGGCGATCCGCTACGAAGGAGGCGGCGAAATCGACCTTGAAATGGACGATCTTACCAATGGCGGAACCTACAGTTTCGGCAAGTTGTCCACTCTTCTTGAATGGCACTTGCTTGATCCTGTAGACGAGTTTGAGCGTCGTCGGAATGCGCGCATCTATGCCTATCAGGGCAACCGCAACCCTTTCATCGACCATCCCGAGTTTGCGCACTCTGTTTTCGACCCCGATTACCAACCACCCGGCTTTGTGGTCTCACCCACAACTTCCCAATTGGTTTCGGGCTTGGCTGGTGGGCCATATGAGCCCTCCACGCAGTCCTTTTTGATTAGTAACACCTCGGCGGGACCTGTCGCCCTATCGCTTTCCTCAAACGTTCCATGGGTGGTGCTGGGCACCTCCAGCGTCTCGCTGCCGGTATCTTCGCAGGCTAGCGTTGAGTTCAGCATCAACGCCGCCGTCGTCCCTTCTTCGCCTGGGCTCTACACCGGGCTTGTTCGGGTGACCGACTCAACAAGTGGAAGTTTCCAAGATTATCTTGTGCGCCTAGAAGTTGTCTCTCTTGTCAGTGATTTCCTTGCGAAGCAGTTCACCAGCTCGTCGCCATTTAATCTCGCCAATAAGTCGCTGACCTTCACGCCGGATGGTTCAGCTAATTTTTACCGCGTGAGGATCCGACCGACCACAACGCTTCCGACCGATCCAGCCAATGGAACCCAGCTTACGCTAGGAGACGATGACTACTTCGCCGTCGCCGCGCCGCCGGGGCGAACCTTCCGCATCTTCGGGTCCCAATTTCCCGAGATCTTCATTGGGAGCAACGGCTATGTGACTTTCGGTTCGGGTGACAGTGAGTATTCTCCAACTATCACCGACCACTACAACCGTCCGCGTGTTTCCGGGCTTTTCGTGGATTTGACCCCAGCACCAGGGCAGGTGAGCTATCGATTTCTTGAGGATCGCTTTGTCGCAACTTGGCAAGCAGTTCCCCTTTGGAGCATCGGAGGCTCCAACACATTCCAAATTGAAATCTTCAACGACGGCCGAATCCGGCTGACTTGGCTTGGTATCACCGCAATCGCCCCTATCGTCGGCCTGTCCCAAGGAGCAGGTGTTCCATCGGGTTTCCTAGACAGTAATTTCATTGCTGCTCCGCTTGAGCTATCGGCGCAGTTTGAAAATTGGGTGGCAGGCCACGGGCTGCAGCCCATCGAGCGCGGGGGAACCGAGCACGACTCTGATGCTGATGGTCTGAGCAATTGGAGCGAGTTTGCCTTTGGAATGTCGCCTGTCGGCGGTCAAGGACAGCCACTTCAAATGCAGGTCGATGGCAGCATGATGATCTTCCGCTTCTTTGCGAGAGACAGTGGATTCAGCTACAGCATTGAAAGCTCGGCTGACCTCGCGTTGCCCTTTGAGCCGACTCCGAATATTGCCGTTGTCCCATCAGCGGCTCCTCGCACTGCGCCGACAGGCTACAAAGCCATGGAGTTTGCCGTGCCATTCTCAGGTAGTGGCTTCTATAGAGTCAGAGCAACAGGCGAGTAGAATCGCAAAGCAGGCGAAGAAGCGAACTACGGGAATGAAAAACCTCGGTTGACACTGGAACGGAGTCGATCATCGTGGAATCATGAATTTCGCCCCTGAGTCAACCAAGGGCCTACGGACTCTGATACTCACACGCGCAGCCCTCGGCATCTTGAACCGCCTGCGCGGCGAGATGCCCAAGTCCGTTTTCGTC
>JBILUI010000106.1:0-7872 GCA_044371145.1 Chthoniobacterales bacterium | reverse complement strand
ATGAGGTGTTCCTTGGTGATCTCCCTCAGTTTTTCGATCGTGGCGGCCACCGTGTCGCGGGGCCCGAACACGCCGAAGGGGGGTTCCATCAGGTTGCCGACCGAATCTTGGGGGTAATTGGACTCGAGTCGCCAAGTTTTGGAGACATCGGCCGGTGCCGCCGCAAGGATTTCGCGCACTTTTTGCGCCGGTAGCTTGCCCAAAATACTTTGGGCGATGCCCGGGAGTTGCAAACAAAGGACGGAGCAGGCCTCGCGTGGCGCGAGTTTCTCCAGCAAGCGGGCGGCGTCCTCTGGATCCAAGGAGCCGCACTGCCGGGCAATCCGCCCGGTATCCGAGTCGTCTGGCATTGAAGCGATTCGAAATCCGCCGGTCTTGGGCTGCAAGAGATTTATTGGAAAATTCGCGGCGCCGTATTCGTTCCAAGGCCGGGGCCATCTGACGGAACTCGACAACCGGGGCCGGCAACGCGACTACTCTAGAGCATGGATCTTGCCGCCCAGTTTTCCGACGCGCTCACGCTTAACTCGCTCGCCACGCTTGCCTTGCTGATCGGTCTCGAGTTGGTGCTTGGTATCGACAATGTGCTGGTCATTTCAATCGTTGTCTCGCGCCTGCCTGAGCACCAACGGGACACCGCGCGGAAACTCGGACTCTTCATCGCGCTGGCCGCGCGGCTCGCTTTTGTCGCCGGTGCGTATTGGCTGGTGCATCTGACTGATCCGATTGTTCCCGGTATTCCTTTCTCCTGGCGTGATGTGGTGCTCATCTCCGGCGGTTTGTTCCTGCTTTGGAAAGCGGTGAAAGAAATCCACCACGTGGTCGAGTTGAAGGACGAGCTCTCCGGGAGCCATGTAGCCAACGCCTTCGGTGCGGCGATCGTGCAGATCGTGCTGCTCGACATGGTCTTCTCGCTTGATTCGGTCATCACGGCCGTCGGCCTCACGCCCAATCTGCTAATCATCGGCTTCGCCGTGATCGCTTCGTTCATGGTCATCCTTGCTTATGCCAAAGCGATCGGGGATTTCATCATCCACCGCCCTGCGCTCAAGATTCTCGCCCTGTCTTTTCTCGTCACGATCGGCGTGACCATTTTTCTCGAGGGCATGCACCAGCATGTGGCCAAGGCTTACATCTACCTGCCGATGGGATTCGCTCTGGTGGTCGAGCTGCTCCAGATGCGCCACGACTCCAACCGCCGTCGCCAAACCGGCTCGGCGCCGCAGCACTGAACCGGCTCAGAAAAACTGGCTGAAGGGCCCGCTTTTCTTCAATTCGTCGAGCGTGACCGATTGCTCGGGGAAATCGATGGTCTGCTCCTTGCCGTAACTCGCGTTGACCTCGCCGCGCAATGACAGCGAGAGCGGCACCTGCGTGCCCTCGGTCAATTTTGTCTCGATGACGATTTTGCGCGGCAGGGTGTCTTTCTTCCCGACCCACACTTTCATTTCGCCGTCGGTGCAGGTCAGCGTGTCGACCGCGCTGCTCACGTCGCGCAAATCCTTTCCGGTGGCGAGACTTTGGATCATGCCTACGATGGCCATGTTCTCGTCCGCCGCCGTCTCTTTGATCACGCGTTGCAGTTCCTTGCTCAGCCATTTCCCGTTCAATACGTAGCGGTGGATCTCGGTCGGGTTTCCGCCGATGTCCTCGCCCTTTTCCTTGCCGACGAAGCGCAATTCCTTGCTGTTCCCGAACACTTGGTCGGTCGGCCGGAAGAGCAGCGCCCACGCGGCCTGCGTTTCGCTGGTTCCCGCCGGACCGGCCGGGATGCGCACCCAAGGGTTGGCTGCGATCTGCGGTCCGGCCAATGCGCCGACGATGGCCATGAGCGGATCGTCTCCTCCGGTCGTGAACGGCGTGCGGTCGAGGTGGAAGAAAACGTTCTCTTCGGCGAAACGAAGATCGGCGCCGCCGAGAAATGTTCCGCCCGCGGCGATCGACATGAGCGCCGCGGCGATGAAGCGCCCGTCGGTCGCGGGAGACACATTCTTGAGTGCCTTGCCGGTTTTGCCTTTGAGGTCCAAGTCCAACTTCATGCTGGCCTTCGGAGCGGCCAGGTCGGCGGTGTCGAGCGCTCCGCGGAATTGCACGAGATCGAGCGTGCGATCCGATCCTTCGAGTTGTCCCTTGATTCCGCCTTCGAATGCGACGTGTTTGACCAGCACGCGAACTGCTTGCGCCGCGGCAAAGTGGCGGTAGGCGAAAAAGCCGCCGACCAGAACGATCAGGCCCAGCCCTGCCGCAAGCCAAGGCAGCAAGGATTTGCTTTGGGGCGGAGCATTTCCGGCCTGAAGCTCGGCTTGCTCCGGGGGCGACACGGCACTCATCACCTCGGTGATCACTTGCTCCTCCCACTTTTGCCCGCGCAAATAGGTTTCGATCTCGGCGCGGGACGCGCCTTCGGCCAGGCGCTTGCGCGCGAATTCAACCAGCTGCGGATGGTTCACGGGCGGTAGCCTTAGCTGCCGCCATGCGCGGGCGCGAGACGATTTCGCAAGGCGGCCTCGGAAGGAACTTGATCTGTCCGCTATCCAGCCGATCTTTTTCTCCCATGAATGCCAAGACGGCAACTTTCGCCCTCCTCGGACTGGCTGCCCTTTTGCTCGGGCTGCTCCTCCTGCCGACGGGCGCCCCTGAGGCCGCTCCATCCGTTGCACCTGCCGGAAAAACGGAGACTCAGGGCAGCCGCTCGGCATCGGATGCTTCTGCGTCCGACCTGCCGGAGTCGGTCAGCGAAAGGAGAACTTTCCCGCAGAGCGGGATTAAAACCACCGCGGCTGCGGCAGACTCCGAGGGAGCCGCGGGCAACGGCCGCCAACGCGAACTGCGATTGGCCCGGCTTGCCGCGCGGCTCGCCGCCCTACCTCCGGATCAAGCGCTGGCCCAAATCGCCGCGCTTCCCGATCAGGAATCGCGCGACATCGCCATGCTCGAGCTGCTTTCCGAATGGACCGGCGCGAGCTCCTTGGAAATCGTCCGTCGCGGCGATGTCTGGCGCTTCGGGGCCGGGGGCGCGTTGGCCGTTCATTTGTTGGAGAGCGGCAAAATCACGCCGGAGCAGGCCGCGGCCATGTCGCGACAGAACACCGACGGCAACCGGCGCGGAGAATTGTATGCCCGCATCGGCGCGCAGCTTGCCGCCACCGATCCCGCCGCGGCTGTCGCCATGGGCAACGACCTCGAAGGGTGGGGGCGCCGACGTTTCCTCGAGAGCTTGGCCGGCGAGTGGTCGGCGAATTCGCCCGAAGAGGCAAAACGTTGGATCACATCCGTTGCCGATCCGGATACGCGCGATGCCTTGATGGCGGGGTTGCTCGAAACGGAAACGCGCCGGAACCCCGCTGCCGCTGCGGCGACGCTGGCTGCGCTGCCCATGTCCGACGAGTCGGCCCGCTCACGCGCCGTCTCGCGCATCGCCTCGGAGTGGGCTTCCAAGGATACCCTGGCCGCCATGCAGTGGTCGTCGACGTTGACCGATCAGGTCCAGCGCAGTGCCGCCGAACAGGGTATACGCGGTGCCGCGCCGGTCGGCATCGGGGCCATGCTCACGCGCGGTGCGGATGGCTTGCCTGTTGTCGGTAATGTTGTTCCCGGCAGTCCCGCCGGTGCGAGTGGTGCGCTTCAATCGGGCGACACCCTGGTGGCGGTGACCGACGCGAACGGTGCCTGGGTCGATGCCGGAAAAGTTTCCCAGCGCGAATTGATCGGAATGGTCCGCGGCCAGCCAAACACGCAAGTGTCCCTGCAAGTGCGCCCCGCGGGATCGTCCGCCACCCGCGTTGTCACGCTCGGGCGGCAGCAGATTATTTTCCGTCCCCAATAATCCCGATAAGCTGCGCAGATCGTGAAGAAGCTCGTTTTTCTTTTCGTTCTTTCGCTGGCCACTGCCGCGCCGGCCATGGAGAAGCCGGCTGCGCATACCAAGGGAGCGCCGACCGGCAAATCGACCGGTCCGCTCAAGCCCGGCGAGTATTGGTGGAAGCCCGAAATCTCTCCGGCCGGCCCCGTTGTCGCGTTGGTCAGCATCCCGCAGCAGGTGATGCATGTTTACCGCAACGGCATCCTTATCGGTCGCACCAGCGTGAGCACGGGTGCAAAAGGCCATGGTACCCCGAGCGGTGTGTTTACCATCCTCGAGAAAAAACAGACGCATTACTCGCGCACCTATGACAATGCGCCGATGCCGAACATGCAACGCCTCACGTGGCAGGGTGTGGCCATGCACTCGGGGAAGCTGCCCGGTTACCCCGCGAGCCACGGATGCATCCGGTTGCCTTATGATTTTTCCAGACTGCTTTTCGGTATCACCGCGAAGGGAGGCACGGTGGTCATAGGCGACGGCAAAACGCCGCAACCGCGCCTCGCCGACAACCCCGGACTCATCCTCGCCCCCGCCGACTTCGATCCGCAGATGATCAGGCCGCTGCATCGCGGCGAATACGATTGGGGCCCGTCGCGCAGTCCCTCGGGCCCGGTCACCATGGTCCTGAGCAGCGCCGACCGCGCTCTTTACGTCTACCGCAACGGCGATCCGATCGGTCGTGCCGCCGCCGAGATCTCGGGGCGCGGCCGCCTTGGCAGTCATGTCTTCACGTTGCTCGATGGAACGAGCGGCAAGGCGAGTCCGTGGGTGCCCGGTCGCCCCGCGCGCAAATGGATGCGGGTGAGCACAGACAAGGGGCCGCGCATCGACGCCGATGATCTCGGGCGGCGCGTCGCTGTGAATCCGCTCTTTGCGGCGAAGCTTTATGACGCGGTCCAACCCGGAGCTACCGTCATCGTGACCGACGAGCCCGTGGCGCGGAAATTCAACCGCGACTTTACCATTATCACCAACTGATCGCCGCCCGGCTTTGCGTTACGGAATTGTCACGCTCTTGAGGGCGGAAAATTCTCGCGGCATCGGCATGCGCCGTGTTTCGTTCGGCGCTCATGGAAGCGTTCCGCAAGAACGTTTCCCCCAGAGCAACAAGCAAAGCTCAAGCCTCCGGCTTCGCCGGATCGCTCCGTCGTCACCGCTGGATTCCGGCGGTTTTGTCACTCGGCACATTCCTCGCGCCTCCTGCCGCCTTCGCCGGACTCGCGCCCGAACCTCTTGGCGCGATCGTGGAGAAAACTCCCGGCGGTCGCGTCAGAAGCGTCACCTTCCGCGTGTGGGCGCCGAACGCCCAGTCGGTCTCGGTCATCGGCACCTTCAACGGTTGGAATGCGCGCCGCGATGTCATGAGGAAAGAGAACGCCTCCGGAGTTTGGTCTCTCGAAGTCAGAGCGGCCAAACCCGGGGACGAATACCTCTACCTGATCAATGGTGAACTTGAACGCAAGGATCCGCGCGCCCGCCAAGTCTCGACCTGCGAAAAGCGCAGCATCGTCTACGACACCGAAGGCTTCGATTGGGGTAAACCGGCGCCCGCCGCGCCCGCCGCACCGATCGGCGAGCTCGTCCTGTATCAGTTGCACCCCGGGACGTTCCATGATCCGTATCCTTCGGACGACAACCCGGGCACGCTGCGCGATGCCGTCGGCAAACTCGACCACCTCGTGGAAATGGGCGTGAACTGCGTGCTCCTCATGCCGGTCAACGAGTTCAACGGCCGGCACAGCTGGGGATACAATCCGAGCGACCAATTCGCGGTGGAGAATGCCTACGGCGGACCCGACGCGCTCAAAGAGTTTGTCAAGGCCGCCCACCAGCGGGGCATCGCTGTGCATCTCGACGTTGTGCACAACCACTATGGTCCGGAGAACTTGAGCCTGTGGCAGTTCGACGGCTACGGCGGCGGTGACACCAAAGCCGGCATCTACTTTTACGAGGACGATGAGCGCGGCATGACGCCGTGGGGGCCGCGTCCCGACTTCGGCCGACCGGAAGTCCGCGAGTTCATAGCCGACCAGGTCCGCATGTGGTTCGACGAATACAAAATCGACGGATTGCGCTGGGATTCCACGATCAACATCCGCGCGGTTTCCGACGGTGCGGTGGAAAATCCCGAAGGTGGCCAAATGCTCGAGCGCGTCGCCCGCATGATCCGGCAGGACTATCCGGGAAAAATCAGCGTGGCCGAGGATTCAGTCGGCGACAGCCGGTTCGACGCCTCGTGGGAATACGATTTCCACGGCGCCGACCGCGAGGGCGTGGTGCCGCAGTTGCTACGCAACTCCGACGCAGCGCGCCGCGTCGAAGAAATCGCGCGTCGCGTGGAAAGCGATCTCGGCTTCCGGCGCGTCATCTACACGGAAAACCATGACGAGACCGGGCGCCTCAACGGCAAACAGCGTCTCATCACCGAAGTGAGCGAACACGAGCCGCACGGACTCAAGGCGCGCCGCAAGAACGCGCTCGCCGCCGTGCTCACGCTCACTTCACCGGGTGTGCCTTTGCTTTTCATGGGACAGGAATTGCTCGAACCGCGCGAGTTCCACGATTCGAACCCGCTCGATTGGCAGCGCGGGGATGACGCGTTCCGCGCGTTCCTCCTCCATCGCGACCTGGTCCGGCTCCGTCGCAATCTCGGCGGGAGCAGTGAGGCGCTGACCGGAGTGCATGCGCGCGTCGTGCTGGCCGACGAGGAGCGCAAGGTCCTTGCTTTCCGGCGTTATGTGCCCGGGAAACCGGACGAGGACCTTATGGTGGTGCTCAATTTCTCGGGAGAGAAACTGGAGCGGGTGCCTGTCCGTTTCCCGCAGCCGGGAGTTTGGTCGGTTTTGCTCAACACCGATGACGCGAAATACGGGAGGGATTTCACCGGAACGGTCGCCGCGGAGGCGCGTCTGCAACCGTCCAACGAAATGCCGGTGACTCTCGCGCCCTACAGCGCCCAAATCTTCGCGCGGAAGCGACCCGGTGCGGATAATTCGCCCGATGTGGCCGAAATGAGGGCCCGATGGGAAGCCATGCACGGCGGCGCACCGAGGCTCGTGGTCCGCTGATCGTGAGGTTCGTGCGGGGCAGGCGGCTTGCTTGCCCCGCGCGGCGGGCCGATGATCACTCCGTGTTTGAACTCCTCTTTCTGATCGCGATTGTCGCCTGGGTTTTTTTCAGTGCGTTGGAGTTCGTGCTCACTTTGCCCTGCGCTCCGACCATTATCGCGGCCGCTGTGTTGGTGCCTTTGCTTACCATTTGGCGCTGGCACGCACTGATCCGCGCCCACGGCTTGTTGCGGCTTCATCCGCGCACGCGGCCCGTCCCTCCCGAGCGCTTTTACTGGCCGTCCCGCCGGCGCGTTTTGGGATGGCATTTCGGCATGGCATCGTTTGCCGCGACCCTTGCATGGCCCGCGGCCTGTCTGTGGCCGGCCGGCCTTGGCACGGATACATCCTCCCTCGTGGGCTGGGCCTCCGGTCTGGTCGCCATCCTCGCCACGACCGAAATTCTCGCTTCCGGTTGGCTTTACTTCAGAGCCAGTCATTGGTTCGACCGCCATGCCCCGCGCTTCGTAGGCTTGGCGCGCCGCGCGCTCTACCGTCTCTCGGACAACCATGAGTTTCTCGGCGAGGAAGCTCTGCCGCGCGAGAAACGCTGCCGCGAAAAGGTCTACTGACTTTCCGCGTTTCCACGCGCGCGCCCGCGGGTTACAAGAGCGGGGTGCAAAAGGTGAAAGCAGCCATTGTCGGCGCAAGCGGTTACTCGGGTGAGGAACTGGTCGCCTTGCTTGCGCAGCATCCGCGGGTCGATGTTGTCGCGGTGACCTCGCGGCAATCCGCGGGGCAGACCGTGGCGGAAGTTTTTCCGAGGATGGCGGGTTCGGCCATCGCGGGAATGAAATTCGTCGAGCCTTCACTCGATGCGTTGAAACAATCCGGCGCGACGACGGTCTTTCTCGCGCTGCCGCACGGGCTCGCCGCGGAGTTTGCCGCGCCGTTGCGGAA
>JBILUI010000011.1:0-27989 GCA_044371145.1 Chthoniobacterales bacterium | reverse complement strand
GCTGACGAAGTCTTCCTGCCTGTGGCATTCTGGCGGGAATGTCCCGAAACACCGACCGCACGCTGATTGACGCTGCCGGCGTGGCTTCGGCGGTAACCAAACTCGGTGATTTGCTTGCCGGCCCGCTCCGGGACCAGGGTCCCGTTTTTTTGGCCGGCATCCCGACGCGTGGTGTGGTCCTGGCCCGCCGGCTAAAAGAAGAACTGGCACGCCGCGGAATCGAGGCGGGGTGCGGCGCGGTGGACATTGCGATGTATCGCGACGATCTCGGTTTGCGCGCGGGGGTGTCGCCGCTGCGGGACACGGAGCTGCCGATGGATCTCGACCGCTGGACCATCGTGCTGGTCGATGACGTGCAGCAAACCGGGCGCACGGCGCGTGCCGCGATCGAGGCCGTGCTCGGGTTTGGCCGTCCCCGGCGCATTCTTTTCGCCGTGCTGGCCGATCGCGGCGGGCGGGAGCTTCCCGTCCGACCGGATTTCACCGCGCTCGAGCTGAGCGCCCGGCCCGAGGCCAAGGTTCGCGTGCATCTGGCCGAGACCGACGAAGGGCAGGAGGGAATCTTCGAGCAATGATCTGGACGCGCAAAGACCTGCTTGCCCTCTCCGATCTTTCGGCGGAGGAAATCGTTTTCGTCCTCGATACCGCGGCGGAGTTCAAAGGCGTGGGCCAGCGCCGGCTGAAGAAAGTTCCCAGCCTGCGCGGAAAAACCCTCGTCAATTTTTTTGTCGAGGCGAGCACGCGGACACGCACTTCTTTCGAACTCGCGGCCGTGCGCCTGAGCGCGGACGTGGTCAATATCACGGCGACATCCTCCAGCCTTTCCAAAGGGGAGAGCCTCAAGGACACGGCCAAAA
Organism: Chthoniobacterales bacterium; assembly: GCA_044371145.1. Lineage (GTDB taxonomy): Bacteria > Verrucomicrobiota > Verrucomicrobiia > Chthoniobacterales > JACTMZ01 > JACTMZ01. Next base: position 27,132 of record JBILUI010000011.1, on the reverse strand, counting down.
ATCTGGAGGCGCTGGCTGCCGATCTCATTGTGCTGCGCCACTCGGCCTCGGGCGCTCCGCGCTTCATTGCCGAACGACTTCAGGCGGGGGTGATCAACGCGGGGGACGGATCGCACGAACATCCCACGCAGGGATTGCTCGATGTCTTCACCATGCGCGAACGTCTCGGCCGCATCGAGGGACTGAAAGTCGGCATCGTCGGCGACATCCGCTTCAGTCGTGTGGCGCGCTCGAATATCTGGGCGCTGACCAAACTGGGCGCCGAAGTGATCCTCATCGGACCGCCGACTCTCGTGCCGCGCGAGTTCGAGCGCACCGGCGCGCGGATCAGTCACCGTCTCGATGATGTTTTGCCCGAACTCGATGTGGTCAATTTGTTGCGCATCCAACACGAGCGGCAAAAAGCGGGTTATTTCCCGGGAACCGGGGAATACGCCTCGCTCTTCGGCCTGAATGCTGCGCGCGCCGCGCGCCTCAAACCCGGCGCGCTGGTCATGCATCCCGGACCGATCCATCGCGGCATCGAACTCGACGGTTCGGTGGCCGATGGTCCTCACAGCGTGATCCTCGACCAGGTAACCAATGGCCTCGCTGTGCGCATGGCCGTTCTTTTTCTCTGCGGCTCCGTGGCTTTGAAGGAGGAAGCATGAGCGCCTCGGCGAATATCCGCGGCGGTCGTGTCATTGATCCGGTTTCGGGTCGCGACGAAACTGGTGACGTTTTTATCGCCGATGGCAAGTTCGTTGCCGCGCCTGGGACTGGCGCCGTGGAAATCGATGCGCGCGGGTTGGTGGTGTGTCCGGGTTTCATCGACATGCACGTGCACCTGCGCGAACCGGGGCATGGTGCGAAGGAAACCATCGAGACCGGCACAAAGGCAGCGGCGGCGGGCGGGTTCACCTCGGTGGTGGCCATGCCCAACACCAACCCGGTGGCCGATCATCCCGGGATCATTGCCTGGATGGAAGAGCGTGCTGCGCAGGTCGGGGCGGTCAATGTTTTCACCACGGGCGCGATCACGGCCGGTTCCTCTGGCGAGCAACTCGCCCCGATTGGAGCGATGGCCCAGGCTGGAATCGTGGCGGTGACCGATGACGGCCGCTGCGTGCAGAACCACGAGGTGATGCGCCGCGCCGCGGAATACTGCGGATTGTTCGGGCTGCCGATCCTCGACCATTGTCAGGACGCCTCGATGGCCGGTGGCGAAGCGATGATGCACGAGGGCTATTGGAGCACGGTGCTCGGACTCGCCGGTTGGCCGCGCATGGCGGAGGAGATCATTGTTGCGCGGAACGCTTTGCTCACCGAAGCGACCGGCACGCCGATCCATTGCCAGCATTTGTCTTCGGCGGGCAGCGTGCGTCTCCTCCGCGAGGCTCGTTCCCGCGGCGTGCGCCTTAGCGGAGAAGTGTGTCCGCACCACATCGCGCTGACCGACGAGGCGCTGTCCGGCTACGACACGAATTTCAAAATGAATCCGCCGCTGCGCGAGCAATCCGACATAGACGCTTTGCTCGGGGGAATCGCGGACGGGACAATCGAGATTTTGGCCACGGACCACGCGCCGCATGCCGTCTACGAGAAGGAAGTGGAATTCGCCGCCGCGCCCTTCGGCATCGTCGGACTCGAGACCGCGGTGGGGATTTTTTGCGAAGTGTTGTTGCACCGCCGACAGGTCATCGACTTGCCGCGACTGGTTGCCATGCTCACCGCGAATCCCGCGAAGTTGCTCAATCTCGACCGCGGAACGCTCGCCGTGGGAGCGCCGGGTGACGTCACCATTCTCGATCCCGGGATGGCTTGGGCCGTGGACAAAGACAAGTTTGCCTCGAAGGGGCGCAACACGCCTTTCCACGGATGGACTCTGCGCGGGCGTGCGGTGCGGACCATCGTTGGTGGGCGCACGGCTTGGGAACTCGCTTCGTGAGTGGACATTTCGAGGTTCTTGCCACGGACACGGCGTCGCGCGCCCGGCGAGGTCGCCTGCGCACGCGGCGCGGTGTCATCGAGACGCCGATCTTCATGCCGGTGGGGACGCAGGGGACGGTCAAGGCGGTGAGTCCGCGGGAACTGCGCGAACTCGAAGCGCAGATCATTCTCGGCAACACTTACCATTTGTTTGTCCGCCCGGGGCTCGAGGTCATCCGCAACATGGGCGGTCTGCACAAATTTATGGGATGGGACGGCCCCATCCTTACGGATAGCGGCGGGTTCCAAGTTTTCTCCTTGGCCAAACTGCGCCGCATCACCGAGGAGGGTGCCCATTTCCAGAACCATCTTGATGGTTCGCCTTGTTTCATCGGCCCGGAGACTTCGATGGAAATCCAGCACACGCTCGGATCGGACATCGTCATGGCCTTCGACGAGTGTCCGCCGCATCCGTGCACGCATAAAGAAGCCGCGAAGAGTCTCGACCTGACCCTGCGGTGGGAGAAGCGCTCCATCGATTGGTGGGCTGGGCGCCACGACGAAGGTGAACGCCCCCTGCTTTTCGGTATCGTGCAGGGATCGTCTTATCCGGACCTGCGCGAGAAATCCGCGCGCGAATTGGTCGGCATGGGTTGGGATGGCTACGCGGTGGGCGGGGTCAGTGTGGGCGAACCCGAACCGGAGATGATGGCGGCGGTGGAATACGCCGTGCCGCACCTGCCGCAGGATCGTCCGCGCTACGCCATGGGCTTGGGCACGCCGCCGCAGATGGTTGAGATGGTTGCGCGCGGGATCGACATGTTCGATTGTGTGCTCCCGACGCGCATCGCCCGCAATGGAACCGCCTTCACGGAAACAGGGACGATCAATCTGAAGAATGCCTGCTTCACTTTGGACGCAGCGCCCATCGAGGAGGGTTGTGGCTGCCACGCGTGCGCGAATTTCTCACGCGCTTACCTACGTCACTTGGTCAAGGCGGAGGAAATCTTGGGCCTGCGCCTCATCACCCTGCACAATCTGCACTTTTATCTCGGTCTGATGCGACGCGTGCGCGCCGCACTCGAGGCGGGAACTTTCGGGGATTTCCGGCGGGAGTTTGTTGCCGGTTACAAACCGCACAAGGAGTGAGGGCGCTTTGCGCCGTTCCGGTGCGATCAAGACAAATACCCACCGCGATGGGGCCGGCGGTCCGTCGCGGGATCAGGGATCTTCCTGATCGTTGCGGACGTAGGGGTAGCGCGTTTCGAACATCAACTCCGGCGGAAACTCGGAATATCCGCGCCACATCCACTGGACGTTGCTCTTGTAAGGCGGGGCGTAAGTGCCCTTGTAGGTCGGGAAAGGGAAGAGAAGCGTGTCGTAGAGTCCGTAGCCGAGACGCGCGAAGACGCGGCCGAGCCCGCGGACAATACCGTAACTGAAGGCCGCGCTGTTGCCCTCAAAGTAGTTCACCGAAGCCATCGAGGTGGGCAACTCGGTGATGCCATAGCAGATGTTGCCGATGCCGCGGCCCAGCTTGCGCGTCGGGCCCCATTCGGAGGAGGGCGGCTGCTGGATATCGGCCAGCGCGAGCGAGGCGGTGAGAAGCAAGGCGAGGGAGAACAGGGCCGGTTTCATGGATACCAATAAAAACCCGCCCCGACCGCCGGGCAAGCCTGTTTAGTCCCCCAATTCCACGCTCCAGCAGCCCACGTCGACAAAATGCCTCCAGGTGTCGTGCACCGGGGCCGAGTAGGTGAGGTGGATGAAGGGGCGCCAGCGCGGACGTTTCGGCTCCTTGAGCAGCTGCATCTTGGCCTCGTGCGGCAGGCGGTTTCCTTTCCGTGTGTTGCAGGGAATGCACGAGCAGACGACGTTTTCCCACGTGGTCTGCCCGCCCCGTTGCCGCGGAAGCACGTGGTCGAGATTCAATTCGTTGCGGTCGAGTTTCTGCGCGCAGTATTGGCAGGTATGGTTGTCGCGCTCGTAAATGTTCTGACGCGTGAATTTGACTTCCTTGCTGGGAAGCCGGTCGAAGGCGATCAGCACGATGACCGTGGGCACGCGGATGTTGAACCGCACCGAATGCACCATGTCGGTGCCGGGTGAATTCTGCGAGAAGTCGTGCCAATTCTGGAAGTCGTGCGTCAGGTAATTGTTCTCCTCGTCGCGCCAAACGACCTGGGCGTGTTCCTGATAAAGGAGAGTAAAGGCGCGCCGGGCGCTGCAGACGTTGACCGCCTGCCAGAGCCGGTTCAGCACCAGCACATGCCTGTCGAGCAGGGACTCCATAATGGGCAACCACGAAGGCGTCGCGGTCACAATCCGAGGAAAGTAACCCCGCCGCTTTACTCTGTCAAACCGCGCCGGCGCCACCGTGAGCTCCTTGTGAGCAACATTGATTTTCCCCCTGGAGGCCCTATTCTGTCCGGCTCGATGAATCTACCGCGGTTATTGCTGCTGCCGCTCGTCACGGGGCTTCTTTTGCTCCCGTCCGCCGTCCGCGCGCAGGACAGCGATCCCGCGGGCCAGTTTTTCGCCGCCTATCAGGAATTCCAAAGAGCGGAGAAACTCGAGCGCGAAGGGCGGACCAAAGACGCCGCGGCCAAATTCCGCTTCGTCGCCACCCAGCTCGGACAGGTCAAATCGCAGAGCCCCGACTGGCAGCCTATGGTCGTGGACTTCCGCCTCAAAAAAACGCAGGAAGCACTGGTCCGTCTCGAAGGCGCGGCGGCACCCGCCACGCTCGGGCCACCCCCGGATCTGGCTGATCTGCCTGCGGACGAAACCTTGCCACCGGTTCAGCCGTCCCGCGTCGGACTCGCGCCCGCTGGTCCTACGATTTCCATTTCCGTAGGCGAAGGAACACCGCCTGCACCCGCGGCGGAAACTCCCTCAGCGTCGACGCCTGTCAGCGAGGATGTGCCGGCCACGGCTACGTCCTCCGAAGAACTCGACGCCATCCGCTCGCAGTTGGCCGAGGCGCAAAATCGCAATGCGGCGCTCGAGCAGCAGTTGAGTGATGGCGAGGCCGAGGCATCGAAAATTGCCGCCGAGCTCGAACAAACCAAAGAATCCCTGCGACAGTTGCAGGAAACCGCCGAAGCTGGCAAAGGCAAGGATGCCGATGCGAACGCCGAGGTCGATCGCCTCTCGCGCGCCGCCAAGGAACTCGAGGAAGCCCTCAATACGGTCAAAGCCGAGAAAGAAGCCCTCGAGGCGGGAGCCGCCGAGACTGGTAAGAAAATCGAGGAGCTCACCGCGGAAGTCGCGGCCGCGAAATCCGAGGCGGATACCGCCAAGTCGGAATTGGAGACGGCGAAAACCGAGGCCGAAACGGCGAAAAAGCGCACCGGCGAACTCGAGGCCGAACGCGAAACTCTTGTCGCGGAGCGTGATGGCGCGAAGCAGGAGACTGAGAAAGTCCGCGAAGAAATGTCCACGCTCTCCGCGCGCGTCACCGAACTCGAGAACGAGCGCACGGAACTCGTCGCTGCGCGCGACACTGCACAGAAGGAAGCGGCCGAGGCCAAGACTGCGCTGGAAAAAAATGCCGAGCTGATCGAAGCGAACAAGCAGCTCGAACAGAAGTTGACCGAAGCTGCGGAGAAAATCAGCGGCATGGAGACCGATGCGGCGACCAAGGCCGAGATGGTCGCCGGATTGCAGAAGGATCTCGACAGTGTGCGCGCTGAACTGGCCGGCGCGCAGACCCAGCTCAAAGACGACCGCGAACGTTTCGACAAACTTCAGGCGGTCAACGACCAGTTGCTCAAGGAATACGACCGTGTGACCGGCGCGCTCGCCGCCGTCCAACTGGGCGAAGTGACCGCCGCCGAAGCCAAACTCCTGCAGCAGGAGAACGAGTTGCTCCGCGGCATCATCATGCGCCAGATCAACGAGCAGGCGCGTCGCGAGCAGGCCTACCGGCTCGCGCAGGAAGAGATGCAGCGTCTCGAAATCAAGTCCGACACGCTCAACGACAAGATCAACGAACTGGCCAAGCCCACCCTCGAACTCAGTGAAGCCGAGCAGGAAATGCTCAAGCGTCCCGTCGTGACCCTGCTCGACGCGGATGCCGCCAAGATGAGCGTGGCGGTCTCGGCAATCAAGCCACCGGACAAATCACAAACCGCCGAAGGCGAAGCGACGCCTGCTTCGCCCGAGGCAACGCCGGCCGATTCCGCTGCTGCCGCAACCGAAGCTACGCCGGCCGCAGAGCAGCCCGGCGCCGAGCCCTCGCCCGCCACGGAAGGCGCCGCCGCCGCGGAATCTCTCAACACGGAAATTTCCTCCGAGCTGATGGCCCTGGTCAACGAAGCCCGCGAGCAGTTTGTCGACGGCAATTTCGTCAAAGCCGAGGAGCTCTACCAGAAATTCCTCGAGTCCCAACCGGAGAACGTTATCGCCTTGGCCAACCTCGGCGTCGCCCAGTTCCGCCAAGGCAAACTCACCGCAGCGCAGCTCGCCTTGGAAAAAGCCGTCAAAGTCGATCCCAACGACGCGTTCAGCCTGACCACGCTCGGCGCGGTCATGATCGAACAGAACCGCATCCAAGACGCGGTCGGTTATCTCGAGCGCGCCAACACGTCGTCGCCGGACGATCCCATCACGCTCAACTATCTCGGTGTCGCCTCCAGCCAGCTCGGCGAATTCGGCAAAGCCGAGCAATCCCTGCGCCGCGCCATCACGGTGAAGCCCGAATACGCCGAGGCGCATTTCAATTTGGCGGTGATCTATGCCACAGCCAAACCGCCGTCCATCGCCCTGGCCAAACGCCACTACGAGAAGGCGCTCGAACTCGGCTCCAGTCCCGACAAGCGCCTTGCCACCATGCTGCAGGGCGGCGGCGAAGAACCCGGCAGCTGATTAAGGCTGGACGGCCCGTATGCGGAGGAACACGCGGCCGTTCACCGCGGGCACGGTGGCTTCGTATTGCTCGTAATCCCCAGGAACTTCTCCGGGCTGCGGATCCGACTTCGCCGGGGTGGCGCTTCCGTTAAAACCCGCACCCAGATCGCTTGATGTCTGCACGGCAAGGTCGGCACCTTTGCGTTGCCAGTAGACGACTTTGAGTTGTCCGCCAGCGGAGCTGATGCCGCGTGCCCAGCCGTCGCCGCGGGTCGGATTCCGGCCGAGATCGAATTCGAGCCGGTTGTTCAGTCCGTCGCGGTCTGGATCGGCGGCGGCGAGTGCGTTGTCCCCGGTCAGATCGAATCCCGCGGTCCACGATTGGAATGCGGTGCCTTGATTGGCTGTGACCGACACCGTCGTTGTTGCCGTGTTGTAGTTCGCTGCATCGGTCGGCGTGAAGGTTGCTTCGTAGTTGGCCGTGCCTGCAGCCGATACAACTTGATTCGGGTTGGTCCACGCGAAGGTGCCCGGGACCGAGGCGCTTCCGCCCGTCAGCGTCGAAGCGGAGAGTTTCTGCCCGGCGATAATCGACGAAGCAGTCGGAGCGGAGTTGATGGTCGGCGTGGCTTTGCCGACGATAACTGTGCGCGTGGCCGTGCCGATGTTACCGCTGAAATCGCTCGCCGAGTAGGTAATGATGTATGTTCCCGATGTGTTCGTGTTGACCGATCCGGAGACAGACGCCGTGGACGATGTTCCCCCGAACACTGTCGCACCTTGCTCCGTGTAGTTCTGGCCGACGACGAGATTCACCGTTGCAGGGCCGATCACCGTGATGGTCGGCGGTGTCTGGTCCAGGTTGCGCAGCGAGGTGATGTAACTGCGGTTGGCTGTGCTGTTGCCGATGCCGAATTCGAGGCCGGAACTGGCCAGCGCCGCATCGTCTTCGGTGGAATTGTAGCCGCTTAGCGACGAGGCGGTGGCGTACACCGTGTTCCTCGAACCGTTCAGAGACCTTTCAGAGCGGATTTTTTTGCCGGTGTAAAGGCCATAGATCGTCGTGCCCGAGATGCGTCCTGCCGCCATGGCGTGGATGCCGCCGGCGAAGCCCTCCACACCCATTGAAGCCGGCTTGATCATGACCATGTCCAAATCGTCGATGTCGAAGTTGGGGGATTCCTGTTTGAAGACCAATGCGTTGCCCAAGTTGACGCGCAAAACAAAGTCCGAAGCATCCAGATCTTCCTGACTCTGGGTTCCCGCGGAGACAACGATCAATGTGCCCGCTTTGACCTGCGACCAAACTCCATGCTCGGCGAAGCGGAATTCGCCGCCTTCGTCCGTGCTGCGGTTTGCGCTGAAGTCCTTGAGCGTCATCCCGCGCATGTCGACCGGCGGTCCGGGAGCGGTGTCGTTGGTGTCACCGATGACGAGCAGTTCGATCCTGTCGGGCAGACCGTTCTGGAATTTGTTGATCACCACACTGGTCGGAATGCTGTTCTGCTGCGTCGCGCTGACCACGCGCAGGTTGTAATTGGTCGTGGTCGTGCCGTCCTGCGTGCTGGCGGACACGGCGAAGATATTCGTCCCGGTGACCGAGGGCACCGTGCCGGAAATGATCCCGTTTGTTGTGTTGATCCGCAGCGTTCCCGGCAGTGCCGATGCGCCGAAATTTGTCACCAGGAGGTTCCCGCCTGCCATGATCTTGGTGCTAAAGGTGGAACTGGTGTATGCCGAGCCGCTGAGCGGAGAAATGATTGGAGGGCCTGTGGGTGCGGTGGCCGCGCCGCTCAGCAATAGATATCGGTCTTCGGCTCCGCCTCCGATATGGGAAACGGATCCTTCGAAGGTGCCCGCGGTGGGCGAAAGCAGGCGGACAAAAATTTCTTTCGCTGCAATGGTTCCGGTTGCGTCCGGGGTGACGACTGTCGAACTGCCAAAAGTATTGTTGTCCGTGCTGACCTGAAATCCGGGCGGCGCCATGATCACGACGTCCGCGGTGAGCCCTGTTCCGGTCAAGGTGTAGGATTGGACGAATGATGGTGTCCCCGTTTTGGCAGTGAATCCCGCCAGACTCGAGGCAGATAGATCCATCGTCGCTCCTGTGACATCGGAGAATCCGGTGAGGTTGACGTATCTGGGAGCGGCGGCCGCGCCGCTGTGGATGATGCCGCCACTGCTTTCGCCGAGCGGTGCCGATGCTTTCATCCGGACTTTGATGCTGGCGTTGACTGTTCCGTCGGAAGCGGGAGAGATGGGCAATTCATCGAAGTAGGACGCGCCATTGTCGTCGCTGACCTCGAAGTTGCCCGGTGCAAGCACGGTCAGGGGCGAGGCGATATCGGATCCCGTCAACGTGTAGCTCTGCGCCTCGCTGGCCAGTCCGAACGAAGTGGTAAAGCTCAAGTCGTTTTGGGAGACCTCGATAAACGGTTCGAGAATGTCGATGGTGAGCGTCCTCGTGTCGCTGCCCGAACCGTTGGATGCTATGATCATCACGGTGCTCGTGCCTTTGGCTGTCGGTGTGCCGCTGATCTGGCCGGTCACCGGATCGACGGTCAGCCCCGCGGGAAGCCCTGTGGCCAAGTAGGTGGTCGGCGTGTTGTTCGCCGTGATCTGGTAGTTGAAGAGTGCTCCGACCGCGCCTGTTGCCGTGAATGGACCGCTGATGACCGGAGCGTTCGGATCGGGTTCCACGGAGAGCGTCAACACGGCTGTGCCGGTTCCTGCTGCATTGCTTGCGGTTAACGTAACGTTGTTGGTTCCGGTGGTCGTCGGCGTGCCGCTGATCGATCCTGTCGCGGTATCCACGCTCAATCCGGCCGGAAGCCCCGTTGCGTCGAAGCCGGTCGGCGAATTATCAGCCGTGATCTGGTAACTGAACGATGCATTGACTGCCGCCGTCGCCGCCGCTGCGCTGGTGATGACCGGTGCGGGTTGCGGGGCAACCGTCAGCGTGAGTGTTTTTGTTCCGTCGCCGTTGTCGTTGCTTGCCGTGAGGGTGACAGAAAATGCTCCGGCCGTTGTCGGCGTGCCGCTGATCAGCCCGCTCGCGTTGTCGATGCTCAACCCTGCGGGCAGACCCGATGCGCTGAAGTAAGTCGGCGCGTTATTTGCCGTGATCTGGTATTGAAACGATGAATAAGCAGTGCCCGACGCCGTGTTCGTGCTGGTGATGACGGGCTTGGGATCGAGGGGTGCTCCGACCGTCGTTGCTTCAACGACGACATTGTCGAGTCGCGAGGTGCCGCTTGTGGTGACCGTTCCATTGGTCATGGACAAAGTCGAACTGGGCAGAATGCGCACGTAAAAAACGTTTGCATTGTTAAGATTCGTTGCTGATGAAAAGTCCAGCGAGATGGTGCTGGCGGCATTGCTGGAACTGCTCGACCACTGCACAGCTACGTTGTTGGTCTTGGGCACATTGTAGTTGGTAAAATTAATAAACGAGGTTCCGTTCGTGCTGTAGGTAACCATGAACTGTGCAGGACCTGAGCCGCTTGAAGTTTGGTCAAAACGGACTTTCGCATCCTTATACCCCGTCATACTTACCATGAACTGGTAATGGTCGTTCGTAGTCCAGTTGTTGGCGCTCAAAGCTCTTGTCGTTCCGTTGCCTGCAGGGTTTGTGTAAACAGTCGATGCTGAGACGTGCAGTCCGGTGACGGCGGCAAAGTTGGTTTGCAGACCCAACTCCGGCGCGTAGGGTCCGAAAGAAGTATTCGTGCGGGAATTACTCAGATCTTGGAACGTCCACTGCGCCAAAGATTCCTGGATCCCTCCCGATGAGGGAGGAGTCACCCCGCCAGCCAACCCAACATCCTGCTGCGCAACACCTCCGCCGGTGTGGGTGATTATTCCCGATTTCGCGCCTGTCGTGGACGAGGCGGCGAGACGCGCGTAAATGGTCGTGTTTAAAGCGCCGGAGGAAGGCGAAAGAGCGAGCGAGGATCCGAAAGTGGTGGTGTTGGTTCCGATCTCGAAACCGGTTGGTGCACCGACCGATATGGTGCCGGTGAGGAAAGTCCCCGAAATATCGTAGGCTTTGCTGCCGCCCGGATTGTTTTGCACCGCGGTCAATCCGCTGATCGCGTTGGTCGAAAGCACAAGCGACGGTGCGGTCGAAGTCACGTTGCCGGAGACACTCACGGCCGGTGCGGATGCCAGGCCGCCGCCCGAGTGGGTGATCGTTCCTGAGACTGGTCCCGCGGTGCCCGACGCGGCCACCCTCACATGAACCGGCGCATTGCTCAGTGAGCCCGACGAAGGCGTGAGCGTGGCGGAGGAACCGAACGAGATGTTGTCCGTGCTGACCTCGAAACCCGCGGGTGCGGATATGGAAATGCCGCCGGTGAGGTTTGCGCCAGAGACGAGATAGCTTTTGCTGGTTGTGCCGGCGCTGTTTTGCGGAGCGGTGAGTCCGGTGATGCTGTTGGTCGAAAGCGACAGGTTGGGATCGGTCGAAAGCACCGAACCGGAAATGGCGAGACTTGCCGTTGTCGCGCCGCCGCTCGCATGCGTCACGGTGCCCGAAACATTTCCCGCCGGTGCCCCGGCTTTGATGCGGGCAAGAAGCTGCGCGCCCAGACTCCCCGTGATATCGGCATCGAGCGTTTGCGCGGCCGCGAAAGTGGCCCCCCCGTCCTTGCTCACCTCGAAATTTGCCGGGGCCGTGACCGTGACGGTGTTGGTCAGATTGCTGCCGGTCAGGGCGTAGGCCACGGCCGTGCCCGCGGATCCCTGATTGGCAGTCAGTCCGGAGAGCGAGGCCGGACTGAGTCCCAAGGTCGGCACGATGGCAGCCGACACGGTGAACGGCTCGTAGCTGGTGTCCGTGCCGCCGGGGCCTTGCACCGTGATGTAGCCGCTGGTTGCGCCTGCCGGCACGGTGGCGGTGATTCCGCTGCTGTTCGTCACAGCTGACGCGGTGACGCCATTGAACTGCACGACGGGATTGGCGCCGAAATTGAATCCACTGATCGTCACACTCGTCCCCACCGCTCCCAAGGTGGGATTGAAAGTGGTGATGACCGTCGGGGTGTTTGGACCCGCGCCTGTGTCGACGAGATTCTTGAGATAAATGGCCGTGCTTTGGTTCGCGATGGCCGTGAAAAAATTGAAGCCGGTCACGTCTTCGATGTGTTCAACCGAAGTGATGTAGCTTTGCCATGGACCGAGGCCAGTGCTGGTGTTCGGGGTGAGCAAAGCGATGACGCGCGCCGAGGTGGTGATGCGTTGGTTCGCCGGGGTCGAGCTGTTCGCGTTGGGAATTTCCACCGCGATTTTCCAGACCGAGCCGGGGATCGACATCTGGTTGTTCAAGCGCGAGCCGTTGAATTGGCCCGGCCCGGAAATGATCACGATCTCGTCACCGTCTGCTGCCAGCGTTCGGCAGTAATCCTCGAAATTCGCCCAAAGCCCTTGGTTGTTCTGCGAGGCCTGCGGGATGATGTTGCTCATCCGGAAGGTGACTTGGTTGTTGGTAAGGTCCTTGGTCCGGTCGGCTGATGGCGTCATGTGGCCGCGATCCCAACCCGTGCCGAAAGTAGCCGTTCCAATGCGCAGATATCCCGAGGGCAGCAACTCCTCCGTCTGCCAGTAGTCCGTCCTCGCCTGCGTTCCGTCATCGGCCAGAGAGTAGCTCCAACCGACCCAGTTCGCCTGGTGCGTGTCGTCATTGTAGGAGATGACGTATTGCGCGCGCGGATTGATAAGAAATTTGGTGCGGCTGGTGGCGTTGGTCGAAGCTCCGTCCGGATTGCCCAGCGGCATCTGGTATTGCGGGCCCAAACGGGCGTAAGACGTCGCAGTGCAAACAATGCAAAGCACTGAAGCACAGATACTTGAGGTCAAACGCTGGGTGGGAATGCGCAAGGCTACTTTTCGTTACGGGACGGCGTAGGAGTTGGATCTCCCCAGCCTAAATATAACAAAGCCCGTCAGCTAAACAAGTTAGCTCGGGGGCGCGGTTGCTGCAGGGCGGGCGACGAGATTCCTTACCGGCCCCGCCGGGCCCACGCGATCATCAGGCCGCCAGTGAAAAACATAAACAGACAGTAAACAACCGATGGCATGGCGATGCGGGCGCTGTCGAGCAGACCGAGAGTGATCCCGAGTGCGAGTGTTCCGTTCTGGATGCCGGCCTCGATCGAGATGGTGGTGCTTTGGGCCTTGGACAATCCGGTCAGCCATCCGGCGCTGTAAGCAAGCACCATGGTGAGGATGTTGAGCGTGATGGCGGCCGGGCCGGCCACGGCGAATTGGTGGGCCAGATCCTTTTCCCGCGCCACGGCCGCCGCGATGATGAGCACGAGGAACACGAGCGCGAACACATTGGCTGGACGCTCCATGCGCATGGCCAATGCCGGACGCGCGTGCCGCACCGCCATGCCACAGATGATCGGAAGTATTGTGACGAGCGTGAGTTGTCCGAGCGTTTTCCAAAAAGGCAGCGCGACCGAAGCGCCGCTCCCCATGAACCAGTTCATCGACCATCCGACGATCCACGGAATGGTGAAGACGCAAACCATGCTGGATGCCGCTGTGAGAGAGACGGATAGCGCCGTGTCGCCTTTGGCCAAATGCGTGATGACATTCGAGGTGGCTCCGCCGGGACATGCGGCGAGAACCATTAGGCCGACGGCCAGCTCGCCGGGTAAGCGAAATAGCAGGGCAAGGGCAAAGGCTACGGCCGGCAGCATGAGCAGCTGACAAAATAGCCCTACGATTTTCGCCTTCGGCTTGAGGATGACGCGCCGGAAGTCGTCCGGCACGAGGCTCAGCCCCATGCCGAAAAGAATGGCAAAAAGCGCAACTGGCAGCGCGAGCTGTTTGAGGACTTCGCCGGACACGCGGCGAAATTGCCCGATCGCGGGCGCGGCGTCGATACCGGAGGCCTAGCAGTCCGCGCTTTCGAGCGCCGCGTCCACTCGATCAGCGGCGGCCTCGAGCTGCTCTTTCAAATCGTGCAGCGCGGTCCAGGATTCGGCGATATCCGGTCCCCATTCTCCCTCGAGCCCTTCGAGCTTGGCGTTGGGCGAGGGGTGACAGGCGAGGTTTTCTTCGATCAGGCACGCGATGGTTCGCAGCGCTGGTCCGTGGTAAGGTAGATTCAGTTCAAGACGGTGCGAAACCTTCGTCGGCTTGGTCATATCCCCGAAATGTTTCACTGATCAGGCTCGCGCGCAAGCGATCCGGACAACTTTTTTCAGGTCCCGGCGAGTGCGGCGAGGCGGGCGGGCGTGACCTCGGCCATCGATCCGATGGCGGCATCCGCGGAACCGAGAGCTTCGAGGGGATTGGTCGTGGCCACGGCGAGCACCGCCATGCCGGCCCGCTTGGCCGCTTCGATCCCGACCAGCGCGTCCTCGATGACCACGCAGTCAGCGGGGACGATCCCGAGACGCTTCGCCGCCACCAAAAAAACCGCCGGATCCGGTTTGCCGTGGATCACTTCTTCGCCGGAGACGATGACCTGGAAAAAGTCGCGTAGGCCCATCAGATCGAGCGGCAGATCGAGGTTGGCCCGCTCGGTCGAGGAGGCGATGGCGCAAGGAATGCCCTTCTCGCGCAGCCCGGCGAGAAGTTCCCGCACGCCGGGAAGGGGTTCGATTCCTTTCTCGCGGACCATCGCGCGGTAGATCTCCTCTTTTTCGTGCGCGAGCGCATCGACCTCCGTCGGATCCGCAGCCCAGCCGAGATCGGGAATGATCACGTTGTTCTTCTTCCCGAACCCTCGCTTGAAGTGATCCGGGGGGAGGGGAAGACCGCGATTGGTCGCGAGGACTTCCCAGCTGCGTTCGTGATGCGCCGAGGAATCGACGACCACGCCGTCCCAATCGAAAATAACCGCGCGAAGCATCAGAACCCCGCGTCGGTCACAGCGCCGGTCGAGGCGCTCGTGGCCAAGGCTCCGAACTTGGCCAGCACGCCGCGGCGGTAGCGCGGGGCCGGCTTTTTCCACTTGGCTTTGCGGCGTTTCATTTCTGCGGCGGATATTTCGAGCGTCAATTTGTGCTTCACCGCATCGATCTCGATGGTGTCGCCGTTTTTGACCAGCGCAAGCGGCCCGCCATCGAAGGCTTCCGGTGTGATGTGCCCGACAACAAAGCCGTGTGTGCCGCCGGAGAAACGTCCGTCGGTAATCAACGCGACTTCTTTGCCGAGGCCTTTGCCCATCACGGCCGAGGTGGGGCCGAGCATTTCGCGCATGCCGGGGCCGCCGCGCGGTCCTTCGTAGCGGATGACGATGACATCGCCCTTTTTGACGCCGCCCTTGAGGATCGAAGCGAGCGCGGCTTCCTCGGAGTCGAAGACGCGGGCTTTCCCGCGGAATTTTTCGCCTTCTTTGCCCGTGATTTTGGCCACCGATCCGCCCGGGGCGAGGTTGCCGTGGAGGATGACGAGGTGGCTGTCCTTTTTGATCGGGTTGTCCAGCGGGCGGATGATTTGCTGGCCTTTGGGATACGGTTTGAGTGGCGCGAGATTCTGCTTCAGTGTTTTGCCTGTCACCGTCATGCAGTCGCCGTGGAGCAATCCGGCGGAAAGCAGTTCCTTCATCATCGGCACGATGCCTCC
Source organism: Chthoniobacterales bacterium (assembly GCA_044371145.1). Lineage (GTDB taxonomy): Bacteria > Verrucomicrobiota > Verrucomicrobiia > Chthoniobacterales > JACTMZ01 > JACTMZ01. The sequence goes on along the minus strand of JBILUI010000011.1, from coordinate 11,793 downwards.
GATGGCCACGAGTTCGGACATGAGGTATTTGCCGCTCGGTTTGAGATTGGCCAGCACCGGCACGCGGCGTCCTATCTTGGTGAAATCGTTGATGTCCAATTTCACGTTGGCCGCGTGGGCCATGGCCAGCATGTGCAGCACGGCATTGGTTGATCCGCCCAGCGCGATGATCACGGTGATGGCGTTTTCGAAGGACTCACGCGTAATGATGTCCGAGGGCAGGATGCCGCGCTTCAGCAGGTTGACGACGGCGGCGCCCGCGTCGCGCGCATCGGTCTTTTTGTGCGCGGACACCGCGGCTTGGGCCGAACTGTTCGGCAGGCTCATACCCATCGCTTCGATGGCCGAGGCCATGGTGTTGGCCGTATACATGCCGCCGCAGGATCCGGCGCCGGGAATGGCGCAGGATTCGATTTTCTGCAGCTCTTTGTTGTCGATTTTTTTCGCCGCGTGTTGGCCCACCGCTTCGAAAACCGAAACGACGTCGAGGTTCCGTCCGTTGAGGCAGCCCGGCAGAATGGTGCCGCCGTAGACGAAGACCGCGGGGCGATTGAGGCGCGAAATGGCCAGCATGCAGCCGGGCATGTTTTTGTCGCATCCGCCGATGGCGACGAAGCCGTCGAATCCCTCACAGCCGACGACCGTTTCGATCGATTCGGCGATGACCTCGCGCGAGACGAGGGAGTATTTCATCCCCTCGGTGCCCATGGAGATGCCGTCGGAAATGGTGATGGTGTTGAAGATGACTGCTTTGCCGCCTGCCGCATTTGCGCCGCCGGCCGCCTCGCGGGCCAAGACGTCGATGTGCATGTTGCACGGCGTGACCATGCTCCACGTCGAGGCGATGCCGATCTGCGGCTTGGCGAAATCTTTTTCCTGGAATCCGACCGCGTAGAGCATGGCGCGGCTCGGCGCGCGCTCGGGTCCGTCGAGGACCTGCGAGGAATATTTGCGGAGGATGCTCTTTTTCGGGCGGGCGGATTTTTTGCTCACGGCGGAAACGTAATGCGCCGGCCTTCGCGCGTTAAGCGCAAAAGAACTCAGTTGCGCCCGGCCGACTCACGCACGCGCGCGATCTCCTCCTGCAATTCGGAGCGCTGCTCCTCGCTCAGGCCCGGCGCGGCCGCGGCTTTTTCCAGAGCGCGCAGCGCCGGGCGGGCAAGTCCCTGCTTGGCGTAGGATTGTCCGAGATACAGTTGGTAAAAGCCCGTATCCGCGCCGCGTCCCTCGGTCAGGGCAACCAATCGCTCGAGAATTTCCGCTTCGCTTTGGAAGGCGTTCGCCGCATTGGCTGCCCGGGCCGCGAGCCACAGCGCACCCTCGTCGCCGGGGGCCAACTCCGCCGCGCGTTGCGCCGCGGCATACGCGTCATCCGCACGTCCTGCGTGCAAAAGCGTTTCGGCCCGTGCTTGCCAAGCGGGCGAGGAGGCCGGTGTCAGCACGATGGCGCGTGCGCTTTGCTCGAGGGCACCGTCGATCTGGCCGAGCGAGAGGAGGACGAGTGCGCGCGCGGCCGCGCTGGCCGAGGCGAGGTCGGACTTGCGCACCGACGTGCGCGAAAGCTCGCCGGCTTCGGGCAGGGACTGAGCCGCCAGGCAGGCCAGCGCCGCACCGGCCAGAAAGCGCGAACGGTTGGCTGCCCCGACAAAACCGCGCGCCATTTGTTGCGCTGGCTCGGTGGCGAATTCCCCGGTGCTGCGTCCGCGCACGAAGAGCAACCCCGTGGCATCAATGGCGGCCAGCCGCCAATCCGGCGACTCGCCGAGATGCCTCGCCAGCGGGGCGTAGTCCGACTTCTCCCCGAGCAACCAAACCGCGCCGTAGCGGGCTTGGCGGTCCTGCGCGCGCCACAGCTTCGGTTCGCGTGCCAGGCGCAGTGTTTCCCCTTCGGACGCCCTCGGTGGCAGTGGTCCGGAGAAGCGAGCCAGGGCAAGCCCTTGCGGGTTGATGTAGACGGGTCCCTCCGCAGGCAGTGCGTCGCGCGTCAGAGTGGGCTGCGCCGTCTCGCGTAACATGGCGAGGTTATACCAATCGTTCATGCGGAGCGATCCGCTCCACAGCGCGAGCAATCCGGCCGTCACCAGCAATGCCGTGGCCGCCCACCAGCGAACTTTTATTCCGAGGCTGCGCAATTGCTCTTTGGCCGGGACCCACAGCGGAATCATGGATAAAGCAAAGGCCCACAAATACGCCGGCTGCCCTTGCGCGGAGCAAAGCAACAAAAGCGCGGGCGCCAGCGCCACCCCGACGCAGCGGTGCGCCAGCGACCAACGCAGGGCGAGGGCCAACACCGCCACATTGAGTAACACCGCGACGATCGCGTCCGCGTCCGGCGACGGTCCCGGTGACCAGGCGAGGAAAATCCACGCGTCGCCCCACACAGACAGCCCTCGCGGCGTCATATTCAGGGCGACGAGCGCCGCGGCACCTGCCAGCGCGAGTCGCGCGCGCTTCCAACGTGCGCACGCTTCCAAACCGAGAGCCAAGACGACGGGCAACGCACCCGGCGACAACCACACCGCGAGCCACGCCGCGACCGGGAATGCCGCGGGCCCGCTCGGACGATCGTAAAAAAGCAACCGCCACGCGGAGAGCACAAGCACGGCGAGACCGAATCCGGACAAACCCGAGTCCGTCACCGAGAGCACCGCGGCCAGCAGGGCCGGAATGAGCGGGGCCATGCCGCGCCAGGCCGACGAGGCGAGGGGCAGCATCCAACAGACAAGGCAGAGCCACGCCACTGCGACGTGGAGATTTTGCCAACCGCGCGGACCGGCCAACGCATAGACGGGCGAAGCGATGGCGCCAAAGATGCTTTGCGCATTCCAAAGCGATGGGCCGGAAAGCAGCCATGCGCCCGAGGCATCGGCAACGCCCGCAATGATCTGGTCCGGCCCGCGCAGGGCAACCAGCGCGGCGAGCGTCGCGGCAGAAGCGATGAGCAGCGCCACTTTGCGTCGCCAACCCGCGCGGTCTTCTTTTGCCGTAGCCATGAAGCGCCGATGATTCGGGCCCGCGCCTCGCAAGGCAAGTGCCGCTTGTGCTCGTCGTGCGCCGGGCTTACTTTCTTCCGGTGCGCGAAATTCTCTCCATGTTGTCCGCCTTGCTTTCCTTTTTCGGTCTCACCGCCCCCGCCGGAGCACTGTCCGTCGGCGACGAAGCCCCGCGCATCGTCGCGCCCGACCAGAATGGGGCAAGTGTCGATCTGGCCGCGGTCTATGCCAAAGGTCCGACGCTCGTTTATTTTTACCCGAAAGCCGACACTCCCGGCTGCACCGCGCAAGCCTGCTCGTTGCGCGATGCCTTCCCCGATTTTACCAAGGAAGGCGTGCAGGTCATCGGGGTGAGCGGCGACACGGTCGAAGGACAGAAGGCCTTTGCTGCGAAATACAATCTGCCCTTCACTCTGCTGGCTGATTCCGATGGCGCCGTGGCCAAAGCTTTCGCCGTCCCTGCCGTCATGGGCATCGCGAAGCGCCAGTCCTTCATCGTGGTGGACGGAAAAATCGCTTGGATTGTGGAAAGCGCCAAAACCGGCGACCACGCCGCCGAAGTGCAATCCGCGCTCTCGTCTCTTGGGCTCGGCAAAAAATCTTGAGCGCGCATCCGCGCGCGTTACATTAGTCGTTCTTCTCGCGAGGGTTGGTAGCTCAATGGTAGAGCAGCGCCCTTTTAAGGCGTTGGTTGTGGGTTCGAATCCCACCCGACCCATTTCTCAAATGCGTGCGTGCCCACACGCTTTGCGCATGCGCACCGGGGCGCTGTATCGGAGTGACGCAGAGCTTACAGACTAGCTTGCCGAGCACCGTAGCCGCTCGTGCCACCTAAACGAAACATGCGAGGCGGTCTTTAGCGTTAAACGTGGCTTGCCAGACGCACCGGTAAACTCTCGCCTTGCCGGTTATGCTCGCGCGCGCATCTCGGCCACCCGGCTCATCGCGTGGTCGAGATTGGCGGCGTGGCGAGGTTCGTCCGGCTCCAGCTTCGCCAATTGCCGCGCCAGTTCCCCGACCAGCTGCCATTTGCCGAGTGCACGGGCGACTTCGACCTGCACTTTCCATATGGCGAGCAGGTTCACCTTTTCGCTTTTGTCGATTTTTTCCAACTCCTCCCACGCGGCCTGCGGCATGCCGAGGTTGAGATAAGACTGCGCGGCGCGAAGGTGCGCATCGGTCGACGATGAGGGGAGGGTCATTGGCGTAGGAATTGCCGGCAAGGGCCAAGAAGACAAGGCAAAGTCGTCGCGAAAGAGTTTGACCGCTCATGACACTGATCGCACCGATAGCAGAGAGTTTTCGGATGTTCTGAACCCTACCGGAGGCCCCACCATTAGGTGAACTCCAGACAAGGTTTGCCCTCATTGTAGTCAATCAGGAAATCATCCGTGGTCTCCGTGCAATCTGTGGTTCAAATGCATGGCTCCCGCCTAGGACTGTGGCGGGCGCTTTGCGGCGGGGCCAAGATCATGAGAACTGGCTGGTAGCTACCGCGGCCGTAGAAAAGCTGTTGACACGGCCTCTGCGCGTTTACATTGTGAATACATGAACCGCTCGTTTCCCCTCGCGGAGTCTTGGCTAAGGCCCCTCTCGCCAAGCCTCGGCTCAGTGTTCAGTTGGCAGTCTTCAGCCCGGAAGCGCTCTGTTTCTATGATGTCTCTTCCTTGTGACGCGTCACCCATCGCACGCCACTCGCGCCCGCGTCGCGCGGGCGCGTTCACGCTCATCGAGTTGATGGTGGTTGTAGCCATTATTGCCATCCTTGCCGGCCTCACCCTCGGGGGAATGGGATACGTCAACCGCAAGAGCGCGGCCTCCCGGGCCCAGACGGAAGTGGCTGCTCTTTCCGCCGCGATCGAGAGCTACAAGCTGGAGTTCGGCACTTACCCCTCCAACGCCACGACGCTCTACGCGGACCTGACCGGCTCCGGAGTATTGAATAAAAGCAAAGTTTTCTTCGAACCGGTGCCGGGGATGGTGAGCACCAACGGCTCTGTGCGGTCTTTTGTCGATCCCTACGGAGTCGCGTATATCTACCGCGTAGGCACTTCTGCGACCCGCAACGTCGGATTCTTCGACCTCTACTGCGTCCCCCCCGGCGCCACCAACCAAGCCGACTGGATTCACAACTAAGCCATGAGATCCCGCGTCCCCCAGTCCCTCGTGGTTCGCGGCTGGGCCCGGCCTTTGCGCGGCTTTACGTTGGTCGAGTTGCTGGTGGTGGTCGCGATCATCGGCGTGCTCTCTTCCTTGATGGTCCCGGCGATGCGGGGCCTCGTCGGCGTGGGTGGGCGGCGCGGCGGCATGAACATGCTCAGCTCGACCATCGAGCAAGCGCGCCTTGCCGCCATCGAGAACGGCACCACGGTCTACGTCGGCTTCCCGTTCAGCGCGGCCGACCCCGCGGCCGGGTATTCGTCGCTGATTGTTTTTCGCGACAAACGGGACGACGAGACGAACGCCTCCATGATTCCGCTTTCGCGCTGGGTTCGCATGCCCTCGGGCGTTTTCATCGAGAGCGACGACCTGCAAAACGTCAGCGTGCAAGGTTCCATTCCGCGCCTGGCCGGCTCCAACGGGGTTGTCGCCATCAACCAAGTTTCCGCCCTCGTTTTCGACCGCTTCGGCAAACTCAAGCCCGCCAACCAAACGCTGGAAATCCGTGTGGGGGAGAAGACCGAACCGACCGGCTCGTTTCTGATCAATGATGAAAACCACTTCCTGTTGCGCGTGCGGCCGCTGACCGGGCGCGTCACCGTCGAGGATCGGGCAACCAACTCTGCGCCATGATACCAACGGAACGGAAAATCGAAAGAGAGCACGGCTTCTCGCTGGTCGAGGTGACCGTGGCGATCGGTATTTTTGCCTTCGTTGCTGTCGCTATTCTCGGTCTCTTGCCCGCTGCCTTGAAGATCCGGGCCGAGTCGGCGCAGGAGACTCTAGGTGTGATGATTGCGCAACAGTTGCTTTCGTCCGTAGACGCAGCGCAGAGTTTCACGAACGTAATTTTTCCCACCGGCGCCTATACGGGCGATCCTCCCGTCACCACGAACAACCTTCTTACCCAACCGACCGTGATGGGCTACCTCGTGGGGACGAGTTTCCCATTTTGGCATTACAAGAACAACCCCGGCGCGACGTGGACCAACGCCGGGGCGTCGGACACCGACGCGGTCGAGTCGGCACGCAACAATATCGGCGCCATCGCGCGCGTCAGCGTGACCAACGCTTCCCCGACGCTGACAAATCTCGTCCGTGTCACGGTGGAGGTCCGCGCGCCGGTCTCGGTTGCTTTATCGAACTCGCGCGTTCTCACCTTCACGACTCTGCGGGCCCGAAAATGAGCACCTCCTTCGCAACCGCCAGCCGCCGGACCAGCCCGCGCACAACGCCGCCGGTCGCCGCCTTCACCTTGCTCGAGGTTCTTGTTGCCTCCGCGGTGCTGGCCATCGTCATGGCTATTCTGCTCTCGACCCTCACCACCTCGATTTCCCTGTGGAGGACCACGGAGGCGTCCATCGCTGCCGGGCGCGAGGGCCGTGCCGGCGAACTGCTGCTGGCCCAAGATTTGGCCAATGCTTTGGTCCCAACCAACCCGTTGCTCTGGCCACAGGTCACTTCTAACACCCTCAGTTTCCTGACCCTGCGTTCCTCCGACTACCAAGGCGGCGCAGGTGATGTGGGCGATGTCTGCTTCGTGCAATACAAGGTCGAAGACGATCCGGACAACCCGGATCCCAACTTCGTCGCTTTGACCAGGGCCTTCGTCGGCAGTGCCGACACTTTCGCCGCCGTGAGCGCCGGGTCTTTGCCCGCGCCCACCAACGCGCAAATTTTGGCCGCCAACATCGTGCCGAACGAGCGTGCCGTCTACATCAACCCCACAGCTGGCGGAGAGGTCACCCGCGATTTCTTCACACGTTTGGGGACAAACGGCTTGCCGCTGACGGACCCGAGCCAGCGTCCGGTCCTCATCGACGTGAACATCTCCGCTGCAGACGAAAGCTCGATCGGCACTCTGGATATCGAGAATAAACAACTTCGCTCCGCCGGGTATTTTCCGTTCCGTGTCGCCTTGCCTCCTCCTCAATGATGAATGTCCGCTTTCCAAATGATTGCGCCCCTCAAAACGGGCGCCCCTCGGTTGGCGCTCGCCCCCGCCCGGATGGCGGCGTTGCCTTGGTTACCACGGTCATCGTCGTCGCCATGCTCGCCGTGGTCGCGGTGGCTTTGATGCAGAGCACCACGGCCGACCGCGCGTCTTCGCGCTCCGTGGCCAACTACACGCGGGCGCAGTTGGCGGCCGAGGCCGGTTTGGCCGAGGCCATGGCACTCATTCAGTCGAATGCCGCGAACTTCAGCTATGTCTCGGGCGCGGAACCTCAGGCCGGCGGTTACCGGACTTACATTCGGCCCCGCTCTGTTGTCGGCGGCGTCTGGCAGTTCTCCAGCGCGCAGCCTGTCTATCTCGACTCGGGAACTGGCGGTGAGCTCGCCACGTTGCTTGTGTCCGGCACGAGCACCAATGACGGGATCGTTGTCAGAGCATCCTATACCAACCTGACCACGAACAATTTCTCCACCAATCGCTACGCGTTTTGGGTCGATGACGGCAGCGGCAAGCAGAACCTCTCGTGGTGGGGCGCGTCCGGTGCGTCCCGCGGCCTTTTGGCCGATATCACGAATGCGTCTCTTGTGCTGCCTTCCGCCAACGGCACTTCCGTGGCACCGATGCCGGCCTCGGCCTTGTCGCAGCTCAACGACATCCGCAGCTACACCACAGGCACCACCAACTTGTTCGGACAGCCAACTCCTTTTCGCTCCGTTTCCAACGGCCTTCTTACTCCGGCCACGTTCAACCTGCTGGATCCCGGACTCCAAGGCAGGGTAAGTCGTTACTTCTTCACGCTCTCCAGCCCGTCATCTGCAGCCTCGCCGGGCGGGCGTCGGAAACTTAATCTCGCGCAACTGGCGCGGTATCTTAATAGCGGTATTTCCTCCGCGCAGGGCGCAACTTCCCCCAGAGCGTTGCTGGTAGAGGATCTCCTCAAAGCCAACCCCACCAATCAAATAAACTGGGGAGGGGGTGACCTCAACTGGTTGGCCACGGCCGGAAAATATTCTGCGACCGACCAGAGGCAGATTGTGGCTAATCTGCTCGACTATTTGGATGATGACATGGTTCCGACAACCGACAGCGATACGTCGCCCAGTTACTTCGGCGTGGAGATGAAAAGAGACAGTAGCGGTTTGGTGATGGGGCATCCTGTCATCAACTTTGTCACCGTGGGTCTGGTCTTTAACCGAAGCACTGCCGGGCAGGTGAACTCGACGCGCGTGCTGTGCTCCTTGGGATTGGCTTTTCCGTGGTCAAGCGCAGGTGTATCGGCAGCTGCATATCAGCCGGAAATAAATATTCGCGTTGAGGGCACGATACAAAACGGAGTTCCCGGACTTGGCAGCCAAGCGGGTCCCTATTTCAGGACCAACGACCTCAGCGACCAAATCAGCAGTCGCCCCATAACCGCTTTTTCTCCACGATCCGGCAACAATTGGCCGCAGAGTGTGGGCTTGGCGGGCACGGCAAGTTATGCCACGCCTTTCTACGGTTTTACCACCGGCAATTGGCCGGCCCGCGGGCCGACGAACATGACGCTGCAAAATGGGCGTTTTGTCATTACCAAGTTGCGATTGCGCTACACTCCGACCGGGGGGGGCGCAAGCGGCTACGTGCAAGTGCTTCCCACCAATATGACCATTGCTGTCGAGCCGGCGAATATCCTTTTGGGCGGAGCGGGCCCCTTGTCGTTGATCGTCAAGTTCACGGAAGCTGGGCCTTATGCCAACACAGCCAACCTGTATATGAATTCGGACCCCCGAGCTAACTTTAGAACGACTTCTTGGACCAACCTTCCTTCGGTAACTAGCTTTGGCACATCCATTCCTGCGCCTGCTGCCGGAGTGAGTGCTTTGACTCTGACTAATGGCGCTGACCCCGAGTGGGACGAGGCTCAGGGCCTCACCATGAATTTCAATTGGTTCAGCGCTGGCGCCATCACGAACCACTTGAATAGGTTTGCTTCCACCAATTGTGACTCGATCGGCGAAATCGGCTACCTCTGGACCGGCAAACCTTGGCAGACCTTAAATCTCACACGGACAAACAATCCTACCAATGCAGATCATGTTCTTCTCGACTATTTGGCCGGGGGATTCACAAACGGTCCAACGGCTTACGCGACGATGCCCTTCCTAGCTCCGACCGCAACGAGTTCGAACGTGACGACAACCAACAGTCTTCTCCAAGACGGTGGATTCAACGTGCTCACACGCAAACTTGCCACCGCCACGGCTTATCTGACCAACGCTCCGGGTTTGTCCACTTCGGCTGCAGCTGACTTCGTGGCGCTTCCTCGTCCCGCGCTTCCCTCCCTAGGCGGCGCGCTTGCGGTGATGACTAACCTCTCCTCCGTTACCACCACGAAGTTCGGCCGTGAAGCCGTCGTCCGCGCCATGGCCAATGGTGCGGTCACCCAAAGCCGTGTCTTCACCGTTTATGCTCGCGGCGAATACATTTCGGCCGGCGCACGCAGTCAGGCGCTCCTTGAAGCTGACGTATTTGTCGATGTCGACCCGGCCACTGGAAGTCCCCGGCTGAAGGTGCTATCAAAGAAGTTTCTCTGATTTATGAAAACCACCAAATTGCTTCTAGCTGTCCTTGTTCTCTTGCTCCCCGCAGCAAATTGCCTCTCCCAAGCCCCTGCTGCTTCGCCTCCGCCGCCTCCCGTCGAGGTGAAGGATTTCAAGGCCGAGCCGGCCAATGCTCCGGGCGGCGGTGCGTGGCTCCGGCTATTGGCTCCATTCCGCAGCACCCCGGGTTGGGCCAACGGGATCGCCTTTTATTATGACGTATTGGTTCAAAAGGGGGACCAATACCGGGTGCTTTCCGGGACGGTGCGCTACTCCAACGTGAAGGCTGGCAGCCATAACGCAGTGCTTTACATGTCGCCCAGTGCGGCGGCGCGATTCGGTGCGCCGGTGGCGGCACAGGTCGGAGTCGGGTATAACGATGAGTTGATTGAGTCTTTCAAATGGAACGCCCCCGGCACGAAGGCCCCGGATGGCTGGAGCACGCAATACGAGCGGTATGCCGATCAGTTGATGCCGATTTATCTGACGCCTTTTGTGGCGAGTGAATACGGCAAGTATCCGGATGTGATGGCCTCGCGCTAAGTCGCGGAAACTTTTACCGCCTGTCCTCGGAAGTTTTCCGCCCCGGTGGAATCGTTTTTCTTCCGAGGTTTACGATTTTATCTTTGCCGTGCGCTCAAGCTGGCGGTGGACTCGTATGGTGAGGTCTGACTACTTCACGTTCGAAATTGTGCCCTTCTCGTCGCCTTGGCTTTCGACGATCACCGTCGTCAGGACGCCATTCACCTTGTTGTCGTAGTCATCATCTAAAAGGAAGGTGTAAGGATTGCCCCACGGATCCAGCATCTCGTCTCCAGCCAGTCCGTTCTTGGGCGGATCGCCTTTGGCTGGCTTGGCCTCGAAAAAGACGATCTTTTTCGGGTTGTCGCCCGTCAACGCGGAGACAACTTCGCCGGACTCCGGAAGGCGTCCGTATTCCAGCGCGTAAGACTTCACGGCCGCCGCCATCTGGTTGACGTCGTTGCGAGCTTGTGCGCGCTTGGATGAATTCAAGGCGCCCTGCACCGCACCGAATCCAAGCCCCGCCAGAATGGCGATAATGGCCATGACGACGAGGAGTTCGATGAGGGTGAAGGCGGCCGCTTCGCGGCCAGTGACGTGTGACTTGTGACGTGTGACGGGAGTAAACATGATTGGACTCTACCGCAGGAGAGCCAGCGGGGAAAGTGGAAGTAAGCGCGGTTCGGTCTGGACAGCGGGGGCGGGCGGCGAAAAGCTGCGCTTCGGTTATGAAAAACCTTCTGCTGCTCATCCTGATCGGCCTGGTTGGGTATTTTCTTTTGAGCGAAGGCTGCGCTCCGCCGGACAAGCCGGTCCCAACAGCTCTTCCTGAAGCACCAAAGCCGACCCCAGAAATCAGTAAAGCGGACCCGCGGGTGTTGACGGCGGGCAACGACTTCTTCATCTACACCCGTGTGAAGAAAATGTATCTCGATTGGAAGGAGCGAACTGTCGGCACACAAAAAAGCCAGCCAGCCGGAGCACGGAACGAAGACTTGTCGGTTCTCCTCACCGAAATCCGCGTCCGTCTGGGACAGCGGCCCTACCGACTTCACAAAATGGAGTCGGTCGAAGAGGTGATGCTCGTCTCCTTGGCCAGACCGGACCGAGATCTCAACGTGCCAGCCGACCAGCGTCGGCACGTCTTGGCCGGGATTCTGCGCGAGGCGGCAAGCGACGGCCGAGAGAGAGGCCTTAACAGATCGAACTGAACGCTCGGCCGCAATGCGGTGCTCGCGGGAACAGAAACATTTTGGAAAGACGACCTCTCACGGAGTCACGGAGGGCACGGAGGACGGAAAAATTTCAGGCTTCAAATTCAAGCCTGCGGCAAGGGTGGGGACGACAAAGGCGGAGCCGGAGTCGCAGACGGAGACAGGCCCTCGCCAAACCTGAGTTTGAAACTTGAAACCAGCGCCCCAGAGCCGGATCGGCCTGCCGCCAGTTGAGGGTTGAGGGAAGGTCTGCCTGCGTCCTGCTCAAGTTTCAAACTCAAGCTTCCGCCTTCTCCTCCCTCACTCAGCTTTCAAACTCAAGTTTCATCCCTTCCGGCTCAGCCTTCTCTTTTTCCCTACTCGCCCTGCTG
>JBILUI010000239.1:0-7905 GCA_044371145.1 Chthoniobacterales bacterium | reverse complement strand
GAGGCATCACGCATACGGCATACGGTCGGAGTTCCGAGCGTCGCCACCGGTCCCGCAGGCGCGGGACCGGTGGAACGCAACGGGCCAAAGAGCGCAGGTGCGCTTAAGGTGGAAGCGGCATCTTGCCGCTTGTCGTTCAAGGTTAAGCGGCGAGACGCCGCTTCTACTTTTCCGGCCCGTTGCGTTCGACGGACACCAGGTCCATCGCGACGCTTCAAGCAAGCTCCGTTCTTAAAACTTACATTCTTACAAACTTGAAACTCTTCCCTTCCCCGCGCGCCACCTGTGTCAGACTTGTGACAATCTGGCGGCTTGCGCTGGCCCGCGATTCCATGAAGTTTGGCAGCCCATGGCCAAATTCATCGGAATCCTCATCGCCCTGCTTCTTCTCGCCGCCGCTGTCTGGTGGTGGACCACGCAACGCCCCACCCCCGCACCAGCCGCAGAAGCCACCGCCGAGGCCAGTCCGACCCCGACACCCGACCCCGCCGCGGTGCAAGCGCTCGGCGAAGGACTCGACCTGCAACTCGGACGCGAGCCGGAGAAGGCACTGGAAAAATTCGGCGAAGCGCTGGCCCAAGACGAAAACCTCAAAGGCGTGCGCTATCAAATGGCGGTGGCCGCTTACCAAGCGGGCGACAACGCCCGCGCCGCGGAAATCGCGCGCGAGTGCATCGCGAACGAGGAAGCCGTGAGCGACGCGCATATTCTTATAGGCACGATGGCCGCTCGCGAGGGCGACCACACCACGGCAGCAAAGGAGTTTGCCGCTGCGGTGGAGGCCGATCCGGCTAACGCGATGGCCTACTACAATTGGAGCGAGTCACTGCGCAGCGACGGCAAACCGGCCGAAGCGCTGGAAAAACTCGCCCAAGCCATGTCGCGCAATCCGGGCGAGCCGCTCTACGCGCTCAAACAGCGCCTCGCGCGCCTCGAAGCGGGCGACGGTCTCGACGCCCTCGTCGCGGAAACGCAAACGCAAGTGCAACTCGACCCGCCGGCCGGCGACTGGTTGCTCACGGCCGCGGCCATCGACCTAAGCCGCGGCGAAAGCGCGTCCGCCGCGCAAATGCTCGAAGGCGCGCGGCAGAACATGCAGCCCATCCTCTTCGTCGGCATCCTGCAGGAAGATCCGTTTTTCCGGAAATACCAAGACGACCCCGCCGTGGCGCCCTTCCTCGACGTGACGATCAAGGTCAATCCCGGCGGCAACCCGCCGGAGGAAAAAAGTGACGAGTGAGCATTGATCTTATGTAGCGTCGCCGTCCCCGGCGACGGCAGTTCTTCCCTCCAACAACCGGCGCCGGGGACGGCGCCGCTACAATTTCACTCAGGTTTCAGGTCTCCCGCTTCAGCCCTCCATGAGCCTCCCCCGTTTTCTTCTCGCCGCCGCTTTCGCCGGCGCGCTGCTGCTCATCGCTCTGCACTCGTGGGGCATCGAAGAGACATGGATCAAACCTTCCCTCGCCCCGCGCGAACAAGGCGCCGCCGGCCGCACGCAATGGGGCGGCATGATCCCGGAGTTCAAAAATCCGCCCCGCATCTTCCTCGACAACGATCCGTATTACTTCATGCGCTACGCGCAAAGCGTGGCCCGCGGCGAGACGCTGCGCGTGCGCCACACCGACCTCGACAATGTGCCCTACGGACGCGAGGTGCATTGGAACTCGGGCTGGATCTGGTGGCTCGTCGCCGGCGGCGCGCTCACCTCGCTTTTCACCGGCGAAGCCCACGCGCAGGCCATCGAAACGTGGGGGCTCTACGCCGCCCCCGTGTTGCTTCTCCTCGTCTTCGCTTTCGTCGCGTGGTGGATCACCCGGCGCTGGGGCGCGGGCTCTGCGGCCGCGCTGATCTTCCTGCTGGCTTGTCTGCCGGCCGTGATGTGGGACTACGGCTACGCGCGGCCCGACCACCACGGCATGCACAACACCGCGGCGCTGCTTTTGCTGCTCGGCTTCCTCATGGCTGGCGGCGGCTGGGTCCCGTCGTCGCGACGCCGCGCGGTGTCGGAGCCGGACGCCGCCGCGGCGCGCCGGGCCATGCTCGTGGCGGCGGCCGGCGCGGCCGCCGGCCTGTGGGTCGGCGCCACACAGCAGATCTTTATCCTCGCCGGCGCCGGGGCCGGACTGCTGGCCGGGATGTTCCTGCGGTCGGCGGAAGAAGACGAAACCCTCGACCCATCCCTCTTCCGGCGGTGGGGCACCACGGCGGCGCTCGCGGCCCTCGCCCTCTATCTGCTCGAATACGCGCCGTCGCACTTCGGCATGCGGCTCGAGGTGAATCATCCGCTCTACGCCGCGGCGCTCTGGGCGGCGGGGGAGATCCTCGCCGCGGCGGCGGCCTGGCGGGTGACGGGAACATTTCCCCGCGCCCGGCGCGGCTGGGTCGTCCTCGCGCTGGGCGTGATGACCCTACCCCTCCTTGCCTTGGTCGCCGGACCCGACACCTGGCACGCCTGGCGCGACGGCGCCATGCGGCGGCAGCATGACTTCATCAACGAATTCGAACCCTTCACCAACAGCCTGCGCAACAACGGAGCGCTGCATTTGCTCGCGCGTTTCGGTCTGCTGCCCCTGCTCCTGCCGCTGGCCTTCATCCTGGCCGCGAGCGATCGCGTGCGTGCCTCGACCCGCGCGGGACTGCTGGCCACGCTCGGCGCCGCGCTGGTCACCAGTGCCATGCTCTTCGTGCAGGTGCGCTGGGCGGGCTTGGTCAGTATTTCCCTCGCCTGCCTCGGCCTCGCGACTCTCCGTGCCGCAGGCGAATGGCTCGGCGCCAGCCGCCGCCGCGGTTGGATCCTCGGCGCGGGCTACGCGGCGACGGTCCTGCCGCTGCTGGTCTTCTTCGGCTTCGGCGTGGGTGACAACTTCAAGCGCCGCGAGGCCGGCGTGCTCGACGGCACACTGGCTTGGACCATCGCGAGCCGCGACCTCGCCTTCAACTTGAAGCGGCTCGCGCAGCTCGGGCCGGTGCGGGTGATGTCCGGACCCGGACAAACCCCCGCGCTCCATTTCTTCGGCGACGTGCGCGGCACGGCGGCACTGTATTGGGAAAACACGCACGGCGTGCGCGAAGCCGCGGTCTTTTTCGCCGACCAAGGCGACGAGGAGGCCAAGCGCATCGCCCGCGAGCGCGGCATCACGCACGTCGTGTTGCAGCAGGACACCACGCTGGCCGAATCCTCCGTGCGCATCGCGCTCGACTCCGACGATCTTGCGCTGATCAAGCAATCGCTGGCCTACCGTCTGTGCGATCCGCTCGGCACGATGCCGCCGTGGCTCGAACCCGTGCCCTACTACGGCTCGCCCATGGCCGCCGGTTTCCAGATGCGCGTGCTCAAGGTGCGGCCGGACAAACTCAGCCCCGCGCTATGACACACAGCGCCCGCAACCCGTCGCGCCAGGTGATCTTCTTGCCCTCGGCGTAGGTGCGCCCGCGGTAGGACACGCCGACCTCGTAAAGCCGCATCCCAAGACGCGCCGCCTGCGCGGCGAATTCCGGCTCGATGCCGAAGCTGTCCTCGCGCAATGTCATATCCCGCAGCTTTTCCGTGAGGAACGCTTTGTGGCCGCACTCCATGTCGGTGAGATTGAGATTGGTTCGCATGTTGGAGAGCAGCGTGAGCAGGCGGTTGCCCGCCATGTGCCAAAAATAAAGAACCCGGTGCGCCTGCCCGCCGATGAAGCGCGACCCGAAAACCGCGTCGGCCCGGCCCGCGAGAATCGGCGCGACCAACTCGCCATACTCGCCCGGATCATACTCGAGGTCTGCATCCTGGATCACCGTGACCGGCGCCGTCAGCGCCGCGATCCCCGTCCGCAAGGCCGCTCCCTTGCCGCGGTTGAGCGGGTGACTCAGCAGGCGCACGCGCGGTTCCTCCGCCGCGACGCGTTCCAACGCCGCGCGTGTTCCGTCCGTCGAACCGTCATCGACCACGATCACTTCCGCCACGGCCGGTTGCTCCAGCACCCGCCGCAGCACCCCGGCCACCGTGGGTGCCTCGTTGTAAACCGGCATGAGCACGGCGAGATAGCGCGTCGGAAATTCCATGAGACGCAGCCTAGCACGACACGCGGGCCGGGGGGAGATCGGAGAGATAAGCAGGGGACAGACGCGCGGCGCGCGCTGTGTCGAGTGGCGGGTGACGAGTCCGGAGGGCCTGCTTAAAACTTAATTGATGGTGCTGCGCATCACCCTCCGGGCTGCATACAGCAGTCTTTCTCCGCCTCGCTCCGATTCCTACAAACTTAAAACTTCCCGCCCCCGAAGGCGTCTTCGGAGATGCGGATCCGGATCATCCGCGCCCCAGGGCCGATTTGACTTGGTCCCAGTCGAGAAGTCGGGACTCGCCGCGGGCCACCCGCTCGCGCCGTTCGTCGAGCAACGCCTTCACTTCGTCGGAAACCGGCATGGATTCGAAACGTTCCCGCAGGTCCTCCCAGATCGCTTCCATGATCTGCAATTTCTGCCCGATGGGCATGGCTTTGGCCTCGGCGACTGTCATCGCTTCACTATCCGCGCTGCGCCCCGGTTTTCAAGGTGGAAACCGGGTGGCGGGTCACGGTCCGCGGGGACGACCGTGCGGACGAAAGTTAGTGAATGGGGGCGCCCACCGCGGCGGGAGGCGAAAGTTGTGAATTCTTCGTCACAAAAGCGTCGAGGCCCGTGAGGCCGGCGTACAGGCGGTGGCATCGGCAGGATGCCGATGCCACTCCTTGGAGCCCCGCCGGTGACGCCTGGCCTTCCGGCACTGCGGCAACGGTGCTCATTCGGCCAGCTCGATGTGCAGGCGCAGGAATTTGCGGGTTCCATCGGCCGGGGTGCGGTAGAGGCGCTCTTCGCAGCCGTCGGGGACATCGGTCGCGCCGGTCGGCACGAAATCGACATCCACCCCGCTCCAGGGGTTGGTGGCAGCGAGATTAGCGGCCGACTGGCCGGTTACGGTTAATCCAGTGCCATTGGTCCGCACCGTGGCGGTGAGGGTGAGGAAATTGGTGCCGCCCGCGCTGGTCGCGCCCTGCACAGGCACGGGGAAGGACGCGCCCGGAGCAGAAGCCCCAAGAGCGAACTCGGCCAGCGCGGTGTAGCCGTTGCCATCGTGGTCGGAGTTCGCGGCGGCACCACCGCCCCAGACTGCGAAGCTGACCCCCGGCGGTGCGGTGACGTTGAGCGTGTATTTGAGCGGAGTGACTGCGCCTTGGCTATCGGTGGCGCGCAATTCAACGACATAAGTTCCGGCCGGTCCCACCGTTCCGCCCAAGGTGTTGCCCGTGAGGGAAAGCCACGCCGGAATACTCACCGCGCTGACCGTCACCTCGTGCCCCTCGGCATCCTGCGTGATCGCGGTGAAGGAATACGCGGCGCCGGCCTCGGCCGTCTTGGCCGGTTGATTGACGAAAACGGGAGCGCTGTTCGCCGTGCGGTAGGCGTTGAAATTTTGCGCCTGGGTTCCACCGCCGAAACGGTTGGGCGATCCGAAGGTGCTGCCGTTGCCGTCGTCGTAGAGGTAATTGAGCGGATCCTGCGCGGCGGCCTCGTCCAGATAGGGCGAGATGGCCGGCGTCGGGTCGGCTTCCAATTCGAGGACCTCGGTGTTGTTGACCCCGGAAAGCGGCTGGATCCCCTCGCCGGCCGGACCGGCCACAATGTCATAGTCTCCCGGTGATCCGACTCGCGGCTTGAGGATGCGGAACTGCGTGTTGTTGCTGCTCACCCCGATGCCCTCGCTGATCGTGCTGGCGGCTTGGTCGATGTAGGTCACATCAAAGATGTTGATATTGCTCCAGACGTAGCCGCCCGCACCCGGTATTGATCCGCCGGCCTGACCGCGCCGATTCGCTTTGTGGATCCACGTGTCGAGTCCGCCTTCGGCCGTGGTGTTCTCGGCAAAGGTGAGGATCGTTCCGGTCGGCACGGCTGCCCAATAGCTGTCCTGCGACAAAACCAGGGTGTCCTGCGGGACAAAAACATCGCCGGCCACCTCTTTGATCTCGATCTTCCAACCCCGCATGTCGATCGTGCCCGCGGTTCCGTCGCCGACCACGACCAACTCGAACCAGTCGCCGCCATTGCCCGGGACCGTGCCGAAGAAGGTGTCCTCGCCGTCGCCGTCCGGCGGATCGGGAATGACTCCGCCGTTGAGCAGGTTGGCGGAGGAGACGGCGTTGTATTCGTTGAGGATGACGGCGCTGGAGGCGGGCAGCACGACCACCGTGTAGGGTTCGACGGTCTGCACGCCGTTGGCGGTGAGGACGAGTTCCAGCTCATAGGTCCCGGCGTCCCCTGCTTGCGGGGACAGGTCGATGTCGGCGAAAAAGCCCGAGGCGAAGGGCACGTCGACCCATGGAGGAAGCGCCCCGCCGCCTTTGGCCCGGAGCTGGAAGGTCACGGTCTGACCTTGGTCCTGCCGATAGTCCACCGTGGCGGCGGTGAACTCGCCCTCGCGGGCGAAACGCCACGGACGCGAGGCGAAGTAGGGCATGGAGACGCCGAAGAAAGGTTGCCGCCCCGCCTCGCCCAGGTTGGGCAGACCGAAGGTGGAGGGCACGACCGGATCCTTGCCGAAATACAGGGCCGAATAGCGCGCGTCGGACTGCACCTGCCCGGGATAAATCCCGCTGCCCGGATCGGCGGCGAGGTAGAAACAGGACGTGGCGTTGATCTCAGGATAGCGCCAGGTGCCTTCGCCGACCGGACCGAATTCGTAGATCCCCGCGGCATTGCGCACCGCGATCTGCGTGTCGTCGTTGTTGATGACGATGCCGGACGCGGTCGTGCCGATTCCGGAGGTGGACGCGCCGGCGACCGAGGCAATCAGCGCCGTGTCGCCCAGCCAGATGTTGCTCCAGGAATACCGCGCGGTGGCCAGGCGGTTGTCGGCATTAAGCACTGTGTCATAGCCGCCCTCCGCGGCGTTGTCTTCGGTGAAGGTCAGGATCGTCCCGGCGGGCACGGACGCCCAGAAGCTGTTTTGCGAAAGGGTGATGGTGTCGGTCAGGCGCGCGCCGCCGGTCACCTGGGACACGTCGATCCGCCAGCCGCGCAAATCGACGGTGGACCCGAAACCCGTGCCGACCACGACCAGCTCGAACCAATCGCCTCCGTTGCCCTCGATGCGCCCGAGGCGCAAATCGCCGGCGAGGCTGGCATGGAGCGAGGTCGCGCCGACGCCGTTGAATTCATTGAGCACGATGCGCGGTTGCGCGGCGAAGACGGTGATGACTCCGGTCAACTCAACCGGTGTCTGCCCGCTGACCTCCAAGCGCAGCGTGACCGTCTGCGGTCCGGTCTGTGACGTCGTGGGCGTGCCGGTCAGCGTGGCGCCGCTTTGCGTCACATTCGACAGCGAGAGCCAAGCCGGACCGGAAACGATGGAAAGCGTGGCCACGTCGCTGCCGTTTTTTTTCTGGAAGGTGACCGGCGAGGAATAAAGTGTCCCGGTCCGGGCAAACTTGTTGATGCCGCTGGTAAAGGCAAGATCCAGGGAGTTGGCCGAGATTCCGGGCGAACCGACATTGCCCAAGGCGTTGGCCGAGGTGAACGCGCCGAGAGAACCTGTGGTGCTGATCGGCGATCCCGTGCTCAGCATCGTGCCCGCGGCATTGTAAACGTAGTAGAAGCTCCGGCCGGTGGTGGCCGCGCCGAAGGTGACGCGCGTGATTTCGTTATTGGCCGCGTTGAAGATGACGACACCATCACCGCCGGAACCGAAGCTGATGCCGTTGCCTGTGTATGAACCGACCTGCACCGACCCGGCGAAGCCCCAGAACGTGCGGAAGGCCGGGACATCGGTGAGCGGCGCAGCTGATTCGACGAACACCACCGACTCGCCCGGGGCGATCGTTGTCACGCCGTTCAGCGGCACGGCTGATCCCGAAGCGAAGCTGTTGTCGTCCATCTTGAATC
>JBILUI010000105.1:0-8003 GCA_044371145.1 Chthoniobacterales bacterium | reverse complement strand
GTGGCCATGCCCCAGTGGTAACCGCGACCGGGCGCTTCCTCCGCCTTGGCGAAAGCGCTGCCGACCATGACCGCATCGGCCCCGCAGGCCAGCGCCTTGCAGACATCGCCGCCCTTGTTCATGCCGCCGTCGGTGATGATCGGAACATAGCGACCCGATTTTTTGTAGTGCGCGTCGCGCGCCGCGGCGCAATCCACCGTGGCGGTGACTTGCGGCACGCCGAGACCGAGAACGCCGCGAGAGGTGCAGGCCGCACCGGGACCCACGCCGACAAGGACACCCGAGACACCGCACTCCATGATTTCCAGCGTCGTGTCATAAGTCACGGTGTTGCCGACGATGACGGGACACTTCATGGCGCGGCAGAAATCCGCGAGATCGAGCATCTTGTATTCGCTCGAGATATGCCGCGCGGTCGAGACAGTGCTCTGCACGACAAAAACGTCGACGCCCGCTTCCTGCGCGATCGCGCCGCAGCGCTCGGCTTTCTGGGGGATGGCGCTGACCGCGGCGATGACCCCCGCGTCTTTGATCTCTTTGATGCGTCTGGCGATGAGGTCTTCTTTGACCGGTTCGAGATAAATTTTCTGCAGCAACGCGGTGACTTTGTCTTTGTCCTCCGCCAGCACCTCGGCCAGCACCGCGTCGGCATCCTCGTAGCGCACCTGCACACCCTCGAGATTGAGCACGGCGAGTCCGCCCAG
Source organism: Chthoniobacterales bacterium (assembly GCA_044371145.1). GTDB lineage: Bacteria > Verrucomicrobiota > Verrucomicrobiia > Chthoniobacterales > JACTMZ01 > JACTMZ01. The sequence continues at coordinate 7,299 of JBILUI010000105.1, read as the reverse complement.
TTTGCCCATGGCCGCGGCGAAACGCGCGTCAACCACCCCGTCCATCGCGCTGGCCAGGACAGGCAGGGCGAGTTTGATCGCCCCGCCGTCGGGCCGCGGGATTTCCCAGGTGATGTTGACTTCGTTCGGGTTGATCGTCACCGCCCCCGGAACGAGCGCGATTTCATCGAAGCCGTAGGTGACCCTCGCTTTGCGGTTTCTGCCGATCCACATGCCCATGGTGTCAAATGTCGTTGAAGTGATTTTTCTCGTTGAGTGCTCCGCACGAAGGACAACGGAACAACTTCGCGTCCACGCCATGCCGGAGCCATTCCGCGCAGAGGCGGCACTGGCTCAGCCCCTGCCACATTTCGCGCCGGCGCCGTTCTCGTCGCCGGTCGTAAAGTAGCCAGAGCGCAATCACCGCGGCAAGGAAAACGCCCGCATAAACGAGCGGCATGACGTGCAACGGCAACGTGATCATGACTGCGGGCCGCGGGGACCCCAGAAAATGCGCAGGACATCGCGCCGCCCGCCTTCGGCCGGGGCGAACCGGGCCCTTTGCACGGCACGCTGGGCCGCCAGATCGAGCGAAGCATCGCCGCTGCCGCGCAGCACCCAGGCGTGGCGCACGTCTCCCGTCGGGGCGAGCACCACAAGCAACTCGGTTGCCCGGCCCGGAGGCCGGTCCGGTGCCACGGCGCGCAGCCGTGCGAGCACATCCTCGGTCACGCCGGCGGCTCCCGATTCGAAACGCGCCCCGGCGGCCACAAAGGAGGGTGGGGGCAATTTTCCCGTGACCGCCTCGAACCACGGCTTCATGGCCAACGGAGGAAGTGCCGGCACCCACTGGCCGCGTGCGCTGGCCCGCGGCGCAGCAAGCAGTGGCGGGAGCGCGGGCTTCAAGGCCAGGACGGTCCGCTCGTGCCGCGGAGACGGAACAAGCCGGTCGCGGTAACGTCCCGGGTCGAGCCACGAGGGATCGCGCGCGGCGAGCAGGAGCAAACCAGGCGCGTCCTCGGCCGGAATGACGGAGACTTTGGCCGGCCAAGGCGCGAGCGCGGCACGCGGCGCGGGAGCGGAACGCACCAGATACGCGGCCAGCGCATGAACAAACAACGAGAGCAGGATCATGCCCGGCAGAAGCAGGCGGATCGGGTGGGCGACGGGCCAATGGAAAACATTGACCAACCTCTCGGTCAACGCGCTCATCGTCCGGGCGGCGGCGTGGCGGCCAACGCGACGGAGAAACCGCGCGCCAAAGCCAGATCGGTCACCTGCGCGACCAAAGCAAGCGGCGCATCGCGGTCGGCCTTGATCACCACCTGCCGCGCGGCCCCGCGGTGCGAATCGAGGCGCGCGCCGATCTGGTCCACCTCGACCGCGACATCATCGTAGTAAACCATGGCGCCCGCGCCGCCCGTGATGGCCAGCACGACCGGATCCTGCATGGCCGGAAGCAACGACCGCGAGGAGGGCAATTCCAGCGCGATGCCCGGGCGGAGAAGGAAAGACGTGGAAAGCAGGACGAAAAAAAGCAGGAGCAGTATGACATTGAGCCCGGAGGTCAGCACCGGCACGACACCGCGCAGGCGGAAGGCGCGTTGCAGCCTCATGCCTCGTCGGCCGGCTCGGCGTCCATGGCCAGGATCTCCGCGGCGGCCAGCGTCTTGTTCTTGAGCAAATTCACCATCTCGATGCCGGCGCGCTCCATGTCATGCACCACATCCTGAACGCGCGCGGAGATGTATCCCGCCGCGACCAGCGCGGGGATGGCCACCGCGATGCCGGCCGCCGCCGAGATGAGGCTCTGGTAAATCGCACCGGAAAGATCGGCCACCGTGGCATACCCGCCCTGGGTGGAAACGCGGTAGAATGCCTCGAGCAACCCGAGCACCGTGCCGAGCAACCCGAGCAGTGGCGCGACATAGGCGATGCCTCCGAGCAAGGCGAGATGGCGCTCGAGGCGCGGAACTTCGAGCTGGCCCGCCTCCTGCACGATATCGCGCAGCTCGGCGCGCGGACAATCCCGCGCCAGCACCGCGCTCAAGGCCACGCGCGCCACCGGGCCCGGCGTGGCCAGGCATTGCTTGCGCACTTCCTCGATGCGGTCGTCGCGCACCAGGTTGGCCAGACCGCGGATAAACTCGCCCACCCGCACCTGGGCGCGGTGCAGGTAAACCAGGCGTTCGAGAAAAACGGCCAACCCGACCACGCTCAACGCGAGGATGACCCACATGACGGGTCCGCCTTTCTGCATGAGGTCGAGCATGACCCGCATCATTCAGTCCGCCGCCCCGCGCGGCAATCCCGATTTGCGCCGCGAGGCACCACCCGAAAATAAAAGACCGGAACCCGCGACGGGCTCCGGTCTTTCACGAGGAGGAAATTTTGCTCAGGCCCCCGCGGGAACCACGTTGATGCGGCGACCGCCGCGATCGAATTCCACCTTGCCGCTCTCGAGCGCGAAGAGGGTGAAATCCCGGCCGAGACCGACGTTGCGGCCGGGCAGGAATTTGCGGCCGCGCTGGCGGATGAGAATGTTGCCGGCCAGCACGTCCTGACCGCCGAATTTTTTCACGCCGAGGCGCTTGCTGACGCTGTCGCGTCCGTTCTTGACGCTGCCTTGTCCTTTTTTATGGGCCATAACTTTAAGCTTTGATCTCGCCGATCTTCACGCGCGTGTGTTTCTGACGGTGACCGACGGTGCGGTGATAGCCTTTGCGGCGTTTGAATTTGTAGGAGACGACTTTCGGGGCCTTGCGCTCGGACTCGAGCACTTCGCCGGTGACCTTCGCGCCCTTGACCAGCGGGTCGCCGATTTTCACATCTTTGCCGTCGCTAGCCAGGAGGACTTCCTCGAAAACGGCTTTCTTGCCGGCTTCGACGCCGAGCAGTTCGACATCGATGACATCGCCGGTTTGCACGCGGAACTGGCGGCCGCCTGATTGAATGATCGCGTAGGACATAAAAGACTCCCGAAAGGGCTGTCAAAAGTAGAGAGGGGCGCGGCGGTTGGCAAGCCCCTTTTCGCCGCGCTTAAATGGATTGCCAGAACAGAAGCCAGCCGACAGCATCCGGAACCTATGAAATTCCTCTTTTGCGCCGCGGCGCTGGCCCTCGCCGGGTGCGCCACCACCTCCCAAGTCGACCCGAAAATCTTGGCCGAATTCTCCAAAACGGGCGTCCCGGAGACGACGACCCTGAAAGTGCGCGACGGAATGCCCCTCAGCGTGGCCGACGTGGCCGCCTCGGCCAAAGCAGGTGTGCCCGGGCCCGGATTGGTCAGCTACATGCAGAGCACGCGCAAGGCCTACAACCTGAGCAACGCCGACCTCGCCTCCCTGCGCGCCGCCGGCACGCCCGGACCGGTCGTCAGCTACATGCAGCGCTCCTACAATTTCTACGGCAAAGGAGCCAACGCCGTCGACCAGAGCCATCCGTATTTCGCCACGGAGAACTACGACCGCTACGGCGGCGCGATCAAAGCGCCCTTCGCCTACGCGCCCCCGCAGATCGACACCTTTTTCAACTCCGGTTACGAGGAGTCGCTCTACAGCCCGTTCTCTTTCGATTAAGCGGCGCCCCTCCAGCGAAACCTCGCCCGGCGTGGCCTTTCCCTCCACGCCCATGGCGCGCGTCTCCGGAACGGTGGCGGAATTCGAGATCGAAAATTCGCAGCGCGCGGAAAACGTCGATCACGTCTATGTCACGGTCGACGCCGGGCTGCAGTCGCCCGTCACCCTCTCGCTCAACACGCTATCCTTCCGCAACCGCGTGGCCGGACACGACCCGCGCATCCGTCTCGGCACGCTCGGATGGCGTTGGACGCACCTGCCGGCGCGCGGACTCTATCCGCTCGAATTCTTCGACTACGAAACGGTCGAATTGATCGAAAACGTGGAATACCGCGTGCTCGAGCGCGCGGCCATGGAGGACTATTTTTCCCTGCGCTGCGCCAACTGCCGGCGCATCGAGGCCTGGGGTGTGCCGTATCGCCGCGCCGAACCCGGACTCCACCAAATCCACTCCCGCCGGGCCAGCGCCAGCGTGCCCGAGGATATGCGCGGACGCGACGGCGCCGTGCGTTTCTATTTCGACGAAGGACAGCGCGTAGAACTCGCCCTGCTCAAATTCAGCGGGCAGTAACCGCCGCGCGCATCGGCACGCCGAGGTAAACTTTGCGCCGGTCGACCCGCGCCCCGCGCGAGAGGAAATACTCGCGCAGATCGTCCTCCATGTGCCGTCCGTCGCGCAGCGCGTTGAGCAGAAATTGCATCCGTCCGCCGGGATTCATGCGCGACTCCAGGTCGCCGAGAAAAAAATCCCACTCCTCACGCCCCCAATGCGAACCATCCGCACGCCGGTTGAAGCAAGTGAGATGACCGGTCACCAGATCGAAAGGCGCACCCAAGTCCGGCAACGGTTGGTAGGCCTCGATGCGGTGGATGACCCGCGGCAAATCCAGCGCGGCGAATGTCTCGCGGAAAATCGGCTGCTCATCGATGTCCAGCCCGAGCGGTTCGTGCCCGAGACAACGCACCACGTGCAGGAAATATCCCGCACCCGAACCGATATCGAGGATGCGCAGGCGCGGCGGGGCCGGACGAATGTCTTGTTCGCGCACACGCTTCACGTTGCGCCGCATCCAGTCGTCGAGATCGAGATACTTCGACGGCTTGGTCGTGAAGCCGGGCCGGTAATGGCGCTCCCGCAACGCGTCGAACTTTTCCCGGTCGACCGCGGCAAGAAACGGTTCGGCCTTCAACGGGTAAAACAGACGACGCACCGCCGACCGAGTGCTGTGCCACCAGTCGGCGTTGCCCAGTTTTTTCAGTTTGTGATCCAGTCGCACGCCAGCCCGCCGATCAAATACGCATGCACACAGCCCGGCAAGCCGTATCCGGTTCCGCGCATTGCCGCGGCGCGGCGGTGCGGGTAAGCACTGCTCCTGTGAAAAGCCGCACCTTCCCGCGCCTGCCGCTCGCCGGCCTCGCGCTCTGCGCCATCGCCGGCATCGCCGCGGGGGAATGGATCGCGCCGGATCCCGCGTGGACAGTGCTCGTTGCCATCGCGGCTTTGCTCGCCGCGTGGCAGAGTCCGAACGCGCTCTGGGCCGCGGTCATCGCGGCCTTCACCGCAGTCCATGTCTGGCAGTGGCAGGAGAACCCCTCGCGACTTTGGGCCGAGGCCGTTGCATCCGCCCCGCGCGCCGTGCAAGTCACCGGAATCCTGATCGATGAACCGGTGCCGGTCGAAGGCAGCGCGGACCGCTGGCGCGCGCGCCTGCGCACGGCGAAATGGAAGATCGACGGACGCGAGGTGAGTCAGAAGTCGGAACTCACCGTGCGCTGGCGCAGCGAAAAGACTCCGCGCTATGGCGACCGCTGGATGATCGAGGGAATCGTCGCGCGCCCGCAACCGCCGCGCAATCCGGGTGAGTTCAACGCCATCTCGTGGCTCGGACGGCAGGGAATATTCCTCGAAGTGCGCGGACGCGAGGCAGACGCATCAAGGCGTCTCGCCCAAAACCAAGGTTCGTCGATCAAGACTGCGGCGTTGCAGGCGCGCGGTCGCATTCTGCACACGCTGGGTCTGGGCTTGGAGGACGCGCCGACCATCCGCGCCCTCATCGCCGCAATCACCCTCGGCGCGCGCGACGATGCGGCCGAGGAATTCAACGCCGCATTCCGTCAGACCGGAACCCTTCATCTCTTTTCCGTCAGCGGATTGCACGTCGGCATGTTCGCTTTGCTGCTTTGGATGGTGCTGCAGCCGTTGCGTGTTCCGCGGCGCGCGGCGGTGTTCATCATCGTGCCGATGCTTTTCTTTTACTCGCTCGTCACGGGAGCCGCACCTTCCAGTCTGCGGGCCGCGACCATGATCTCGCTCGTGCTCGGCGCGCTGCTTATCGACCGCGCACCTTCGACGGGGAACAGCCTGGCCGCCGCCGCGCTGCTCATCCTCGGATTCGACACCAACCAGCTCTTCCAGCCCGGGTTCCAACTTTCCTTCCTCGTCGTCGGCACGCTTCTTTTGCTCACTCCGCCCATCGACCGGAGTCTGGTGCGCGCCTTCTGCCCCGATCCCTTCATCCCGCGACGGCTCTACAATCAGGCCCGCAAACTGCAGCATTCCGCCGGACGCGCCCTGGCCGCGACTCTCGCCGTCTCGCTGGCCGCATTTGCCGGCGGACTTCCCCTCACCGCCGCCTACTTTCACCTCGTGCCGCTGGTTTCTGTCGCGGCCAACATGATCGCGGTTCCCCTTTCCTTCTGCGTTCTCGCCCTTGGCATGCTTTCCGTGCTCGCGGGAATGGTGAGCAGCGCGCTGGCTGCTGTCTTCAACGCTGCCAACTGGGGCGTTACCTCGGTTCTTCTCGCCTTCGTCCAATGGGCCGCCGCGCTGCCCGGCGCTTACCTCTCGCTGCCGCCAGCTTGGCTGCGTCCGCCCGCGCAAGTCACCGTCTTCGATCTGGGCACGGGCGGCGCGCAACTTTTGCTCACCCGTCAAAGCGCGTGGCTTTTCGATGCAGGCAGCGCGCGTGACTTCGCCACCGTCATCGAGCCCGCCATGCGAGCCGAAGGCGTGAGAAAACTCGACGCCTTCGTTCTCACCCATGGCGACGCCGAGCACGCCGGCGGGGCAACAGAACTTGCGGAAATCTTTCTGCCCTCTTCGATCATGGACTCGACCGTGCGCGACCGCTCCGCGGCGCGGCGCGCCTTTCACCAGATGCTGCGCGGACAAAACAAAGGGAAACATCTCGTTTTTCCGGCGGAGACCGCGGCGTTGGGTGATGATTCCTCGGTCACCTTTCTTCATCCCCCCGCCGGAACGCCCGGTCGAACGGCGGACGACCAATGCGTGGTCGCGCGGATCGATTGCGGACGCTTCCGCACCTTGCTCATGTCCGACTCGGGCGCGGAGACCGAAGCGACGTTGCTGCGCGGGAACCATGGGGATTTGCGCGCGGACATCCTCGTGCTCGGACGCCATGCGGAGGACCTTTTCGCCAAGGAAGAATTTCTTGCCGCGGTGCGGCCGCGCGTTGTTGTTCTGGCTGCTCCCGATTCGTTCCGCGAAGGAAGCGACGAACCCGCACTGCGCGAGCGACTCGCCGTTACCGGTGCGGAGGTTTTCAATCAATCAAAGACCGGTGCGGTAACCATCCGGTTCGGCGAGAGAAAGGCCGAACTGCGCGCGTTTCTTGGCGAACAATCCGTAGAACTCCGCGCACGCTAGGCAGCTGCGCCGCCTTCAAAATTTTTTTCCGTTCGCGAAAAAAATCCTTTGACCCGCCAACGGCTTGCAGGCTAC
>JBILUI010000104.1:0-8200 GCA_044371145.1 Chthoniobacterales bacterium | reverse complement strand
CGCCGCACTTTGCCACAAGAGACGAGATCGTCGCCACGCACTCGATGCACCGTGACTGTTCGAGACTCGGATGACAATACCTCCCCCGGGTAAGGAAGATGCGAGGTGGTTCCACCGAGTCCTTCTTGCACCACGATGACCGCATCCTCGGCGCTATCACTTGCGGCAGCATTGAACGACACGACGTTTTTGAATCCGTTCATCCGCACATGCCTCTGCATTTTCGCAAAAGACACCGGATCCGGCTCGAACACGGCGACCTGACCAGCTTCCCCGACCTGGCGAGCAAACCGAACGGTATAGATCCCGAAATGCGCCCCGCAGTCCCACACCGATTTACCCCGCAGATCACCCACCGCCTGCAAAGCAGCATCGACCCGGGGCTCATGCCCGCCCAACCGCCAGTAACTCGTCCAGGGATAAAGCGTCCACCAACTCCCCCGCGCCGGCCCACGCAAGATCACCACCGGCAAATTGCCAATAAACTCAGGCATCTTCATTTTTTAGTCCTCTCCGCTATCCGCCATCAGTGCTCTCTCCGACCCGTAAGCCCAACGGGCTGGAGGGCAGTCGTTACCTGCCACTTTTTACTTTCCACAAGCTACCGCGGCTTCGCCGCTCCGCCTCACCCACCAATGTTCCTCCGTATCGGTCTCGACGAGTTCGACTTCACGCCCGCGGTTCTCGATCAGCTTCCATAGCTCATCGCGCGTCGTGCCGAAACCGGGGAGTCGTCCGGGATGCACACCAATGATGAATTCCACGTTGGGCATCTTCATCAACTCCGAGGTCCCTTGCACCGCGATCGCCTCGGCGCCTTCAATGTCGATTTTCACGAGCATCGGCCGGCCGGTCTGAGCGATCGGCGCAAAGAGGGAATCCAAGTCCCAACTCGGCGTATCCTTCGGCTCGTTGCCATCGATGCAGGTGTATTTGTTGGCGCCGATGCTCGGCTTCAACCCGGCACGGACAAGCACCTCGCTCGAACGCTTCGTCGCTGCCGGCAAATCGGCACGCAGAGCATTGGCCCCGGATCGTCCGGGATCGGTGCAAAACCCCCAGATGACATTGTGACGCTGCCCGGACGCCGTGGATCCCATCTTCTTAGCCATGGTCAGACTCATCAAATCCGCATCCAGGGAGAACACCTCCGTCCGGTCACTTAGGTGCAAGGCCATGCAACTGAAGATGCCGATGGAGCAACCAACATCGATCACCAGAGCATCGGGATGCTGCTCGATGAAGCGCGCACAGAGATCCATGCTCACCGGTTCGTAATCCTCCCAGCGTGTGGCTCCGACCAAATCCCAAGGCACGACCATGTGCCGCCCTTTGGCCACTTCGACAGTCGCTCCTTTGCTGACAAGGTTCGCCGCACCAATCCCAACCGATTTGATCATCCGCCGCAGCCCCTTTGCCTCACGCAACGGCCCACTGTTGACGAGTTTCCTCACTGCTTTGACTACATCATTCATTTTTCAACTTCCTGTTTGGTGCTCCGCGATTTCTCCGCCAGCTAGTTTTCGCTGTTACCAGAAACTCTTTACTTTTTACCAGCTACGGCCGCTTCGCTGCCAACCCCCCACACGCTTCATACCGTCCGCGATTCATGCTCCACTTGAGTAAGAGCTCGGGGCTCCGCCAGGGTTGCACGCGCAAATAATCCTTGGCGACACGCAGCGGCACAGACCATCTCGGAATCGCTCCCCAAGGACGAATCCCATGCTGGTCGAGCATCAGGATGAAGCTTCGCATCGCCTCCCGCGCCATGCGCTTTTGGTAATCCAGCGTCATCCGTCGCTTGGGTATCAAGTGCGTGAGTTCCAACTGCGGCAGATATCCCACCTGCCACCCCTCCTCAAGCACAGTGAGACAAATGTCATTATCTCCCCCCGAAGCGAGGCTATCGCCTATCCTGTCTGTGATCGTCTCTTTACCTCGAGCCCCTTGCCTCGCGCCTCGCGCCTGAAGCCGTTTCGCATACGCAGCCGCGGCGTCCCGCCGCAACACCATCCCCGCCCCAATCGGCGCACAATCCGGAAACTCGCGCACCGCGCAACGTTGACGGTGGTCGGTAGGCGGCTTTCCGTTTTCTCCGCCCTGCCAACTGCCAACTGCCAACTGCCAACTCCCCGCGACCGCGGCTTCCGTAAACACCTCTACCCGTGCGCCGCGGTCGCGAAGCCCCAACCCCGACGTGACCGAGGCCAACCACTCCTCCGGCTCGTGCTCAAACTCCGGCAAACATTTTCCCCCGAAAGCGCCAAGCATCGGGCGCTCCTCCGCAATCCGCACGGCGGTCTCGAGATACTCCGACGCCAGCACATTGTCATCATCCACCATGACAATCAACTGGCCCTTCGCCTCCGCAAACCCCCGCAACCGCGCAAACGTCAGCCCAAGTCTCCCCTCCCGCACGACCCGCGCATTCGGCTGCCACCCGATATCCACTCTTCCCTCTACTTTCTCCCGCGAGGCGTTGTCGACGACGAGCAACTCCCATTGCTCGTGCGGCAGCGTCTGATGTCGCAGCGACTCGATAACCCTCGCGAGATAGTCACTCCTCGGATTATGCGTGGGAATAACAACGCTCACAGAGAGAGAAGTTGCGCGAGCGGTCATGTTTGCTGGTGGAATACTTTTCTTCGCGCGTGTACGCGCGAAGAATAATTAGAGCCGTTTATCTTCTGCTATTTGCCCAAGGGCCGTCTCCCTGCGGTCGGCTGTGGCTTAAAATCCGGCCTTACGCCTCATGCCGTATACCTCACACCTCACGCTCCCGTGCCGCCCCCGGCGGCGTGGGCAACCTTGCCAGCAACTCCGCGAACTCCGCCTCATCACGGAGCGTCTTGCATTGCGCGTAGGAAGGACGTTTGAGACGCCGCATCAACCTGCCGGCTCCTTCCCAACCGAGCACAGCGGCCAGAGTGCGAAAGAACTTGCCGCCGAGCTTTTCCGGCGGCACCGGCATGCACTCGCGCCAGATAGCCAACGATCGCCGGTCGAATTCGGGAAGAATGTCGTGTGGAAGAATGCGCCACCCGTGGAACGCCGCTTGCCCGAGCAGCGCGCGACAATCCGCCGCATCCCCTCGTCCTCGGCAGGCCGCCGCCAGGCTCTCATCAACACCCAAAGCCGACACCGCGATATTTTCCCAATGATTTGTGACCCGCTCCTCGTCGTGGATTCCGATACCCGCGTAATGGCCCGGCACCTTCCGCACCTGCGTTCTATGAAGCGCAAGGTTACGATACAGCCACACTTCCCCGCATGAGTCATAAGCACGGTGCGGAGGCACCACGGGAATCTCGAGAGCCCGGCAGAGATATCTCCTGCGAAAGACGGCGCTGTGCGGAGGGGGTTGGATTTGCATCATGAGCACCAAGGAGTCGGTTGTTTCGACGTAAACACGAGCTGTGCCGAACTCGGCAATCTCGTGATCCGTGCCATGCCTGACCCTTGAAGGATCGGTGTAAGTGATGTCGACACCGGTTTCCTCCATCATGCGTATCTGATCGCAGATCTTGGCCGGGTGGATCACATCGTCGGAATCAATGAAGGTCACATACTCCGCACCGGATTCACGAAGTCCGTGCAAGCGCGCGAAGATCGACCCTTGGTTTTCCTGCCGCAGGAACCGCACCGGGCAGCCGACTTCGAACCCCGCGAGTTGCGACTCAAGCGGATCCTGCGACCCGTCATCGACCACGATGATTTCCCCGGGATATCCCGAACTGCGAACGCTCGCGCCCGCGCTTTTGAGCGTCGTCTTTAACGGCCCCACCCGCCCGAAAGCAGGAATAATTATGGAAACAAGCGGTCTCACTTTAGTTGTTGAACCAAAAAGAAAGAACTGTTTGCGCTTACAGAAGCGAGATAGCTACGTTTGCGGTATGGCTGAGGCGGCACAAACCGAACGGGAATTCATTTCGCCCGCGTTCGATCGCTTCCTCCAGAGCTACGCCCGGTCGCCTAACCATCCTGCGAAACTCCGTGTGTTCCACTGGCTATACCGGACATTTCGCAAAGACAAACCACTCAATTTGAATGTGTCATGCGGCCTTCGCATGAAGCTACGGCCAACCGACCACATCGAGAGCTGCCTGATATTCAACGACTGGCATGAAGAAATTACCGCGCGCTTCATTATGGCGAACTTGTCGCCGGGGCAGAGTGCTTTTGTGGCGGGCGCACACATCGGATACTTTGTTATGCTCTGCGCGCGTGCCGTAGGCAACAAGGGCATAGTAATAGCGTGCGAGCCAGCGCCGGAAAATCTCGCCAACACGTTGGATCATTTGCAAATGAACAACTTGGACGCCGCTGTAACTATTTTGTGCGCGGGATTGAGCGACAAGCCGGGCTTGGTTCCCATGCACAAGCCACCAGAACGAAGCAGAGGTTTGGCTGTCCTAGGTGGAGACCCGGAAAAAACTGCCTACCTTGCAAGAGTTACGACTATCGAACAGGTTCTTCAGGAAACAGAATCGCCCTGTCCTGACCTTCTACAGTTGGACATCGAGGGCTTCGAGTGGCCGGCGCTGGAGGGACTGGGCAGCCTGCGCCCTCGGATCCTCGTTATTGAGTATGATCCAAAGCACTTTGCGCGGGTTGGCTTGTCGCAGCAGGACTTCGCGGATTTCGTCAGAGGCATGGGATACGACCTGTTTACCGTGACAGGTGATAAACTAGAGGGAGCCGGCTATTTCACGGAGAACAACCTAGTGGCTGTCCGCCGCGGCAATGACCCGCCCATCTGGCCACACAAGCAGCCAACGAGAAGCTGACAGCTTAAACGAATCACACACACACTGCTTGTTTTTACGTGCAGACACCCGTCTTGGTGCGTCCATTCGCCCAAATTTGACCAAGGCCCGCCTCTAAAAATCGGCTGTGGCTAAAGATTGCTCCTCGCGCCTCTAGCCTAATGCCTCGCGCCTGCGAACCAGGCGTGCCGGATTCCCCACAACAATCGCCCCCGGTTCCACATCTTTAGTCACCACCGAACCTGCCGCGACAACCGCTCCGTCGCCAATCGTCACTCCGCCAAGCACCACCGCATTGGCACCAATCCAGACATCTCTTCCGATCTTGGTGGGCAGCAAAACATCCGGTTCCCACCGCATGCAACGATCCATCGCCGGGATGGTGTGGTTGGAGGAAAGAATCGTGGCGTGCATGGAGATGAGCGACCACTCACCAATCTCCACTCCACCATGACCGTAGATGGTCGCATAAGGTCCGATAAAAACATGCGGGGCGCTTTTGATAGTGCCACCAAACGCCCAGAGCACTGACCCTCGCTCAATCCACGTCTCCGCACCAAGCTCGATCGAGCCCGTGCGGCTGTTGGAGCGCAAAGACCACTTGAATTGTCCACCAAGGTTGAAGTCAACATTCGGGGCGATAGCAACGTGTGCCCCCAGATTCACGCCACGCGCCACCGCCGCACGACAGCGCATCCAATGAAGAATTCTGAAATATTGTGTCATGATTAAAACTATTCCCTCCAAGTTTTTTCTAAAGTCCGCCCTCCGCCCTCCGCCCTCTCGCCTCTCGTCTGACAGCCTATCGCCTCCCGCCTTTTTCCGTGTGCCGTCTGCCGTATGCTTTATGCCTCTTGCCTCTCCCCAAACCCCTCTTGCCCCTAGCCTCTCGCCTATAGCCCTTCCCCTTCCCCCCTACCTCTGCGCCCCATCCACAATCCCCACCAAAGTCCGAACAGGATCTGGGTCCCTCTTTGCCTCAAACGCTGAACGCGCAGCTTGACCCATTTCCGACCAGAGGTCTTTTTGACGGAAGGCACGGCTAAGGGCGCTTTCAATCGCATCTACCGAAACACCTTCGGCAATGAACGCATTGACACCATCTGTCAGCCAGTCAGAAACACCTCCAACCGGCGTTACGAGTTGCGGTCGCCCGGCCATCATCGCTTCGAGCATCACGCTGGCGCAGCCTTCCCAGCGCGAAGGCAAAACTATGAGTTCCGCTTCCGCGTAGGCTCGCAGCAGGCCTTCCTTTCCCGCGTGTTCGTGAATGAACACCCGGTCTTTCAAACAATGCTTGGCTACCAGAGCGGCAAAATCCTCCGGTCTCTCGCTGCGACCGGTCAGGTGAAGTTCGAAGTCGAAATCCGGACGCACCCGAGCCACTGCCTCGAGCAAGAGATCGAGCCCCTTGTGGCGAATGTCGATACGCCCGACAAAACCCAATCTCGGACGCGACCCCGGGCGCGCGGCGCCTATTTCCTCCATGGAAATTTCCAAATCGAGCGGATTTTGAATCACGCGGGCGTTGGGCAAGGATGCACGAAATAACTCCTCGGTGAGCCGCAGGTTTTCCGTCGACATGAAGAGAACACGGCTGGCATCGGCAAAGTCCCGCGCAAAGGAGTCGATGGTTTGCGGGCCGAAATTCGCCCCGCGACGGTTCAGCGAGCAATTCAGAATGTATGGAACCCTGTTGGCTCGGCACCAGCGGAGCAAATGGTATTCTTGGAAGCAGTCGTAAGCCCCTCCCTGCAGAAGAAACAACACGTCCGGCCGGAAGCGCGCGAGTTGTGTCTCGAGAAACTTCTCGCGGACGAACGGAATCCGGCGCGACCATTCATCCACCTTGCCGATGTAAGCAGAACGATTCGGTCGCAGCCAAAGCTGGGCACCCTTGTCGACCAGCGCTTCGACCCGCGGATGATCCGCCGTCAGCGGGGCCAACCCTAGAAACACAGCATCCCCCCTTGCCTGGCAAACCTCAGCCAACGCCGTCCAACGCTTGTCCGGCCCACCCCATGGGTAGTGAAAGATGGTGGAGATGATGGCTAGGCGCATGAGGACGACGTCAAGGACGGAGGACTGATGGCTGAGGACTGATATCGAATGGCAAAGAGCTAAAGACGGAATTCGCAGGCCAAATATTCGCTATCTGCCATCCGGTCTCCGCATTTTCTAATCCGCTATTTTCCATCCACCATCCTACATCTTTCATCCCTACTTATTCCGCAGGAACTTCGCGAAGCCTCCCAACTGCTTTGAAATGCTCATGCACTTCGCACACCTCACATCGGCTAATTCCTTCTCAATCCATCCAAGTGTCTCGGCTAATCGATACATACTCCGGACTTCGCCGACAGATCCCTTTGCGATGTCGAGAAAGCGGGAGAACTCGGTGGGCGTTGTCCGCTCAGAGCCTTCCGCAATGTTATTGGACACGGACACAGCTGCTCTCTTGATCTGGTCGCAAAAGGAGAAATCCTTAACTTTGGAGCAATCCTGATAAACCAGAACAGCCAAGTCCCGAGCATCGCACCAAACCTCCATTGCCTCGAAATCACGGTATCCGCTCTTTTTCACAAAGACTCCTTTATCCGCGATCCTTCCTCCGCCATTCACCATCAGCACACTGCGCGATTGCGCAGTTGCTTATACACCTGCTCGCGAAAGGTCGTGCGATCGAAATCCAACAGTTGCCCCATCTTTTTCTGCCCCTCGCCTTTGTAAAAACCGCTGTAGGGGAAGAAGGTCATCTCGCCAGCGTAGATGCGGTTGCCGCTCACGAACATGTCGATGCGCACATACTTCCAGCCCGCTGACAATGTTCGGGCTAAATCGCTCATCTTGTCCCACTGCGCCGGACGTATGAACTCCTCGCTGTAGATCTTGTGGCTGGAGAAATGGACACCCATCGGTTTACCGGAGGGATCGACTGTCACCTCCTTCATCTTCGGCTGGAAAGGAATGTCGTTTTGGATCCAGCGGATCTCGCCGTTCACGCAGTGGAAGCGGTAGTCGCAGGGTGGCTCGCCCGCTTCCGGATTGATAAATTCCTCGACCATGAGGCGCGGCTGGATCAGTGCGTAGGCCCACTCGCCTTCAAGTTCGGCGTAAACCCGGCCGAGGCATCGCGCGAAATGCTCAGAAGCAGAAGCGCGATCGAGCTTAGCTTTGTCCCGCACCAGCACAGCCGAAGCGGAGTCATGCGTCGCCTTAATCACAAAAGCTTTCGGTAAAGCGTCAAAATCGATCTCGCCGAATGACGATGTGACTTGTTGAAGTTTGGTGAGGTATTGGTCGCCGGCGCGCTCACGGATGTAATCCCGCACAGCCACTTTGTCGGCGCATTGCACGATGCGCGGATCTTGATCGAACAACTTCAGCCACTGGATGCGGTCGTTGTAGTCTCGGCAGTTGACGAGATCGGGAAA
>JBILUI010000103.1:0-8212 GCA_044371145.1 Chthoniobacterales bacterium | reverse complement strand
CGGTGGAGTCCGTTGGTTTTGATTATTAGAATGACGAGGATAAGCTAATAAACGACGAGGTCGCGGTAGGTCGAAGGCAGAACGGTGACGGTGAAGACTTCAACCGCGCCGAGAACGTAGGCGCCGAGGACCGCGCCGCGCACATTGCCGATGCCGCCGATGACCGCGGCGACGAAGGCTTTCCATCCGACCAGCACGCCCATCGTCGCGCTGATCACGGGATAGGCCGACGCGTAGAGCACGCCGGCCGCGCCGCCCAGCGCCGCGCCGATGGCGAAGGTCATGGCGATGATCTGGTTGACCGGCACGCCCATGAGCGGGACGGAGATGCGATCCTGCGCGATGGCGCGCATGGCCATGCCGTAACGCGTTTTACGAATGAAGAAATCGAGGGCAATCATCAGTCCGACCGACACGCCGATGATGAGAAGTTGCAGGGAGGAAACGGTCACTCCGGCGAATTGCCACGTCACGGGCTTGAACAACTCCGGCATGCGCTGCGAGTAGGGGCTGAGACTGAGCGTGGTGTTCTGGATGACCAGTCCGCAGCCGAGCGCGGTGATGATGGCCGAAACCCGCGGCGCGTTGCGCAGCGGGCGGTAGGCGAGGCGCTCGATGGCCACGCCGAGAATGGCGGTGGCCAGCATGACGATGATCAGCGCGGCGACGAAAGGAACGGGCAGAACGAGCAGCAGGAGAAAACAAAAGAACGAACTGACCATGAAGACATCGCCGTGGGCGAAGTTGATCATGACCAACACGCCGTAGACCATGCTGTAACCCAGCGCGATCAGTGCATAGATCGAGCCGAGTTGGACGGCGTTGATGGCCTGCTGCGCGAAGTAATCCATGCGCCCGGCTCAGGCGGTCACGGTTGCGCGTTGGTGACCCACTGGAACGCGCCGTCCTTGATCTGCAGGACGACCGCGCTCTTCAACGGATCGCCCGAACCCGGTTCGAAGCGGAAGGTGCCGGTGACGCCTTTGTATTCGCGGATTTTGGCCAGCGCTTCGCGCACGGCTTCACGGTCGTTCTTGCCGCCATCTTTGAGTGCCTCGGTGATCAGGCCGCACGCGTCATAGGTGAGGGCGGCAACATCGTCGGGAGCTTGTCCGTATTTCGCGGTGTAGTCGGTGACGAACTGCTTCGCCTCGTCGGTCGCGATCTGCGTCGAGAAGTGGTTGCAGAAATAGGAGCCTTCGACGTCGGCGCCGCCGAGTTTGATGATCTCGGGCGAACTCCAGGCGTCGCTGCCGACGAATTTCGCGGTGATGCCGAGACGGCGGGCCTGCTGCGCGATGAGCGGCACATCGTTGTAATAGGTCGGAAGGAAAATGACGTCAGGATTCGCCTCGCGGATGTTGGTCAGTTGTGCGGAGAAATCCTTGTCGCCCGTGGTGAAGGTTTCGAAGGCGACGATCTCGCCGCCGTTGGCCGTGAAGGTGTCCTTGAAGAGGGTGGCTTGCCCGAGCGGTGCCTCGGAGGAAACGTCATAGAGAACCGCCGCTTTCTTGGCGCCGAGATCATTGAGGACGAACTTGGCCAGCACGATGGCCTGGAAGGGATCCGTGAAGCATCCGCGGAAGACGTATTTCTTCGGCTGCCCCGTCGTCGTATCGGTGGTGGTCTTCGGGTTGGTCGACCACGGCGAGATCATCACGCACTTCATGGCCTCGGCAATTTCGCCGGCCGGGATGGCGCAGGCGCTGGAGTTGGGCCCGACCATGGCGACGACATCCTGGCTCGAGATGAGCTGCTGCGCGACCGAGGCGGCTTGGTCGGCCTTGGCGCCGTTGTCGCGGATGACGAGTTCGACCTTTTTCTTTTTGCCTTCGGCCAGCGGGATACCGCCCGCCGCATTGACCTTGTCGAAAAACATCTCGGCCGCATTTTTGCTCGAGGCGCCCACCGCCGGGATTTCGCCCGTCAGCTCGATGTTCATGCCGATTTTCACGGCATCGGATTTCTGCGAGCCGCAGCCGGTCGGGAGGAGGGCGGCGAGGAGCAGGGCGAGAAGGCGCAGTGTGTTGGTCATCGGCGTTCTTTAGGGGTGCGCCACCCGCCCGGCAAGAGTATTCGGGCCTTCGCTTGGGATCGGCGGGCGAGCAGACGGATCTCGGGGGTCCGGCGCGGGCTTGGTGCCCCCGATCATTTGCCGAAATCGCCGATCCACTCCAAACCGGAGCTCTTGATCTGCAACACCGGCATGGATTTCACCGGGTCGCCGGAACCGGGCTCGAAGTTGTAGGTTCCCGCCACACCCTCGAAGCTGCTGGTCCGGGCAAGCGATTCGCGCAGGGCCTCGCGCTCGTTTTTGCCGGATTTTTGCAACGCTGCGGCCAACAGCCCGCACGCATCGTAAGTCAACGCGGCCACGTCGTCCGGCGGCGTGTTGTATTTTGCGGTGTATTCCTCGACAAATTTGACCGTCTGCGGATCGGCGTCGCGGTGGTCGAAGTTGCGGCAGAAATAAAGTCCGTCGATGCCGAGTGCCGTCATGCGGATGGTCTGCGGGGAATTCCAAAGTTCCGTGCCGAGAAATTTCGCATTCAATCCCGCGGCTTTGGCCGCCTCGAGAATGTCGAGCGTGTCTTCGCAGGACGCGGCCACGAAGACGACTTCCGGTGACGAGGACGCGATCGATCCCACCTGCAGGGGGAAATCTTTGCCGACCGCCTCGAAGACCTTTTCGTCGACCACTTCTCCGCCGGCCGCGGTGAAGGCTTGTTTGAATCCGGCGGCCTGTGCCGCGCCTTGCGCCGAATCGGAGATGATCGCCGCGCGCCGGGCGCCGAGTTTCTTCGCGGCAAATTCCGCCATGATTTGGCCCTGCAATTCGTCGGTCGCACCCGCGCGGAAGACGTAGCGCTTGGGCACGCCCGCCACGGGATCCATGGTGGTCATCGGATCGGGCGACCACGGGCTGATCATGACACACTTGAGGGCCTCGGCGATTTCGGAGGCGGTCGTCGCGCATTTTCCGGAATTCGGGCCGATCATCGCGATGATGTTTTCGCGCGAGATTTGCTGCTGGGCGATGGACGCGGCCTGCGTGGCGTTGGCCGCATTGTCGGCCGCGACGAGCTTCACGGGGCGCTTGCCCTCGGCCAGTTCGATGCCTCCCGCTTCGTTTTGCTTGGCGAAGAAAAGTTCCGCCGCGTTTTTGGCCGATTGGCCGATCGTCTGGATGTCGCCGGTCAGCTCGAGGTTGAGACCTATGACAACAGGATCGGGTCCGCTTTTGCCGCAGGACGCGGTCAGTGCGGCGACCCCGAGAGCGAGAAGAGCAACGAAGTTCCGCAGGCGCATGGGGCGGTTCGCCTCAGAGCGGCGGGGTGAGCAGGCGGACCTTCGGATCGAGCGCGCGGCGGTCCTTGAAGATGTTCGGCGCGGCGGTCGAGATCACATTGTAGCCGGTGAGGACGAACTCGGGATAGAACGTGTTGCTCGCCGGTTCGTAGACCTGGCCTCCGGTGAAATAGCCCTCGAGGCGGTATTCGTAATTGTTGTCGGTGCCGAGCGTGCCGCCCGCGCGGTCGGGCGCGAGCTTGGTGTTCTCGTTCATCATGATGAGCTGCGAGGATTTCCAAGGCTGGCCCGGTTTGCGCACCCAGCCCCACATTTTGTAGTCCTTTTTGTAGTAGCGGCGGCCGATGTAGTAGTTGCCCGGCGCTTCGTTGGCGATGGCCGCGGCGATGGAAGGACTGACGCCGCCGGTGGTCGTTTCGCAGCCGGTGAGCGGGAGGAGGGCCGCGGCGAGGAGAAGGAGAAGAAAATGTCTCGGGCGCACCAGCCCAAACTAGATCGGTCGCGGCGGCGGTCAAGACTGCGCGACTCGCTTCCGGACCCGGACCATGTCATCCTGCCTCCGTGATTTCTTTGCTCGGAGAAACGCTCGACTCGCTCACCGAATCGCTCGGCGCCATGGGCCAGAAACCCTACCGCGCGCGGCAGATCATGGAATGGCTCCACGAGAAACGCGTGGGCGACTTCGCGTCCATGACCGACCTGCCGGCGGAGTTGCGCGGGCAGCTTGCGGAAAAATATCCCGCGGCGCAGCTCGAGCAGGTGCGCATGAGCGGATCGGAAGACACCACCCGCAAATTCTTGTTCCGCCTGCCTGACGGACAATTCATCGAGAGCGTTTTCATCCCGGCTTCGCCCGCGCTCTACGGCGAGACCTCGGACCGCAAAACGCTCTGCGTTTCGACCCAAGTCGGTTGCGCTTACGGGTGCAAATTCTGTGCCAGCGGATTGCGCGGATGGAAACGCAACCTCACTGCGGGCGAAATCACCGCGCAGGTCATGCATGTGGAGCAGGCCACCCGCGAGCGCGTGGACAACATCGTCTTCATGGGCATGGGCGAACCGCTGGCCAATTGGAAAAATTTGTCCGTGGCCATCGAGATCCTCAATGCGCCCTGGGGATTCGAGATCGGCGCGCGGCACATCACGGTTTCGACCAGCGGCCTCGTCCCGCAGATCCGCGAACTGGCGGATCACGCGGTGCCGGTGCGGTTGGCCATCTCCTTGCACGGCGCGACGGACGAAGTGCGCGAGCAGATCATGCCGGTGAACAAAAAGTATCCGCTCAAGGAACTTTTCGACGCCTGCACTTACTTCACTTCGCGGCGCAAACAAAAGCTCGGCTTCGAATACATCCTCATCGCCGGGGTGAACGATTCGCCCGAACAAGCCCGCCTCCTTGCCTCGCATGCGCGCCGGCTCGACGCCAAGGTGAACCTCATCCCCTACAACACGGTCGAGGGACTTGAGTGGGAGCGCCCGAGCGAAACGCGCCAGCAGGAATTCGTCCGCGCCGTCCGCACCGCCGGCGTGGTCGCCACCATCCGCCGCGAAAAAGGCCACGACATCGACGCCGCCTGCGGACAATTGCGCCTCCGCGTCGAAGACGAACTCGCAGCCGCGTCCTAGACGCATCCTTTCTTGCCGTCTCGCTGACAACTCACCCCGTCTCTTCGCTGTTTAGACTCTTAGTCTTTTAGCCTGCCGTCTTCCAACTTTCCCACCTTTCTACTCTTCGTCTTTTGGTCTCTTAGTCCGGCCGCCGCAGGCGGCCTATGACACATAAAGCCCTTCAGATTTGGTCGTCGCGGCGGGGCCTCCCTCGCGTGCGCGTCCGCGTGATCACGCACGCGCAGGCGCGTCTTGATATATGAGTGACATTGCCCTGCCCGCCCTCGGTTCTCGTGACGCGCCGTCACCGCGCCCTTATGACACCGGGATGCCGTAAAACCGCTTCGCCCCGTCGATCAGGATCTGGAATTCCTCGTCATTCGGGGTCTCTGGTGTTGCCCCTTCGATGAAGGTGCCTCCGACCACGCCAATGTCGTTCGCGGCGCTCCCCGGCAATTGCTTCGGGAAGATATAGAACGAGCGCTTCACTTCCTGGCCCGAAGCCGTTTTGTCCTTCGGATAGTAGATAAGGACCATCGATTGCAGGTCCGCGGGCACTTGGTCCTTCAGCATGATCAGGTGACCCTGCACGGGCACCATTTCTTCATCGCCCTCGAGAGCGCGCGCCCCGAGCCCGGTGCAATTGAAGACCAGAGCAGCCGGCAAATCGGCGAAACTCGTCACCTTGCGCTGCTCGAAGGTGACCTTGCCTTCCAGGTAGTCACGCAGGGACTTCATCATCGCCCCGGGATCCATGAAGATGCCGTCGTCATAGACGACCATGTCGCGCGTGGTCCCGTTGCCGAAGTCCAAGGTGACATCCTTGGCCGGTTCCATGACCTGTCCCACGTAGGGCTCGAGTCCTGATTCCTCGCGGTTGTCGAAGTAAGCGGGGTGGATCGATGCGCCTTTGGCGAAATCCGCGTTCGTGCCCTTGGCCACCGAGGCGAAGAATTTGTAGGCGTCCACTCCGATCCTATCGATGATCTTCTGCATCTCCGGCGCGTTGTCCATCGATACCGGCGCCAAAAGCCCGCCGGCCTTGTGCGAGGTGAGTCCTTCGAACTTGTCGGCCAGCACCGTCACGTTGGTATAGCCGCGCTTGACCAGTTCGTAAGCGGTGAACAACCCGATCACTCCTGCTCCCACCACCGTGATCGGCGCATCCTTGGCCAGCGCCTTGCCCTGCTCGGACTGTTGCGCCAGATCGACCACATAACCCGCCGAACCCGGCGCCAATGTCCACCCACTGCCTCCGTGTCCGTAATTGTGGGCGATGAGTTTCTTGCCCTGGGCTTCCACGCTCAGATTCGGCGAGCCGTGGCGCATCGGCCGGTAGCAATGGATCCTCTGGCCGAGGTAAGCGCTATCGAGCTTGGGCGGAGTCATCTTGCGAACTACGCGCGCAGCCGACGCGGCCGGTGAGGCAGGACTCGGCGACGCCGCGCTTTGCTCGGGCGTGCGGGCGAAACTGTCCGAAGCGAGGGCCAAGCCCCCGATGGTCATGGCGACCTTGGTGACGAATTCACGTCGGGAGATGTCGGTGGAATGCTTGTCTGCGTTGGTGCGGGGATTCATGGAAGGAGTGAGATTGAGGTGTAGTGAGATGAGGATTCTGCCGTCGGGGCTTTGACTCGAAAAACTCGCTCGAGCTGGGGTCCTCGACTTCCACCGAAGACGCTCGTCCAGCGGGCTCGCAGAGTAAAGCGCGGATAAACCGCCGCATCCGCAAACCCTGCGGCCGGTGTTTGGCTGGGGCCAGCTCGTTTGCACTCGGTTCGCAAAGCCTCGGCTGCGGACGGCAGGAAATTATCCGTGTGAATCCGCGCTAATTTGAACGCTTCGCTCAACTCTTCGAGTTGCCTGTCTCCGCTGCGCTCCGGCTGTGGCAACACCGGAGCGCGTGGGCGCTCGTGCGGAAACACGAGTGAAGCCGCGCTACGGAGTTTGCTCCGCGCTTCACTTCCGCGTGCGTTGCAATTGCTCGAAAATGGCGAAAACTTGGTTGAAATCAGTTCGGATTAAATGTTCCCGCAGCGCACCGAACCACCTGTGAAATTTCCTCTCTGCAGTAGAGTTGCCTTGGCGGTCGATTTACCGGGCACCGGTTTGCGTCGCGGAGACGTGGCGACAACCGTCGAATACTACGAGGGTGAAAGCGGTTCGGAGAACGGCTACGACCTGGAAGTTTTCAACGCCCTCGGTCACACCGTTGCGGTTGTCAACGTCCTCGAGTCTCAACTCGAGGCCTTGCGCGACGACGAACTGCTGACCGTTCGCCAGCGCGAACTCACCGCCGCCTAATCCCAGGCGCTTCTGTGGAGCCTTATTTTTAGCCGTATCAAATGATCGCGGCGGCGACCTGTTTGCCCTTGGGGCCAGCTCGTTTGCACTCGGTATCAGTTGGTCGCTTCAAGCGACCTGTCTTCGCTGCGCTTCGGCTCGAAGACTCGGCTGTGGCTAATCCCTTCAGTCCCGCCCCGCTATCCCGTGGCCTACACCTGAAAACAGATGCAAATAGCCGTCACCCGCTGTATGATCTCCTCCATGGAACGGATCACGATCAACCCGGAGCAATGCGGCGGACGCCCCTGCATCCGCGGTATGCGCATCCGAGTCATCGATGTCCTTGATCTCTTGGCTAACGGCCTGACGCCGGAAGAAGTGCTATCCGAGTTGCCAGACCTCCAGCCCGACGACATCAAAGCTTGTCTGCAATACGCCAGCCGCAAGCTGAACCATCCGGTTCTTGTGGCGGCATGATTTGGGTGGATGCCCACCTCTCTCCCGCGCTGGCGCGCTGGATTACTTCAGAGTTCGGACACTCCGCGAAAGCCGTTCGCGATCTCGGTTTAAGAGAGGCCGACGACGCTGAGATTTTCACTCAGGCTCGACAGGACGGTCATATAATCATGACCAAAGACGCTGACTTTTCTGATCTTGTGGAACGTCTCGGCCCGCCGCCGCAAATCATTTGGCTCACATGCGGAAACACGAGTGAAGCCGCGCTGCGGGGTTTGCTCCGCACTTCACTTCCGCGTGCGTTGCAATTGCTCGAAAATGGCGAAAACTTGGTTGAAATCAGTTCGGATTAACTTTTCCCGCAGCGCACCGAACCACCTGTGAAATTCCCTCTCTACAGCAGAGTTGCCTTGGCGGTCGATTTACCGGGCACCGGTTTGCGTCGCGGAGACGTGGCGACAACTGTCGAATACTACGAGGGCGAAGGCGGTTCGGAGAACGGCTATGACTTGGAAGTTTTCAACGCCCTTGGTCACACCGTTGCGGTCGTCAA
>JBILUI010000102.1:0-8365 GCA_044371145.1 Chthoniobacterales bacterium | reverse complement strand
GTTCCAGAGCCTCGATCTGCCTGCGCTGAAAATGGACCTCGCGACGCTCATGACCGATTCGCAGGACTGGTGGCCGGCGGATTTCGGTCACTACGGTCCGCTCTTCATCCGCATGGCTTGGCACGCCGCGGGCACCTACCGCACGGGTGACGGCCGCGGGGGTGGCGGCAACGGCAGCCAGCGTTTCGCGCCGCTCAACAGCTGGCCGGACAACACCAATTTGGACAAAGCCCGCCGCCTGCTCTGGCCGATCAAGCAGAAATACGGACGCAAAATTTCCTGGGCCGATCTCATGATCCTCACCGGCAATGTGGCCCTTGAATCGATGGGCTTCAAAACCTTCGGCTTCGCCGGCGGACGTGCCGATATCTGGGAGCCGGAGGAGGACGTTTACTGGGGTTCGGAGAAGGAGTGGTTGGCCGACGAGCGTTATTCCGGTGACCGCGACCTGGAGAACCCGCTTGCCGCGGTGCAGATGGGTCTTATTTATGTCAATCCCGAAGGGCCCAATAGCAATCCCGATCCGGTGGCCGCGGCGCGCGACATCCGTGAAACGTTCGCCCGCATGGCCATGAACGACGAGGAAACCGTCGCCCTCATCGCCGGCGGACACACCTTCGGCAAATGCCACGGCGCGGGGCCGGCCACGCACGTCGGGCCCGAACCCGAGGCTGCTCCTCTCGAAGCGCAGGGGCTTGGTTGGAGCAGCACTTATAAGTCCGGGGTCAACGGCGATACAATCACCAGCGGACTCGAAGTCACTTGGACACAGACGCCGACGCAATGGAGCAATTACTACTTCGACAACCTGTTCAAATACGACTGGGAGCTGACCAAGAGCCCGGCCGGGGCGCACCAGTGGGTGGCCAAGGATGCGCCGGAGGAGATTCCGGATGCGTTCGATGGCAGCAAGCACCATAAGCCGACAATGCTGACGACAGATTTGTCCATGCGCTTCGATCCCGCGTATGAAAAAGTCTCGCGTCGCTTCCACGAGAATCCGGAAAAATTCGCCGATGCCTTCGCACGTGCATGGTTCAAACTGACCCACCGCGACATGGGTCCGCGCGCGCGCTATCTGGGGCCCGATGTGCCGAAGGAGGAACTCATCTGGCAGGATCCCATCCCCGCCGTCGACCATCCGCTCATCGACGCCAAAGACATTGCCGCGCTCAAAGCGAAGGTTCTGGAATCCGGACTCACCGTTTCCGAGTTGGTCTCCACAGCATGGGCCTCGGCCTCGACGTTCCGCGGGTCGGACAAACGCGGCGGGGCCAATGGCGCTCGCATCCGTTTGGCGCCGCAGAAATTCTGGAAGGTCAACCAGCCCGATCAGCTGGGCAAAGTGCTCAAGGTGCTCGAGGGGATTCAGGGCGAGTTCAACAAGTCGGCAGCCGGCGGCAAAAAGATCTCCCTGGCCGATCTCATCGTGCTGGCCGGTTGTGCCGGTGTGGAAAAAGCGGCGCATGATGCGGGTCAGAAGGTGACCGTTCCCTTCACCGCGGGCCGCATGGATGCCGCCCAGGATCAAACCGATGTCGAATCGTTTGCCGTGCTGGAACCGGCGGCGGACGGCTTCCGGAATTACATCCGTCCGAAACTTTCCGTGCCGGCTGAGGAAATGCTCGTCGACAAAGCGCAACTGCTCACGCTGACCGCGCCGGAAATGACGGTGCTCGTCGGCGGTCTGCGTGTGCTAGGCGCCAACCTCGAAGGATCGAAGAATGGCGTTTTCACCGATCGTCAGGGCAAGTTGACCAACGATTTTTTCGTGAACTTGCTCGATATGGGCACGGAGTGGAAACCGCAGTCCGACGCCCGCGAAGTGTGGGAAGGCCGCGACCGCAAGACCGGGAAACCGAAATGGACCGCCACACGCGTTGATCTGGTTTTCGGTTCGAACTCGATCCTCCGCTCGCTGGCCGAGGTTTACGGCAGCGCCGATGCGCAGGAGAAATTCGTGAAGGATTTTGTCCGCGTTTGGGACAAAGTGATGAATCTCGATCGGTTCGATTTGCGCTTGGCCAAGAAGTAAACCGCCAAAGCCGCAGAAGTGTGAATCGCGCCGTCCCGGCGCGATTTGTGGAGCGGATCGCGATGGGGACATCGCGATCCGCCTGGCTTTTTAGTCCAAGTCGCGTTCGGCAAGAGCTTCCTCATCGAGGCCGAGGTAGTGTCCGAGTTCGTGGAGGTAGGTGCGGCGGACTTCGTCGGCAAAGGTCGTTCCGGCGTCTTCACATTCGTCGAGGATGTTCTCGAGGTAGAGGATGATCTGCGGCGGCGGTCCCGCATCGTGGGCGTGTTCGTGGCGGGGCGCGCCGACAAAGAGCCCGAGGATACCGGGATCTAGTCCGTCCTCGATGAGATCGTCGGAAGGCCAGTCTTCAAAACAGACGGGAAGTTGGCGCGCCGCTTCTTTCAACGCATCCGGCAAACGGTGGAGAGTTTCCACCACCACCTTGCGGGCTTTTTGCGCGTGATCCATCAGAAACGGTCGGCCGCCATGCGCTTCTGCCCACGCTCGCGGAGTTTTGCGCCCGAAGGTGTTCCGGCTGGCTGCGCGCGGACCGCTCCGAGCCAGAAGGCCGCGGCTGCATCGCGCAGGTTGCCCGGCTTCCATCCTTCCGTGCGTAGATAGCGCCGGAAATTTCCCGGAAGATAAGAGCTCAGGTGGGCGCTTTGCGGCGCGTGAAACGCGAGATAGGAAAGATTCTGCAGCAGGGCGAGGAACTTGCCGCGATGCGCGACTGCCGCGGCGCGCGGTTCGCCCGGGGCCGGTGGAAGGTGGGGCACGGCGATATCCGAGGCGAAAACTCCTCCGCCTTGCGCCGCGGCGCGCATGGAAAACTCCAGATCTTCGCCGAGCATCCAAAAGTCCTCGCGGAATTTTCCGCATTTCCCGAAAACATCACGCAGGTAAAGCATGCACGCGCCAGTCGCCCAGCAAAACGGCTGCGGCTCCCCGCCGAGTGCAGCGACCGCCGATGATGCGTCGTCGACGCGCCGGATCGCGGCGCGCAGCGCGACGTCGCGGGGTTCGGGGAAGCCCCACAATTTTCCTCTTTCATCGAAAAGCAACGGCGCCACGGCACCTGCTCGCGACGAGGCCATCACGGAAACCATTTTTTCCAGCGCATCGGGCGGCGGAACGACATCGTCATCAAGAACGAGAAAGTGCGTGATCGAGGCGTCGGGCAGGGCGACCTCCAGCGCGGCATTCCAGGCCGGGCCCGGACCGCGGTTGATCGTCACGGGAACCCATTCCGCACCCATCCGCGTGCAGAGGTCACGGGTCGCCTCGGAAGCGGCGTTATCGGCCACGAAAATCCGTGCCGGTGCCAGCGTCCCGGCGGTCAGAGCCCGGAGCAAACGCTCCAGTTCTGCGTCCCGGCGATAAGCGGCAATCAAGGCTGCCACCCTCGGTTTTTGCTCAGTGGGGGGATTCATGACGGGTCGGCAGGGTTGCAGCGGAAACTCGGCTCCGTTATTCCTCCTGCATGGTATTTCGGGCTCTCATCGTGGCAATTCTGTTCGCTGCGCCTGCCGCCGCCCAGGAACAGGAGCAGGGCATGATGGATCGCATCATGAACCCGAAGGCGGACAAAGCGAACCCGATGGGCGAGAAAGCCTTCAAGGCCACTCCTTTCGCCTCGAGTGACTTCCAGGGCACGAAAGCCTACGGCGGGGTCAAGGAAGCGCGGACCAAGGAATTCGGCACGCGCCGTTTCCTCGGCATCCGCAATCCATGGTTCGGCAAAAAAGTCTACGAAACTCGCGCTGCCGCGGAACTGACGAAATATGTGCTCAGTGACAAAGCCTTCGCCTCGCGCGCCGTCGAACCCAAAGCGGCGCGCGATGCCTCGAAGCGCGCCTCCGGTGTGGATGGCGCTGTTGATGCCCGTGATTTTCTCGCGCGGGGCAAATCGCAGTCCTCGCTCAACAACACCTACCACTCCGGTCCGACCCTTTCGCTCGACGAGGTGCGGGAACTTCTCAATCGCAACCGTTGAGCGGATGAAGTTGTCCGGATCCGTTGAGGAACTTTGCCGCGGCTGCGCCGAGGTCATCAACCGTGCCGAGTTGCAGAAGAAGCTCGCGGCGGGCCGCCCGCTGCGCGTCAAACTCGGCGTCGACCCGACCGCGCCGGACATCCACTTCGGTCACACCGTCTCGCTGCAAAAACTGCGGCAATTCCAGGATCTTGGCCACCAGGCGGTGCTTATCATCGGCGACTTCACTGCGATGATCGGCGATCCGAGTGGACGTTCGGCCACGCGGCCGCAACTGACCCACGACGAAGTGCTGGCCAATGCCAAGACTTACCAAGAGCAGGCCTTCAAGGTTCTCGATCCCGAGCGCACCGAGGTTGTTTTCAATGGCGAGTGGTTCAAAAAGATGAACTTCACGGATGTCATCCGGCTTAATAGCCGCGTGACGCTCCAGCAAATGCTGCAACGCGAAGATTTTCGCGAGCGCATGGACAAGGCGCAGCCCATCCGCGCCCACGAGGTGCAATACCCCATCATGCAGGGGTGGGATTCGGTCATGATCAAAGCCGATGTGGAGCTCGGGGGCACGGACCAGCTTTTCAACATCATGGTCGGACGCGATCTGCAGAAAGAGGAAGGGCAAGAGGCACAGGTGGCCATGATGCTACCGATCCTCGAGGGTTTGGACGGCACGCAGAAAATGAGTAAAAGCCTCGGCAACGCCGTGGGGGTGAACGAAGCGCCGGGCGAAATGTTCGGCAAAGTGATGAGCATTTCCGATGATTTGATGGCACGATGGTATGTCCTGCTTCTCGGAAGCGAGTTGGACAAAAACGCGCATCCCATGACGGCCAAAAAGGAATTGGCCCGTGCCTTGGTCGGGCGCTTCCACTCAGCGGATGCCGGGACGCGTGCTTTGGAGGAATTCGAGAAACGTTTCAGTGGGCGCGACCTGGAAAATGCCGAACTGCCGGCCTTCCGGCCGGCTGTGC
The DNA here is from genome assembly GCA_044371145.1 of Chthoniobacterales bacterium. Classification (GTDB taxonomy): domain Bacteria; phylum Verrucomicrobiota; class Verrucomicrobiia; order Chthoniobacterales; family JACTMZ01; genus JACTMZ01. The sequence continues at coordinate 3,384 of JBILUI010000102.1, read as the reverse complement.
CGCTCATTGATGTAATCACCGCTGGCGTCGAGGCCTACACCCAGTGTTTCGCTCAGTCCAAATCGCGCGGCGACGTCCGCCGCCTTGTCACGCAGGGAAGCGTGCAGTGGCGCGGGGAAAAAGTGACGGATCCGAAGGCCATGCTCGATTTGTCGCAAGCCGGTATTCTGCGTTTGGACAAGACCCGCGCGGTGAGGGTGGGGTAGGGAATCAAGGCGGAAGGCGGAGACTTGAAAACTGAGTGGAGTTGTAGCGGCGGGCTGTGACCGCCGGACGCCGCAGAGCAAAGGCAGCGACGGTCACAGACCGCCGCTACATCACGGAGGAAATCGCGGTGGGCAACGCCCTCGGACCGTCGCCGCCGAGTTGTTCGTCGATTTCTTCCAAGCGGTGGATGAGGTCGATGACCTCGCGCCGCGCATACGGTCCACCGGCTGCACCGCAGAAGTGCGTACGACAGCCGAAGGGACGATCCTCGTAGATCATGCAGCGCGAGGTTTGCATATCAAGGAGCGGGCAGGCTCCATCATTTCGCACAGGGAGGGATTTGCGTCCGGTCGCTTTGAGGGCCCGGGCGGCGAGGAGCGCTTCGCCCCTTGTCAGGTAGGGGGTCTTGCCTGTCAGCTTGAAGTGACAGCACTGCGCGCGCAGTTCGCAGTTCCGCTCGATTGGCCGTGCAGCCAATGCGCGGTAGGCGGCCCGGACTCCGGCGAGGCCTTCTTCTTCGATGGACGCGCGCTGCCGCGGCATCTCAGTGACAGCCGCAACCGCCGCCTCCATGACCCCCGCAGCAACCGTCCTCTTCGTGCGAGTGTGCGTGGTGCACGTGACCATGGGAGATTTCCTCCGGCGTGGCCGGACGGACATCGAGGACCGTGATCTTGAAGTTGAGGGTCTCTCCGGCCAGCGGGTGATTCGAGTCGACCGTAACGGTGTCACCATCGACCGCTACAACGACCACATTATCCGATCCGTGTTCGCTGCTGGCCCGGAAGCGCATGCCGGGTTTGATCTCGGCGCCTTCCGGAAAAATCGATCGCTCGACCTTGCCCATGCGCCGCTCGTCGCGCAGGCCATAGGCCTCGACCGGTGGAACGACGACATCCAGTTGCTCGCCTGCGGTTTTGCCCTCGAGGGTTTTTTCCAGGCCGGGAACGATGCTGGAATATCCGTGCACGTACGCCATCGGATTGCCCGACTGCGCGGAGCTGTCCAAAAGCTCGGCCCGGCTGTTGCGGACTTCGTAGTCGAAGAAAACGGCGTGGTCTTTGGCGATTTTCATGAAAGAGAAGTGTTCAGTGATTCAGTGGTCAGTATTTGGTCAGCTTAAACGGCAAATAAGCTTTTTCCGGATTCTCCGCTGAAAACCGTGAACTGCATACTGAAAACTTGCGCCGTTACTTCCTGAGCGGTGCAAAAGCATGGTCCGCTCCTTGGCGCTTTGCTTCGAGGACAATCTGCAGGAGTCGCCCGAGATCGCCTGACGGCCACCCCTTTTGCTCGAACCAGCAGAGATATTCGGCGGGGAGGTCGTAGAGTTTACGCCCGGAAAATTTGCCGAAGGGCATTTCCCATGTGCGTAATTTTTCCCAATCGGCGGCGGCTTGGGCGGGATCCATCGCCCCGAGCCTAACATGGACCCAGCTTTGGCGGTTGGCTTTTTGCGGACGGACGCGCTTAATTCCCGTCATGCCCGATTTTGCCGAGGACCCCTCGAACACGCCTCACGACGACCTGCATTACCGCGAATACAAGATTCTCCTGCGCCCCGAACGCTTCACTTCGCCCCAGGCCTTCAAGGATTTTTGGCATGTGGTCAAAGCGGTGGCGAGGGAGTGCGACGTCAGACTCGAGGAAGCGGAAAACGCGTTTGTCAACCAGGTGCGCGAGGTGCTCTTTTTCGACACGCCGGCCTACGACCTCTACAACAACCACTTCATCGTGCGCTTGCGCACCCTCTACCATGAAGGCTGGCCTGTCGGGACGCCGGAGCTGACGGTGAAATTTCGCCATCCGGATTTCGAAAAAGTGGCCGCTGTCGATGTCCGCCCCGCGCTGGCCGGAGCGACACGCATCAAGTTCAAAGAGGAACTGCTGCCTCTCAAGGACCGCCTCGGCGATATCCGCTCCATTTTTTCGCACAATTCGATCCTCGGGCTTCCGCGCGAGACGATGAACTTTGCCCTGCAGAACATCACTCACGCGTTTCCCGCCTTTCACGAGGTGGAAGCCAAGGGAACGGGACCGATTTCGCTGGTCAACGACATGGCGGTCGAGGAAGTGCAGGTCAACGTGGGGCTTTCCCATTTCGGACACCATTACAACGGCAAGACGACCATCTCGGTCTGGCGCAGCCGCAAGCTGGAGCAACCGGTCTGCGGCGAGTTCGCTTTCCAGTGCAAATTCAACAAAACCGACGAGCTGCACCCGGACACGCTGGCCAAGGCCGATCACTTCCACAAAGAACTGCAGAGGACAGCGGCGGATTGGGTCCTGCTCGGCACGACCAAGACTTCCTTGGTCTACGGTCTGGGCAACAAGACCGTGGTGAACCATGAGTGATCCGCGTGGGTGTGTTTCGCTCGGGAAGATTTTCTCGGTCTTCGCAGTGATCGGGGCGACGAGCTTCGGCGGTGGCATCGTGGCCTATTTGCGCCGCGCCCTCGTCGAAAAGGAAAAGTGGCTCGATGAGGATAGCTTCATGGCGGCGCTCGAGATTTCCCAAACTTTGCCCGGTCTTAACTCGACCAACATGAGCGTCATTGTGGGTCGCAAATTGCGTGGCGCGGCCGGCGCGGTGGTTGCGGTGCTCGGGATGGTCCTTCCCGGGGCTGCCGCTGTGACGGCGCTTGGTTTCGCTTACGTGGCGCTCCGGCACGACCCGAAAGTCGCGGTTGTCCTCACCGGCGTGGCCGCTGCCGCGGTCGGTTTGCTCCTGCAGGTCACGCTGAAGATTGGATGGAAGCAGCTCATCCGGCCTCGCGACTTGGCCTTGGTGGCGGTTGTTTTCGTGCTCGTCGGGATTCTCCATGTTTCGCTCGTGGTCACTTTGGTCACCGTCGCGCCGTTGGCCATCTGGATGAATCGTCCGAGGGAGGAGGGGAAAGTGGGATGAGTAAAATCGTCGAACTGGTCAACAATTTCGCCCTCATGTCGCTGCTTGCTGTCGGCGGGGGCACCGCGGTGCTCCCCGAAATGAAGCACGACACGGTCGACCGCCACCACTGGGTGAGCGACACGCAATTCGCCGAGATCTACAGCCTCGGACAGCTGGCGCCCGGACCGAACATGACTTGCGTGAGCCTCATCGGCTATGAGGTCTCGGGCGTAGCCGGACTTATCGCCGTCCTGTTCGCCTTTTTCTTCCCGGCCTGCCTGCTGTGT
>JBILUI010000101.1:0-8381 GCA_044371145.1 Chthoniobacterales bacterium | reverse complement strand
GCACTATCCTTCGTGCTCTCCGTGCCTCCGCGGGAGACCTCCCAGTCTCCAACCCACCGCCCCACCCGCCGCCAGACCCAAAACTCACACACTTACACGTTTGGCAAAAAGTAGAAACGTGGGCGCTGAATGGTTGTTTTACTCTGTAGATTTGGCCCTCAGCCGCGGGGAAAACGCTGCTCTTGCCAAGGCTCAACCGAAGCGGCCGGTGACGTAGTCTTCGGTGCGCTTTTCGCGTGGGCTGGTGAAGATGGCCTGGGTGCGGTCGAACTCGACGAGATTACCCAAGTAGAAGAACCCGCAGAAGTCGGAGCAGCGGGTGGCCTGCTGCATGTTGTGGGTGACGATGACGATGGTGAAATCTTTCTTCAGTTCGTTGATCAGTTCCTCGATGCGCATGGTGGCGATGGGATCGAGGGCCGAGCAGGGTTCGTCCATGAGAAGAACCTTGGGGCGGTTGGCGATGGCGCGGGCGATGCAAAGGCGCTGCATCTGTCCGCCGGAAAGCCCGAGCGCGCTCTCGTGCAGGCGATCTTTCACTTCGTCCCACAGGGCGGCGCCGCGCAGGCTGCGTTCGACAGTTTCGTCGAGCGTCTTGCGGTCGCGCGTGCCGGCGATGCGCAGGCTGTAGACGACGTTTTCATAGATCGACTTGGCGAAGGGATTCGACTTTTGGAAGACCATGCCGACGAGACGGCGCAGGGCGATGACTTCGACCGACGGATCCCAGATACTGCGGCCGGCCAGCTTGATGTCGCCGGTGTGGTTGACGCCGTCGATCAGCTCGTTCATGCGGTTGAAGTTGCGCAGCAGGGTGGTCTTGCCGCAGCCGGAAGGACCGATGAAGGCGGTGACTTGGCGCTCGGGGATATCGAGGGTGATGTCCGTGAGCGCCTGTTTCTTCCCGTAGAAGAAATTGAAGTCGCGCACCGTGATGATGTCGGGGCGGCCGGGCAACTGAGGCTGGAAGATCTCGTCGGTCTCGGCGGCCGCGGGTGCGGTCTGGGTTTTGTCCGTCATGGGAAGTGTCGCGATCATGCGTGGCGTTTGCTGAAGACCAGCTGGGCCGTGACGTTGGTCGCGGTCACTAGAAGAACCAGCACCAAGGACGCCGTCCAAGCCATTTTCACCTGATGCTCGAAGGGCATGGTGGAAAAATTGTAAATGAGCACGGAAAGGGAGGCGGTGGGCTCCATGAGGGACCCCATCCAGAACTGGCTGAAGAGCGCGGTGAACACGAGGGGCGCGGTCTCCCCCGCGGCGCGGGCCACGGCGAGCATGATGCCGGTCATGATGGCCGGCATGGCGTCCGGTAGCACGACACGGACGATGGTTTGAAAGCGCGTGGCGCCGAGCCCGTAGGAGGCTTCGCGGTAGGCCTTTTGCACGCCGAGGAGGGCCTGTTCGGAAGTGAGCAGAATGGTCGGCAGCATGAGAACAGCGAGCGCGACGGCGCCGGCGAAGGCGGAAAATTTCCCGGTGGCCAGCACGACGGCGGCGAAGGCGAAGACGCCGCAGATGATCGACGGAACACCGGTGAGCAGCTTGGCGGTGAAGCGCACGCCGTCGGAGAGGCGGCTCTTCGGGTGGTATTCGCAAATGTAAACCGCGGCGAGCACGGCGGGCGGCGCGGAGAGCGCGAGGGCCAGGCCGACCATGGTCAAGGTGCCGACCACGGCATTGCCGAATCCGCCGCCGGTCATGCCCGCAGCGGGCGGCAATTGCGTAAAGACCGACCAATCGAGGAGCGGCAGGCCGTTCTTCACCACGAGATAAAGGATCGATCCGAGCGGAACGAGAGCGAGGAAGGACAATCCGATGCAAAGCGCAGTGAGCGTGCGATCGAAGAGCGAACGCCCGAGCATCTTGGTCGACTCGGGGGAATTGTCCCCGAAGAAATCGCCGGCGTGGGAAATGGGATTGTCCATGGTCAGCGGATGCCGGCGGTTCGTTTTTCGGTGTAACGCAGGACGGCTTCGCCGGCGAAGTTCACCGCGAGGGTCAGGGCGACGAGGACGAGCGCGGCATACATCAGCGCGCTGACTTGCATGCCGGATGCCTCGCCGAATTGGTTGGCGAGCAGGCTGGCCAAGGTGCCGGACGGCGCGAAGAGCGACCAGGACAGCCGCGAACTGTTGCCGATGAGCATGGCCACGGCCATCGTCTCGCCCATGGCGCGGCCGAGCGCGAGGATGGTCGCGGCGACGATGCCCGGCGCGGCGGTCGGCAGGATCACGCCGAAGATGGCTTCCCAGCGCGTGGCACCGAGGGCGTAAGAACCTTCACGCAGCGTGCGCGGCACGGCGACGAGCGAACTGCGCGAGATGGCCGTGATGGTCGGCAAAATCATGAGTGCGAGGACGACGCTCGCGGTGAGCAGCGAATTGCCGTAGGCCGGACCGGCGAGAAACGGGACATGGGGGAAACGTTCCGCGGACCACGTCCCGACCTGCTGGATGATCGGTATGACAACGAAGATGCCCCACAGGCCGTAGACCACGCTGGGGATGGCGGCGAGTAGTTCGACGACGAAGCGGATGAATTGCCGCACGGGCAAGGGAAGAAAATCCTCGCTGAGAAAAATGGCGATGGCCAAGCCGGGCGGCAGCGCGATGAGCAGCGCGATAAGCGCGGTGGCCACGGTGCCGACGAGGAAAGGCAAGACGCCGTAGCGGTCGCGGTTCGGCTGCCAGCTGGCACCGGAGAGAAAACTTGCGCCGAATTCTTTCAAGGCGGGCAGCGCTTCCTGGAAAATTTCCCAGAAAATCCAGCCGAGCACGAAGATGGCCGCGAGCGACGCCGCGCGGCAGAGCCAGAGGAAGTAATCCGGACCGGTGCGCACGGGGGCGCCGATCGGATCGTTCGCTGCAGCGGCAGGCGCGGCCATGGGGGGTGGAAAAAGTTTTACTCGACCGTGCCGAGCGCGGCATTGGCCTTGGCCACCACGGCTTCGGGCAGCGGGATGTAACCGAGCTGGGTGGCGAAGGATTGTCCTTCGGTCAGCCCGTAGGTCACGAAATCCTTGAGCGCCGTGAGCTTGGCCGCGTCGTCATACTTTTTGTAGAGCAGCAGCCAGGTGAACGTGGTGATCGGGTAGGCCTCGGGCGCGGCGGGATCGACCGGCCAGGCGCGCAGGTTTTCCGGCAATTCGACCGAGGCGAGCGCGGCGGCGCCGCTTTCGGCCGTGGGGGCGACGAACTGCCCGGATTTATTTTCGATCGCGGCGCAGGAGAGTCCGTTCTGCTCGGCGTAGCCGAATTCGATATAGCCGATGGTTCCCGGCGTCTGCTTGACCAGCGCGGTGACACCTTCGTTGCCTTTGCCGCCAATGCCGACCGGGAAGACAACCGACTTGTCGGCGCCGACCTCCTCGTCGAATTCGGGACTGATCGCGGCGAGGTGCTGCGTGAAAACGAAGGTGGTGCCGCTGCCGTCCGAACGAAAGGCCACATTGATCGCCGTGGGCGGGAGTGGCGTGCCCGGGTTGCATTCGACGATGGCCGGGTCATTCCACTTGGTGATTTTGCCGAGGAAAATTCCGACGAGCGCCGCGCGGGAGAGGCGCAGATTTTTGATGTCGGGAAGATTGTAGGCGAGGACGACGCTGCCCGCGGTGGCCGGGATCATGACGGCGCCGCGGGGCGATTTGGCGATCTCGGCATCAGTCATGGCTGCATCGCTCGCGCCGAAATCGACCACGCCTTGGAGGAAATTTTTCACGCCGGCGCCGCTGCCGACAGACTGGTAGTTCACCTGGATGGCCGGGACCTGCTTGTTGTATTCCACGCTCCAGCGCTGATAGAGCGGAGCGGGGAAAGTCGCGCCGGCTCCGGAGAGTTGCTGGGCTTGGACGGAAACCGCCGCGGTGAGTGCGGCGGCAACAACGGAGGGAATGATGCGCATAGGACGACGGAATTTTGCCCGGTGGGCGGCATCCGGGGAAGCCCCAAGGAGGGGCCTGTGGTGACAATTCTGTGACAATGGACAGGACTGGCCCTCGCGGGAGGCCCGGTTTACTCTGTCGAGGCACTTGAGCCTGCGTCTGCCCCTACTTTTGCCCCTGGTCAGCGCCGTGGTCTACGCCGTGGCCGCGCTGTTTCTCAAGCTGGCCATGTCGCGCGGGGCAAACATCTGGGCCGTAACCTTTTTCAGCAATGTGGCCATGGGGTTGGTCTTCCTGCCCATGCTCCTCTTCTACCGCGAGACATGGTCGCCAGGACACTTGGGCTGGGCGCTCGGCGCGGGAGCGCTTTTTTTCGGCGGACAAATCGCCACCTTCCGCGCGCTGGGCAGCGGTGATGTCTCGATCGCCACGCCGGCGCTGGCCTCCAAAGTCGTCTTCGTCGCCCTACTCAGCCTGAGTGTGCCGGGGTCGCGACCCGATCCCGATTTGTGGTTGGCGGTCGGACTGACCATGGCCGGGATGATTTTGCTCAACAGCGGTCCGCGCGCACGGCACGCCTCAAGGCCCTTGATCACGCTCGGCTGGTCTTTGCTTGCCGCATTCTCCTTCGCCGCGGCAGACATCTTGGTGCAAGTCGGTGCACCACGGGCCGGGTTCACTCTTTTCATGCCCGTGATGTTCGGAGTTGTCGCGCTGGTATCGGTGCCGACACTCATGCCGCGGTTGCCGCGGGGCGACGCGGCGCAGACCCGACCGGGCGCGTGGCGCTGGGGAGCGATCGGCATCATGCTGCTTGCCTTGCAAGCCACCACGCTGGCCACCGCGATCGGAGTCTATGGCGACGCCACCGGAGTGAACGTGGTCTACGGATCGCGCGGATTGTGGAGCGTGATCCTCGTTGCCCTGGTGGCGAAACATCTCGGCGTGGCCGAGGGAACGCGCGACCCGATGACTTTGATCGTCCGCTTGGCCGGAAGCGTTCTCATCCTCGCCGCGGTGATTGTGGTGGTCGTGTAGCACCAATCGCACAAAAGATTGTTTGTTGCCCTCCTTCCCAGGGTGGATCGCGATGTCCCTATCGCGATTAAACGACCGAAATATCGCGCCGGGACGGCGCGATCCACCACGCCGGATATGCGGAATCGAAAACATCCTCGTCCTTGAGGGTCATGGACCAGATGCCGCGGCAGCGACATCGCGCACGGCAGCCCGCGACCACCAGACCGGCAAGGCGCGCCGCATCCAGCGGCGCACCTCGGAGCGAGGGACCTTGGCCGGCGTGATTGTTCCGGGAACACGCGCCGTCTCCATGGCGAGCGTGCGCCATCCGAGCAACGCGGGAAGCAGCGTGGCATAGCGTAGCCGACCGGAGCGCAAGGCGGCACAATACGGCACCGATTCAGCCAACCATTCGCGCGCCTGCTCGGTGCGGCGCGCCACGTCGTGTTCAGGCACATAAACGCGTCCGAGCGCGGCGTCCATGCGGCGGTCGCGGATGATGTTCACCAATTGCAAAGCTTGTCCGTAACGCCGCGCGTGCGCGCGCATTTCCTCCGCGGGCGCCCAGGAAAAGTTCCGCGTTTCCGCTTCGCACAACTCGGTCCAAAATTCCCCCACGCTTCCGGCGACAAGAAATGTGTAGCGATCCAACTCGGAGTCATCGAGCGGCGGCGCACCCGGACCGAATCTTTCGAGATCCATGATTTGTCCGCCGACAATGTGCGCCATGACGCAGACCAGGCGGTCACGGGCCTGCGCGGGGCGCGAGGCCATGCGACGCCACAGGTCCGGCAGACCGGCGAGCAATTCGCGCTCGGCCGGGTCGCGTTGCGCCGCCGACCATGCGGATGGATCGTAACCCTCGATCGTCTGGCGGCCCAGGGACGCGGCCGCGGAACGAAGCATTTCCGCGCGCTGCCCGACGGGATGCGTAGACGTATCCGCGATGGTGTCGGTGGCCCGCGCGAGCAAATAGCCGAGCGATGCGTCCGCGCGCACGCTGCGCGGCAGAAGACGCAGGGTAAGGTAAAAGGAGCGGGAGGTGCGCTCGAGAACGCGGGTTTCGTTCACGGCGATGTTTCCATCCGGACCTCGCCCTCCAGGCCGGTTCGGACGAGTTCGATTTGCGCGTCGTCGGCGCGCCCCAGGCCGAGCGCCTCGGCCGAATCGAGCCAGCGCGTGATCTTGGAAAGCGCGGGCAACCTCGCGTCCTTGCGAAAATCGTCGAGCAGGCGCATGCCCGTCGCATCGATCGCCACCGGATCGCGCGAGGCGAAGATCGCGCCGTAGTTGACCGAGAATTCGGCGCCGGGAAAAGGTCCGCCCGCGTATTGCGGACGCAGGGCGTCGAGAATGGTCAGCACCACTTTGCCGCCAAGGCGCGGATCGGTATAAATCTCGGGCAGATACGGATCGCCGTAATGCGGAGGCCGGGCCAAGCGGCGCCAGTTGTCGAGATTGTCGAGGACCATGCCGGCGAGGGCGCCGCGCACGCCGGAGTGCATGCTGTCGGCCAGGGCGGGAACGTGCACCACTTTGTCCACACCGCCGAGCACGCGGGAAACATGGCTGGTGCTGCTCACCTGGTCGCCGCGTTTGCGGCCGAACTCGACGTCGCCTATGATCAGTTTTCCCATCACTGCGGCGAGCAGTTTTGCTTTGTCGTCGTAGCCACCCTCCGCGTCGGTGGATGTGACTTTGTAGCGCGCGGCGAGTTGTTCGTATCCGGCCAATTCGATGTCCCGTCCGAGACGGTCCCAAATAACGATGTTTTTCGCATCGACGCCGGCAGCGACGAGGCCCGCGGCCACCGCGGAGACGACTTCGGCGTGAGTGGAGGAGACCGGCGCGCCCGCGGCGGAGACTTTGATTCCCACGCGGTCTTTCGGATCAACGAAAACGCGCCAAGCCGAGGCGATGTCCGGTTTGCCGGCGATCGTTTGCACCACCGCGTCGACCATGCGTGCAACCATGCCGGCCCGGATGACTCCGCCTTCGACCGAGGCGGGAAGAAGCGCATAAGCCAAGACCGACTTGGCCTCCGCCGCGGCGGGTGTCGGCGTCGCACCGGGCTCGAGCGCCGGAGCAAGCGAGGGCTCCAAACGCGGTTCCGGGTCTACGTCCCCTTGTTGCGCGACGCCGTAGCTCGCCCAGGCAACGAGGGCGACCGCGGCAAAAAAGAGAAGGCGCATCATGCGCCGGTGGAAAGCGGGGCGACGAGACGCACGTTGAGCGGGCGGACTTTCTCGTAAATGCGTTCGGCGACGGATGCACCGCCTTCGTAGCCGCGCGCCAGCATCTCAAGTTTGGCGTCGAGATTGTCGATGTAGTGCAGGGCGATGGCCTCGGGTGTCTTGGGTTGCACCGGTGAACCGAATTGCAGTTCCCCATGGTGCGCGGCGACGAGATGGAGCAGATGCAGACGCACGTCCTCGTTGTCGGGCTGCATGGTTTTCCAGTCGTCGAGCGGCAGCGCCTTCCAGAGCGTGTTGACCAGTTCGATGCCGATGTTGATGTGTCCGAGCAATTCCCCGCGCTCGTCGAAAGGCATGTTGAAGCCGCCTTCTTCGATGCAATTTTCCCAGAGCTTGCCGCAATCGTGGAAGAGGACGCCGGAAACGAGCAGGTCGCGGTGCAGGGCGGGATTGGCCGCGCAGATGGCATCGGCATAACGCATCATTTGCGCGGTGTGCTCGACGAGACCGCCGCGGCGCGCATGGTGGAAAAATCGCGCGGCTGCGGTGCGACGGAAACGCGGACCGAATTTTTCGAGAAACGAAAGACCGAGTTCGCGCAGGCGCGGGTCTTTCATTTTGTCCACTTCGGCGGTGATGAACGCGTAGTCCGCGTCCTGCCGGGCCCGCAGGTCGGCCGGCCCGGCGAGAAACTCCTCTTTGGCCTCGCCGGTCAACGCATCGAAACTCCATCGCTTGGCCTCGAGCCCGAATTGCGGATGGACAGCGAACTCACCCTCGAGTTTCAAGCAGGCACCGATGGCGAGTTCCTGCGCGGCGGTGAATTGGCCGTTGTCCGACCAGACGCGCAAAACAAAACGATCGCGCGCATCGACGAGTTGGATTTCGAGGAAAGGCTTGCCGTCCTTCGAGGCTTTTTCGGTCACCGCGTCGACCAGCACCGGCAAGACCGCGCGAGTGCGGCCTTCGCGGGCGGCCACGCGCAACGAGGCGATATCGGTCAGGTCGGGCACAGCGATAAAATTGCCGTGCCGGTTGACGGGGAGCAAGCGTGCGCACGTCCTCAGAAGTATTCAACCAATCGATAGAAGGCTTCCGGGGCTGCCCGAAAACCGTTCGTAACCGTGAGATTGGTTATCGAACCGCTGCCGGAGAGCAACTCGTGCGATGGCAGGTTTGTCCATGTTCCGACGGAAAGGTTGGTGCAAGATTGCAAGTCGTAGGCGAAACCCGAGCGACCAACGAACGAAAGGCGCACATTCGACCCCGACGCGCCGATGGCA
>JBILUI010000001.1:0-86108 GCA_044371145.1 Chthoniobacterales bacterium | reverse complement strand
CCACTCTTCTGCAAACTAACTCTGACCTGAAGTTTCTACTTTGCGGCGTCTCCAGGCCGTGTCCTTGAGATCTTTCAGGAGATGGCGAATCGCTTCCTGACAACTTTCACCTCGTAGCGCGGAGCCGTGGCCTCCACGTCGCCGATCGCGCACGGCGGGAGCCATAGATATGCGCCGAAGACCCATTGGGGAAAAGTCATTCTGGGTGCGGGATCGTTGTGAGTGATGGTGCAATCTGCGCACGGGTTCCATATATCGTATCCGTGAGCGTAGAGGCTCATGGCGAAAAGGTTTTCGCACCCGGCGATACCCAGACGGAAAAAGCATGCATCGAGCAGATCTCCCGGAGGCTTGCGTGCCTTGAATATCCATGCGTCTTGGCTGCACTTGGGTTGGGGGCGCAGTGACCCATCCAACTCCCGCCTTGTTATTGCTGCAACCGTGGAAGGTTTCGTAATGCGTGGCAAAAGCTGGCGGATATCGGCAGAGAGAATTATGTCGCTGTTCATGAGCGCGTAGTGGGAATACAAGACGTCTTCGTTGTCAGAAGCCACCATAAGCATGTCGGCATAAGAAGCGCGCCTCTTCGTGGGAACTACGCGAATTTTTTCGTTTTCCCAGTCCACTCCGGAATCCTCGTCCAAAAGCGTAATACCTCGCACAAACTCCAGATCTGCGTTGCGCTGGATGCATTCGACCATTCGGTCCAGATGTTCTCTCTGCGGCGGCCGGTAGAACTGAGCGACGAGATGAAGGTTGTCCACGGCTGATTCGACAACCGCGGCGGCAGGTTGACAACCGCGAAGATTTCCTTCTCCGCCTCGCTGTTGACCTCGCGCGCCACAAAGAGGATCGACCTCCGGCCTATGCCTCGTTGCTTGGCGTTGGCGCGCGGACCGCGTGGACCTGCGGTTGAAAATCCTCTAAATATCTAGAGGAAAGTGATTTGTGGCAGTGAAGATCAACGGTTAGGCATCGGTTTTTTCGCGGAGTTTGTCGTGCGCCGCATCAGTGTCCGGTGTATGGTTTTCCGCGAAGTCAGCCCGTTTTGAGCCGTTTGCAGACCGCGAAATACAGCCTTGCCGCAATCCTCCGCGACACCGAAGACTTGAGATCCGGAACCTGTCACCGGCCTGGGTTGGAAGGACGCACCGCCGATTGCCTTACGATTTGCGCGGATTTCTCGCGGTAAAGAGAGGCTCGAGGTTTCCGATCATGCGCATCCTGCTCGTCCATCCCAATTTTCCCTCGCAACTACGCGCTGTTGCCCAGGTCATGGCCAACAACAAGGGCAACGATGTGCGCTTCCTCACCGCGCGTGCCGAGGGAGAAATTCCCGGTGTGCGCAAGATTCTTTACAAACCCAAGCGTGCCGCTTCGGAAAAGACCCATCGCTACCTTAGACTCTTCGAGGAGGCCGTGTTGCATGGCCAAGCAGCTTTCGAAGCTTGCGTCCTGGCGAAAAAAGAAGGGTTTGTTCCCGATGTCATTCTCGGCCATGCGGGCTGGGGTCCGACGCTCTATCTCAAGGACGTGTTTCCCAAGGCCACCATGGCCCTGGTCTTCGAGTGGTTCTACCACGCCCATGGAAGCGACTGTGATTTTGATCCGTCCGAACCCATCACGCCAGACGACGAGGCGCGCATCCGCACCAAAAACGCGGCGATCCTTGCCGATTTGGCCGCCTGCGACGGCGGCATCGTTCCTACCCAGTTCCAATACGAACAGTTCCCCAAGCACCTGCGGACGAATCTTGTGATCAACCATGAAGGCATCGACACCACCTTCTTCAAACCCGACCCGGGCGCGCCGCTGGTCCTTTCCGCGGGAAAACTCGACCTCACCGGAGTCAAAGAAATTGTCACCTACGCCACGCGTGGCATGGAGCCTTATCGCGGCTTTCCGCAATTTGTTGAGGCGGCGCAACTTCTTCAGAAAAAACGGCCGAATGTGCACGTTGTCATCGGCGGTGACGACCGTGTGGCTTACGGGAAAAAAGCGCCCGACGGCAAAACCTACAAGGAGGTGCTACTCGAAAAGTTTCCCCTCGACCCTTCGCGCACGCATTTCGTCGGATCTCTGCCTTACGGCGAGTATCTCAAACTTTTGCAATGCACTTCCGCCCACGTTTATCTGACGCGCCCCTTTGTCCTTTCTTGGTCCTTGCTCGAAGCCATGTCCTGCGGCGCCCTCATTGTGGCGTCGGATACCGCTCCGGTGCGCGAAGTCATCACCGACGGCATAAACGGCGTTCTCGTCGATTTTTTCCGCCCCGACCTGCTGGCCGAAGCGCTCGATCGCGCGCTGGATGAACCGGCCCGGTTCGAGCAGATGCGCCGCAATGCTCGCGCCACGGTCGAGGGCAAATACGACATCAAGAGCTGCCTGCGCTACAAGCTCGACTGGCTGCGCGATTTGGCCGCTGCACACCGATGAGACTCCTGGTCGTCATTCCTCACTACTACAATCCGCAGGGCGGAGGACGCTACGGGTCCACCGGGCAGGAAGCCGACCGTCGTGTGGCCGCGTTGTCGCGCTCTCTCCTCGGGCTCCACGAGACGCTCGGACCAAAGCAGGCCTTTCTTTATTGTCTGCACGAGCATTTGCCGGGTAGAGGCAACGGTCGGCTTCTCCAGACAAACTCTTTCGCGGCTTCCCAACTCGATATCGTGGTTTGTACCACCGGGGATGCACACCTCCTCCGACATCTCCTCGTGCCGACCGGATTTTTCCGCCATCTTCCTGTGGCGGCCGACCCGATGCTGGTAGGATTCGCCTGCCGCGACGTCCTCAAAGCGAATCTTGGTAAATACGACTACTATTGCTACATGGAAGACGACCTGCTCATCAACGACCCTCTCTTCCTGCGCAAGCTGGCTTGGTTCAACTCTTTGTTCGGGAACGAAGACGTGTTGTTTCCGCACCGGTTCGAGACTTCGGAAAAGGAACCGCTGCAGAAACTTTATATCGACGGTCCGGTGCGCGAGGACTTCTCGGCAAAATGGCAGAACATCGAAGATCGGCGCCGTCTTCGTGCTGAAACGCTCGGGCAGGAAATCATTTTCGAAAGATGGCCAAATCCGCATTCAGGTTGCTTCTTCCTCAATGCCCAGCAAATGGAGAAATGGGCGGGCGCGCAGGACTTTGCCGGAGCCGATTGCAGCTTTGCCGGTCCGCTGGAAAGCGCGGCCACGCTGGGAATCATGAAGAACTTCCGCATCTATAAACCTGCCTTCGCTTCGGCCGGTTTTTTCGAGGTCCGTCATCTCCACAACCGCTACCTTGGGGGCGCCCTGAAAACATCCTGATTGTCCGTGCAGCACACGGCAGTTTTACTAGAAGAAATGAACGAACCATCCGTGTCCGATTCCGCCCCGCCGCCGGCAGAACTGGGTTCGTGGCGGCTCTGGAGACAACTGCGTCGCCTGCGCCGTGCCGAAGAGTCCAGCAGGCGGATCGCGGTTTCCGAGGCCGAGATCGAAAAGGCATGGCAGGACTTCTGCCGGCAGCACCGGACCGATCCAGCCAGCGGCTTGCCCGTGCCGCGGGACTTTGCCCCGTGCAGCCCGGCCGAAATTAGGGCCGCGGTGGCGAGGGACTCGCGTATTGCCAAGTGGAAGCAGGAGACCTTCGGGCCGCACGCGCGCGAGCATTTCGACAAACGCAAACCCGAACTCGACCGCGCGGTCTATTCGATGGTTCGCGTGCGGGATCTTGGCGTGGCCCGGGAACTGTGGTTCCGATTGAAAGAAAACGAAGCCACCTTCGCCGAGCTTGCCGCGCGTTACACCGAGGGACACGAGTTGCACACCTCTGGACTGCTGGGGCCTTCCGCTTTCGGCGCAATGCACCCCGCACTGGCCGCACACCTGCGAGGCGCGGAGGAACGGAAACTACTCAAGCCTTTTCAGGTTGCCGAATGGTTTCTCGTGGCGCGGGTGGAAAAGTTTCTCCCCGCCGAATTCGACCGCCAAATGCAGAATGCCATGGTCGAAGAGCTCTGCCAGCAGTGGCTCGATACCAAGCTCGATGAAGCAGCCTGACGAAAAGACTCCGGCTGCGGCGATCGCCGACCGCCTCGCCGCTTTGCCCGGGCCGTTGCGCACCGCTCCGCGGGAATTTCTCGAGGAGTTGGCCGCCTCGGGCAAGTTGGTCAAGGCGGTGATTGGACGTGTTTTAGTCCAACCCCACCAGATGCCCCCCGCGGTCTTCGTTGTGCTCGAGGGCCGGGTGCGCATGCTGGGAACCTTCTCCAAACAGGCAGCTCCCGAACTGTTGCTGGCCCTCGGGCCGGGCGGCGTGGCTGGCCTCGGCTCGTTTTTTGCCGGAACGCCTGTCGAGGCCGAGACAGTTTCCGAAGATTGCGTGTGTCTCATGGTCGCACCCGATGTCTTCGGGCAGTTGCTGGCCAAACATCCGGCTTTTGCCCGCGGGCTCGCGCACGAGGTCCATCCCGCGGATCTCTACAATCTTGTCGGTGCCGAACTGGCCCGCACGGCGCAGGATTCCTCCAGAGCGGCTGAGATCGCGAAAAATCCTTCCGCCGCAGCACGTTTTCTCGACGCTTCCGAAATTGGCGAGGACGAGCAACTCCTGTGGCTCGTGGCCCGCGGTCCTTCGCGCGGGCTGCGCTGGCAGACAGGACAAGATGCGGCTCGCATCGGCATTCCGAAAAATCTGTTCGGCGGGCTCGAGCGCGATACGGGGCCCCTGGCATCGTCCGACCCCGAACCGCCCGCCCTTCCGCCCGCCGAAACGCTTCTCGACCCGCTTTCCGATTATCCCGTCACCACGACAAACGAGGGGCCGATCGGGCAGGTGATCGCTTGCTTCGAAATGTTGGCCAAGTTTTTTGCCAAGACGATTCCCAAAGAGCCGATGCGGCGCGTTTTGGACAACGAGCTGCAAGGCGGTCGGGAGCCGACGCTCAATACATGCGGAACGGTCACTTCCATGGCTGGCTTCATTTCGCAGCTGGTCAAAGTTCCCGCCCCGTTGCTCGCCCGCATCGAAGCCCCCGGTCTTTTGTTCTACGACGGGACGATCAGTGTTTTGTACCAGACCGGGCCGAGAGGCGTCGTAGTCGCCAGCCCGGTGGCCGGTCTGCACCGCATGTCGGCGGAGGATTTCTCCGCCAAATACACCGGTGACGTCGAGGTGCTGCTTCTTCGCCCGCTGCCCTCCGACACGAAGGAAAAATTCAGCTGGCGCTGGTTTTTGCCGGCCATCCGCAAACACAGGCGGGTTCTGGCCGAGGTCTTCATCGCCTCCTTCTTTATCCAGCTGCTAACGCTGGCCAACCCGCTGCTTACCCAGATCATCATCGACAAGGTTCTTGTCCAAAATTCGATCGCCACCTTGAACGTCCTCGGCGTGCTCTTCGTGCTCATCGCGGTGGCCACCGTCGCTTTGACCGCGGTGCGCACCTATCTATTCTATGACACGACTAACCGCATCGACCTCTCCGTCGGTTCGCGGATCATGGATCATCTCTACAAGCTGACTCTGGGCTACTTCCAACGGCGTCCCGTCGGCGAGGTTTCCTCGCGGCTCCATGAACTGGAAAACATACGTGAATTTCTCACCGGAACGGCGTTGACCGTGGGTTTGGACGCCATCTTTTCGCTCATCTACATAGCCATCATGCTTCTCTACAACGTGAAGCTGACTCTGGTGGCCCTGGTGGTCGTGCCTTTCATGGCCGGCGTGGTCTTGTTTGCCGCGCCCATCCTGCAGCGGCAAATCCGACGCCGCGCCGAAGCAGGCGCCCGATCGCAGGCGCACTTGGTCGAGACTATTTCGGGGGTGCATACTCTCAAGGCAGGCAACATCGAGCAGCCTTCACGCTGGGAGTGGCAAAAGCGCTACGCCGACTTTGTCACGGCCGGTTTCCATTCCGTCCTGACGGCCACGGCCGCGAACTCTCTCACGACTCTGATCAGCCGGCTCGGCGATCTGGCTGTGCTTTGGTATGGAGCCATCCTCGTTATCAACGGCCAACTCACCTTGGGGCAACTCATCGCTTTTCGTATCATTTCGGGATATGTGACCACACCGCTCATGCGTTTGGCGCAAAGCTGGCAAAACTTCCAGGAAGTGGCACTTTCCATCGAGCGCCTCGGCGATGTGATCGACAGTCCGTGTGAACAGCTTCCCGAAGAGTCGGGCAATATCCCCATGTCGGCGATCAAGGGCGATGTGGAGTTCGACGACGTCTCTTTTTCCTACGTTCGCGGACAGCAACCCGTCCTGCGCAATGTGAGTTTCAGCATCCCGGCCGGATCTTTCGTCGGCGTGGTGGGAAAGAGCGGTTCGGGCAAATCGACCGTTCTCAAACTCCTCCCGCGGCTCTACCGCCCCGACCTCGGACGCATACTCGTTGACGGATACGAGATCGACAAAGTGGAACTCTACTCGCTGCGGCGGCAAATCGGCACCGTGATGCAAGACAGCCTGCTGTTCAATGCGTCGGTATTTGCCAACATCGCCGTTGTCGACCCGGATGCAACGCCAGACGATGTTATGCGGGCAGCGCGGGTGGCGGGAGCGCACGACTTCATCATGTCCCTGACCCAAGGATACAACACTCCGGTCGGAGAACAGGGGCGAGGCCTCTCCGGCGGCCAGCGTCAGCGCATCGCCATCGCGCGGGCGGTGTTGCAGCATCCGCGTCTTGTCATCCTCGATGAAGCGACCAGCGCCTTGGACTCCCTGTCCGAACACACGGTCTGCAAAAATCTCGCCGTAGAATTCAAAGGCAAAACCGTGTTTTTCGTGACCCACCGTGTCCGATCCGTGGAGCATGCGGACCATATTCTGGTTTTCGATCGCGGGGTCGTGGTTGAACAAGGGCGACACGAAGAGTTGATGGCGGCAAAAGGCTATTACTATTCGCTGTATGTAGGGGGGGCGGCCGACGAATGAAAAACCTCCGCCAACGCCTCGAGCACGCGCTGAAGCATTTGCTCCGGCCCCTCGATGGCATACTGCGGCCTGACCAACACACCATGGTCACCCACCAGACCTATTTCTGGTCGCGAGCTATCCTCTGGATAATTGTCGGCACCACCATCGCATCCGTTGTCTGGGCCTGTTTTGCCAAAATGGACGAGGTCATCAATGCGCGCGGAAAACTCGAGCCCCGTGGATCCGTGCAGGATGTGCAGACACCCGTGGGCGGCGTCGTCCAAGAAGTTCTGGTCAAGGAAGGCAGTGCGGTGAGCGTCGGGCAACCGCTGGTGCGCCTGGATCGAAATGTTGCGGAGGTCGAGGTGAATTCCCTCTCCGGACAGCTTGAATCGCTGCGGTCCGAAAGGGATTTTTACGAGGCTGTGCTCGGCGAGCAACCGCAGGTCGCGGCGCCGGCAGGGTTGTCTTCGGCCGTCGCCAATCTGGCCAAGGAACACGCCGCCCTGGTGGCCGAAGACAAACTCCTGCGAGCCATCATAGGCTCATCGTCTGTCGATGTCGTTCTCGACACCGACCAGAAGGAATTGCTGAGCACCGAAGTCAGCAACTTCGAGGAGAACCTCACGGCTGTGCGCCAGCAGTTGGAACAGGCGCGGGAGATTGCCAAAAGAACCGGGGAAATCTGGCAGAGGTTCCGAGGTTTGGCCGAAAAAAAGGTCGCCTCCGAAGTCGAAACCATGGCGCGAGAGGTCGAGGCCATCCGGGCCCTTGCGCGGGTCAAGGAACTGGAGGCGCAGGAAGAAAATTTGACCACCCAGTTCCGCATGGACGCGAGAACGAGACTGGGGGACAACACAAAACGTTTGGCGCAGACCCAGGCTGATCTCGGGCGGGCCAAGCTGGCCAACCTGCAGCGGTTCGCCGAGGTGGAAAGCCGGCTCGCCGCGGCGAAGGAGGCGCTCACCTACCATGTGATCAACTCGCCGGCCAGCGGCGTGGTTTTCGAATTGATTTCGAGCACGCCGGGAACCGTGGTCGGAGCCAAAGATATCATCCTGAAAATCGTCCCCTCCGAAGAACTCATCGCAAAGGTCGACATCACCAATCGCGACATCGGTTTCATCCGCACCGGAATGGGCGCCGAGGTGGAGATCGATTCCTTCCCCAAGCTCGAGTTCGGCTACATCGACGGCGAAGTCTTCTTCGTGGGTTCCGACGCGTTGCCCCCGACAGAAGTGACACCTGTCTACACCTTCCCGGCCAAGGTTTCCCTCCTGCAGCAATACCTCCAAGTCGGGGACAAAAAAATCTCGCTGCAGTCGGGGATGTCGGTCAGCGTGAATTTCAAAGTCAGAGACCGGCGGGTGATCACCTTCTTCCTGGATAGCTTGATGGGCCCGGTCGACCGGATGCGCGAGGTCAGGTAGGCGATGGAATCTTTTCCCGTCAGCATTGAAGGCTTGCTCCTGCTCGCCCCGCGCAAGTTCGAGGACGACCGGGGTTACTTTTTCGAGGCCTGGCGGCAGGATGTTTTCGACAAGCTGGCCGGGAGGGAAATCGTCTTCCGGCAGGACAATGTTTCCTTTTCGCGCCGCGGCGTTTTGCGCGGGCTGCATTACCAGCGCGCACCGCAAGCGCAGGGAAAACTGGTTTCGGTCTCCTCCGGAAAAATCTTCGATGTTGCGGTTGACCTGCGGACGGATTCTCCGAGCTTCGGGCGGCACGTGGCCCTCGAACTCTCCGCCGAGGATCAACGCATGCTTTGGATTCCGGAGGGTTTTGCCCATGGATTTCTCGTGCTCAGCCAGACTGCCATGGTTCACTACAAGACCACCCGGCCCTACGCACCGGACTTGGAGGGCGCCATCCGTTGGAATGATCCCGATCTGGCTATTCCTTGGCCGATGGGATCAGCCAAGCCCTTGCTGTCTCCTAAGGACGAAGCCGCTCCGCTTTTCAAAGAAGCTTCTCTTTGAGTTTTCCTTGCCGACCCCCCACGTCAGCAAAGTATCTGCACGCTGCTGCTTTTCTTCATCCGCATCCGGGTTTAGGAATGGTCCGAGTGATTGATTCCCCGGAAACCTCTTGTAGCCGATGGATGCGACTCCTCTTTTTCGAGCCTCTACGAGGCTTGCGCGGCTGGGCGATCTACTTTCTGGGTATGGCCATGGCGATCTCCGCCTACTTTTGGCTGGGGAACGCACTCTTGTCGCAGACCAACCTCGACGTCACGACGAGCGACCAGTTGGCCAATATCGCGCTCGCCCGTCAATCGGCTGAAGATTGGTTTCCGCACCGCAGCACCTACATTCAACCGCTGTGGCCCTGGGTGAGCAGGTTTGTACTCGAGCAGGACGACAACGATTATTTTCTTCGCGGGCGCAAACTCAACCTGACCATCGGTGCTGCTGTCACCTTGATCATTTTTGTTGCCGGGGCTGCATTCATTGCTCCGGTGCCCGGATACACCGTCGGTCTCGTTGCGGGATTTGCCGTTTTTTTGCAACGCGCACACTATTTCCATCCCGAGCCGCTGCTCTATTTTTTCTTCACCCTGTGCGTCCTGCTGATGGTCTTGTCGCTTCGCGGCAACCGGTGGTGGTTTTACGCGGGGTGGGGCCTCAGCTTCGGCTTGGCTTATCTGGCCAAGGCTTCGATCAGTCCGCTTGCGGCCGTGTATATCGGCGCGACACTCGTCTTGCTGCTGTCGCGCGCCGGAATGCTTCCGGGCAAGATGGTTGCTTCGCCCGGTGTGGATTCATGGTCGTTGGGACGCCATCTCGCGGGCACGGTCGCAGCGTTGCTCCTCGCTACCGCGATCATTGCACCGAACGCCATCTTCAAACAGCGTGTGCACGGCGATCCGTTTTTCAGCCCGACGAAATACTGGATGTGGTGCGACGATTGGGACACCGAGGCTTATCCGCTTTACGAGCGCATCTGGTCGTCGCGCTCGCGCGCCGCGTTTCCTCCCGGCGAACTCCCGACCATGCGCAATTATCTGCGCAAACACGGTGCAGCGCATGCCCTGCGGCGGTTGGTCGAGGGAATGTCCTACACGGGGGAAAGATTTTTGCTCCCGGCGCGAAAGACTGTTCCCGCGGTCTTTGTTCTCACCCAAAAAGGCAACGAGGAGCGCGGTGAGCCGGACCGCATCTGGCGTTTCGTCATGCCGGCGCGCGGACTTTATCTCGCCGTGCTGGCTGCTGTTGCCGGTTACCTGCTCATCGACCGATACTGCCGCGGAGGACCTCCTCTTTGGCGCACTGCGTCCGGGTTGGCCTCCTGTGCTTTTGTCATCGCGATGCTCCTTGTCTATTGGCTGGCCTTCGGCTGGTACGCGGCCATCGGCAAGGGCGAGCGGTTCAGTCTCATGCTCTATATCCCCGTGCTCGCGGCCGCGGTGACGGGCGGATGGCTCCTGTCCCGCGATTCGGCACGGCGTTTACCGCAGTTCGTTTTTTCCGGCGGTATTTGCGTTGTGCTGGCGCATGCCATCATTCAAATTTTCCTTCTTCTGCTGCACCCGCAATTCAGCAAAGCACTTTCCTGAAACCATGACATCACCCGCCCGAGGCACGATCCGCGACTACATCAGCGTGATGCGTCCCGACCACTGGCTGAAAAATCTCTTCATCTTCTTCGGCAGTGGCGTGGCGTGGGTTCTTCTCGGTCTGCCGATCGACGCGAAGAACATCCTTCTCACCCTTTATTGCCTCGTTCCGGCCTGCCTCGTCGCCTCGGCCAATTATATCCTCAACGAAATCCTCGACGCGCCCTTCGACCGGTTGCATCCGACCAAGCATGCGCGCTCGGTCGCGGCCGGCGCTGCGAAAGAGAGCGTTCTTTGGATCCTCATGATCGCGCTGCTCGTGGTCGCCTTCGCCATTTCCTGGCCGGTCTTCAACATATCCTATCTGGTCTCGCTCCTCCTGCTCTTCCTCAGTGGCTTGGTCTACAATGTTCCGCCAATTCGTCTGAAGGACCGCGCCTTTCTCGATGTCATCGCCGAATCCTTCAACAATCCGATCCGTCTCTGGCTCGGTTGGTACGCCATCGCCCCGGCGACGTCATTTCCGCCGCTTTCGATCGTCCTGGCCTGGTGGATGTTCGGCGCGTTGCTCATGACGGGCAAACGCTACGCCGAATACAAGTTCATCGACGATCCCGAGCGCAGCGGGTCTTACCGCAAGTCCTTCATGACCTATACCGAGAAATCGCTCCTTATCGCCATGGTGACCTACGCGAACCTTTTCTGTTTTTGCGCCGGAACCGCCGTGGCCGTCTATCGTCCGAATCTTGTTTTTGCCTTCCCTCTCGTGGTCGCCGCGGTCATTGCCTACTTCAACACGGCCATCTCCGTGCAGGGTGCGAAACTGGAACCCGAGGAGTTGCTCAAAAATCCGGTCATGATCATCTGCACCGTGCTGGCCCTGGCCTTCACCCTCTTCCTCCTCCTCACCCCGCTCGACCTGCCGTCGTATGTCGGATTCTTCCACCTCATCCGCGGGCAATGAACGCATCGCCGCACGCTTGCGGCTGATGGCCCCCGGCGGGCGCTGGAAAGTTTTTCAGAATACTGCGGGCGAGATCGCTGCTCTCGACGCGTTTTGCCTGACTTCGTCCGGTGCTCCCGGGAAATTTGACGGCTTCGTCCTGCGTTTGGACAAACCGCATCGCGTTCCCGAAAAGCTCGGCGCGGTGGTGGCGAAGCTTTTGCATGATCGCGGACTACCCGCGTGGCTCGGCGCCTTCTGCCGTCCGGACAGCATGGTCGGCTCCCGTCTGTGCCAGACTACGGTGCCCGGCGTGTCTGATCGCTTTTATGTGCGCGAAGGTCTGGCTTCCCGTGAATCGACGGCTGGCGACAAGTTGCGCGATGTGCTTTGCAGCGTAGCCGGTCTTGGACACCTTCCGCTCATCGGCGCGACTGCCGCGTCCTTCGTTACATGTCTCCTCGCGCTCGCCCTGATGCCCTTGCTCTCTCCGGAAGCGTGGAAGTGTGTCCTGCTCGCGGTCGCGGTCATCGCATCGCTGGTTTGCGCCCTGCTCGAAAGATGGGCCCACCGACACTACCTTGCGGAGGATCCGCGCGAGGTCGTGCTCGACGAAGTGGCCGGCATGGCGCTCGCTTTGGCCATCGCAGGCCCGGGATTTTGGACCATCGTTGCCGCGTTCTTCGCCTTCCGCTTCTTCGACATTTTCAAACCCGGCATCCACTGGATCGAGGAGCGCGGTTGGCCTGGCACCATTGTTTGGGACGACTTGCTGGCCGGATTGTATGCGGGCGGCTGCGTTATGCTGGTGCGGCTTTTTCTGGCCTTATGAAACCAATTACCAAAAGGTTTTGGACGTCTGGCAAGGTGGATCGCGCCGTCACGGCGTGATTTTTGTATCAGTAAATCGCGATAGAACCGGAGCGGAGCGTAGATGGCCCAAAGGCAAACATCGCGATCCACCCCACGATCAAAGTCTGAAAACCTTTTGGGGCCTGGTATCAGTTATTGACCCGCGAAGCTGGTTCGTGTCCGGATTGTCCCCCTCGGATCGCATTGCCGCGCGGAATTCCGACGGGGCGTGGCCTTGCTTGCGGCTGTTGTTTCACCGCCTGACCCGAACGCAGGGCTTGGATTTTTTCCGGCGAAAAGAGGCTGGCTGGCGGCAATTCGAGGTAATCTGCTTTGGCGCGTAGATCCGCCGCCTCGGAAGCATCGCGGGCTTTCTTCGCCGCCTCGCGCAGAACCTCCGCGCCCGCTCGATCGCCCAGGGTTACAACCGCATCCAGGGCCGCTTGCCGAACGATCGGATCGCTCGAGCTCAGATAAGGTCGGATATCCTTGAGAGATGCAGGGTCGTAAGTGAAGGACGCCTCCTCCAGGAGCGAGAGAATCTCGGCGGTGCTTTCTTTGTCTTCAGATGGCGGTGCATATGAACCGCCTGACACGGGAGCCGAGGTGGCGGGACGAGCGGGCTCCAGAACAGTGGAGGGTCTGGAATTTGCGGAGTATGGCGGCTTGTTTCCCTGACCGCCCGTCTTGATCGCGGAAGTCGATTTTTCAGCGGTGGCGACGGTTGCGCGGCCAGGCGCCGAAGCAGTGTAGAGGAGAATCAAGCCGGCCACTATGGCGGCCAGAGCGACCAATACGGCAGCGATCTTCATATGCCCAAAGGTCGAGCGAAAGCCGCCGTTGTCTCGACTGCCTGTCGCCTATCTTCAGTTCAATGGCGGCGGCGGCACGATCGCCCGGGTCGCTCCCAAGCTTGCTGAGCCCGTAACGAAGACACGATCGGTCGAATCTTCCGGGTCGGAGCTGCCGACGATACCGGTAATTCTGACTCCTCCGCTGAGGAGGATAGGATCTTGAGAAGTTTTGTCCGACATGTCCGGATACCAACGGAATTCGCTGCCCCTTTCCGTCATCGATCCGCTGCCGTAGATCGCCTGCGATAGAGGATCACCGCTGTCGGCGTCGTCCAAACCAGCGAACTCGAAATATGCCACCCCTTCATCGGCAAAAGTTCCCTTTCCGGACATGACAGAGCCAATCAAATCACCGGACGTTCTGTCATAGGTGTAAGTGTTTGTCTCGCTGAAGTTGAAGGTGCTGACCACCGGCTCGATATAGACGGCGAGAAGCTCGGAAATATCAACGGTCTTTTGCACGACGCCACGAATGACTTTGCGCGCCTCGACGGTAACCTCGCCGCTGCCTTCCTCCCCGCGGCCGACCGAGAACAGCCCCCAGCCGGTCGTGGAAGTCTCTCCCTCCAAAACACCGGCATTGAGCAAGTCACGGAGAAGTTCCGCATTGCCGTAACGTCGGCTCGCGATTTTGCCTGCGTTGGTGGAGACATCCTTCAGCAGGATTTCTCCAGTTCTGTCATAAGTCTCCATGTATGACATGTATGATGGAACCTTGACGTTCTCATCATCGAATTCGAAGGTGCCCGGTGCCTGACTCTTGATCGTCAGAGCGATGGTCAGCGTGGCGGGTGATTCTACATACTCGATCGTCTGGGCTTGAGTAGAGCCGATAGCCGCGGTTGCGATGATTAGGGAGGCGAGTTTCGTTTTCATCAAGGTTTTAATCTAAGCGTGTTGCGTGCTCTGTCAAACCGGATTTTTTGCCGACTCAGGGAGCCAAAACGGGTTTTTCCGGTCCAACAGAAGCGGAACCCGTGACGAGGAGGCTTGGATATCCGAGTTCGTCATCCGGACTGGGCTGATAAGTGCCGAGCAGTGAATTCACTTTTACGCCAGTGCGAAGATCGATGGCGCGTTGTTCCGACTTCTTTGCCGGATCAGGATACCATCGGTATTCCGATCCGGAAGCCACCATGCTGCCGTCCAAGTCGAACTCCGGGATCAGAGGTCCCATGGCGTCGCTAAGCACACCGAACCAAATCCGTGCCGTGCCCTCGTGCACGAAGGAGCCTTTGCCGGTGGTTACCTCAAGCTGGCCGCTTTTGTAAGTTCTCGAGCGCGTGCGGTTGTAGTTTGAGGCAATCGGCGACGTTTCGGCGATGATGTAGTCCGATAGGTCAACATTCGCTTTGCCCAACTTGCGAGCCTCCAGACGATATGCATTTTCCGTCCGCAAGGCGAAAATTCCCCATCCTTTGATTATGGTGTCGGGTAGAACTCCGGCCGAGAGCAAATCGGCCAGAAACTGGGCGTTGCCGTATTTCGCGCCAAGAATTTTCCCCGCGTAACTGTCCGTCAAGCTGGTCACCCGGCCGGCACGATCGAATTTCTTCGACCCCGTGGAATAAAGCGATGGAACGGGCTTTCCCGTGCTCGGATCGATCAACGGCTTCCCGGTGGATGGGTCGATCTCGACGGTTCCCCCGACGATAATCTTGGCCACAAGAGCGAAGGAAAGAGCCGCTGGTCCTGGCGCGTAATCCATGGCGGCAGAGCTGCGGGCCGGGAGGATCCCCAGTAGAAAGATGGTCAGAAAGGAAGTCAGAGCTCCAGGGTGGGTGGAAGAAATAATCATCAAAGGACAATAAATCACAGCACTGGAGCTTTGGCAAACTGGCCGCCCTTCGCCGTCGTTCCTGTGGTGGGGGTGGAATCGCGTATCTCCTGACGCAGGCTGCAGGCCCGCACGTCTTGTTAATCGCAAGCGTTGCCTCAATCTTGTAGTAAGGCGATCATCGGGAATCCAAACCAAACAATTTGCAAAAATCATTGCGACAACGCACTATTTCCCCCTACTTGCCAATGAGGTTCACATCCATTCTGCTTGTGCTCTTGGTGGCCACCGGCCATGCCTCTGCTCCCTGGACATGGGTCGAGCCCCGGCCTCAGGGCAACACACTCAAGGCGTCTGCCTACAATGCTCAGCGGGATTTGACTGTGGTCGTGGGGGAGTTTGGCACGGTGATGACAAGATCGGGAACCGGCGACTGGCAAGTGCATCAGGCGCGATCTGCCGGGCGTCTTTCCTGCATCACCTGGACCGGAAAAGTCTTCGTCGCCGGCTCGGAGAGCGGCGGCATTTTCCGTTCGCTCGATGGCGTCTCGTGGTCACGGGTCAAAATCGGGCGTTTCAGCGAGGGAGCAAACAACCCCCCTTCGAGTAGCGGATACAATTTTTATTCTCTGAACGGCGATCAGTTGATTTCCGCCATCACGACGGGCAACGGGGTCACGGTGGCGCTGGCCGGTGACGTGGTATGGATCTCGAGCGATGAAGAACGGCGAACTTGGACGAAGCACACGCTTCCGAAATCAACGAGCAGCTGGTCCTACTACTCGGATCTGGATTTTGGCAAAGGTCTCTTTGTCGCGGTGGGCACGGGGGGCTCGATTATCACCTCGTCGAACGGGTCTTCGTGGACCAAACGCACCTCCGGGACGCGTCGCGAACTGGACTACCTAGCTTTCAATGGCACTTACTTCGTGGCGCTGGACTCCAGCTGGACCAGCCGAAGCAGCGGGGAGTTCAACGCAACCGACGCCCAAGTCGTGCGATCCGGTAACGGAACAGCTTGGGAAAAGGTGTCGCCCCCGGAATGGCCGAACGATGATGAGGAGCCTTACTTTGCACTGGCGGCGGGCAACAAGTTTCTCCTCGGCGGCGTCGGAATTTGGGTTTCGGACGACTTTTTGACGTGGACTAAAGTGTCGGATCCTTCCGGTTTGTGGCGATACTATAATGTGCTTGGCACCGGTCCGACGAGCGGCGACCGCACCTTGATCTTCGCCACTGCCGGTGAGGTCTATATGCTCGAGGGTTCGGCGGCGTCTTTGGTCACCGAGATCGAGGGGAGTGGTCTGGGATACGGCGGATCCGTGGGGGGGCTGGACAATCTTCTGGTCGGTTCCAACAATTGGAGCGCGCTCGATAGCGTAACCGGGACTTTCATTGACCACGGAAGCTTCTGGGCTAGCCAAGTCTTCCAGCAGACGGGTTCCCGCCTTCTTGGGAGCGACGGCGAGTACCAAAACACAAAGCAGTTTGCCCTCCTGGAGCGGAACAACGACTCGAACAACTGGCTGATCAAGAGCTCCGCGGAGATACCCGGCAACATCGTGGCATTGGCGGCAGCCTCCTCCTCCGGACCTGTGGTCTGCGTATCCCGGCAGTCCATCTCAAGTGCCAACGACCAGTCGTCCCTCAGCTTCCAAGTTTACTATTCCAGCGATTGGAGCGATTGGGAGCTGCGGGAAAGCTACAACAATGTTCCGGAGTGGCCGTCCCCTGACCTGCAACTCGAGCATGACGGAGAAAGGTTTATCCTCCTCACTCCGGATGGTGGTCTTCGGATTTCGGCCGGCGGCCGCGATTGGAACTCGCTTCCCTCCCTACCTAATGACACCACGGCTTTTCGGCAACGCTTCCACGGTTCCGACAACTACGTGCCCCGCTCGAATCGTGCCGCGGCGATTGCCTCCAACGGCCAGCGCTTGGTGGTCACGTCGCAGAAAATACGAACCGAACCGGATGGATACAGTTTTGAACTGCCTTCCGTGGACGGGCGATTTTTCGTCTACGACTTCCAGAATACCGCGGCTGGCTGGCGGGAGTTTATCGCGCCTTGGGCCTCCATTCCGGAGGGGAGCATGTCCATCTCATGGTCGGAAGCAGCGCCTCGTCGCAGCATGATTTGGACCGGGTCGAGATTCTTCGCGGTTCCACAGGAATTCAACCCGATACGCGACCCGCAAGCCGGTCGCCTCTTTGCCTCTGTCGATGCCGTAAACTGGACGCAGCACGAAATGCCAACGCAAGTGGTCCATGTTGCATGGACAGGATCACAGCTCGTTGCTGCGACGCGGGAAGGTGGAGTCCTGACCCATCCCAGCGGCCTCTCTCCCGAGATCCTTTCCGATGTGCGGATTGTGAGCCAACCACTGTCGGCCTCGGCCTACAACGGCGAGATCGTGACCCTCGAGGTCATCGCTCAAACCGACCTGCCCGGCCTGACCTACCAGTGGTTCAAAGACAACAAGGCGATCAGAGGTGCGACCAAGTCCTTCTACAGCGTCAAATGCAGCAGTTCGACCCTCGGTAGTTATCATGTCGCCGTCGCGGCGACAGGCAGCCAGCCAATACTTTCGACGACCGCCACTCTCTCCATGCGTCCTGCCGCTTCTTGGTCGTGGGGCGACGGGCTGCCTGGCGATCAAACTATCAAGCGCACGACGGGCCAACCATTCCAACTTTCCTTGGTGGATGTCCAAGGTCCGCCGGGAATCATCGCTTACCAATGGTTCAAAGACGGAACTGCCATAAGGGGCGCAACCGGACGAAATTTATCGATTGCCAATGTCACGGCTGCCTCCGCCGGCGTTTACACCGTGGTCATCACCAGTTCCGCCGGCAAGGCCACTACGGAGTCGCGCCGATTGGTCGTGCAGGACAGTGTCCAACTTGTGTACGCGGTCAAGGGCAGATCAGAAACCAGGCAGAGCGCCGGCGCGGTAAAGACTAAAAGCTTATCCGGATACTTCGTGGTCGATCGGTCGGGGGGCAATCCACGCTCGGCCTTTCTGTGGACGAATGCCGTCGGCACCCGGACCTACTACCTTAAAGAAGTGATGGAAGGCATTAATATGCGGTCGACCGGGCCCGGTCCCAAGACGACATCGGCCATTGTGCTTGCGGACAAGGTTGGAGATTTTCCCTCAGATGAACGCGAAGTCCTCTGGATTTCGGGCGCCGACACTCTCGTGAGGCTTAGCAACGCAGTCAGCGTCACGGCCCCTCCGACGTTGTCGGGATGGTGGAACTATGCGGGACCAGCTTCGGAGGGCACCACGATCCGCACCGATTCCATTTCCCTGACACTCAGTGTTCCTCTGACCCTGCAGAACCTCAACCGCAATTTCGAGGAAACGTTGGAGTCTTTGATTGGCCAACTCGAATCCAAAGGAGCTTTGCCAACACCCGCAGAGTGATTTGCTCCGCGGTTCTTGCGCTTTTCCATCACGGTTGATGGCACTCAAAAATTGCTGCCGAAATATTCTTCCGGTGTTTTTTTCAAATTGCGTTCGATGAACATTTCATCTTCCGGCGCGATGTATTCGCCTGCCTTTTTGCGTTCCATGCTGTTCGGGATGTAACGGCAGACCATCCTGTCTCCCATGGCGCTATGTCCGCGCAACACCTTCGTGCTGTCGAAAAGCCGCTGGTCCGAGATCATGCGGTAAGCATCAGGGTGGTCCTGTCGCAAGGCCCAAAGATGGCCGATGTTGAGCCACAGTGGCCTGCCCGTGAGATCGGACATGCGGCAGAGCAATACGAGTTCACCCAAATCTTTGACGAAAAAAACGTGCGCATCGTAGCAGGCAGGTGGATTTGTCAGGCCAGCGGTCATAATGCGCCTGTTCTCGGGGTCGTCGGGATCCAAATTGCGGCGTGTGCACAGGACGGCATCGCGTGTCGGCGTAACCGGCCTCGCCGATTGCCATCGTCTGACCGGTTCGGTTAGCCATGCGTAAGAAAAGACCGCAAGCAGAACGATCATTCTAGGAGCAGCCCTGAATCCGGGAAGACGGGAGTGGGTGAGTGCCGACATTTGATCCAAGCCGACACATGTCAGCGCTATCGCCCACGGAAGCACGTGGAGGATATACCACTCCCAGAACGTAAGCCGATGCCACGCAGCGTACACCATTTGGACCATTGGCCCGAGCAGTGTGCAGCCGAAAACCAATTTCCAAGCGGTTTCGTTGTGCTTTGCCACTGTCACCATTCCCCAGGCAGCAAGCAACAACGCTGCCATGCCCACACCAAGCCATGTCGTGGGCGACGCGGCTACCATTTCGCCAAGCTGGGGATGAGATGGTATTTGCCCGGGTTCATCCGTTGCCCATGGCAGTCCGGCAGCCAAATAACTGAGGAAGTCGGCGAGCCAGCGGGAATCTATCGGTGGGAAGTCCAGCGGGCGGAAATACTCGCGAGCCTGCGGCAGGAGCGGAGCGGCGACCTGCATCATCGCGACAGCGGCCAGCGATTGGCAGCAAAACCATCTTCCCAGCGAGACATAGGGCGGTTTGGCCAAATCGCGTCCTCTGAGTGCAAGCCAAGGCGTGGCAAGATTCAAAGGAAGCAGCACAAAGAGAACAGCCGGGTAGGTCCAAACTAGGACGAATTGCACGAGCGCGAATACCGACCACCATTGCCATCGCCCGGTGCGCAAGGCTTCCCGCCAGACAAGGGTCGCCACCGGAAGCAGGGCCAAGACAAGACTGTACCCACGCGCCTCACAGACATAGCGCTGGTACCAAGGGTGAAAAGCCAACAGCCAAGCAGCGGCCAAACCCGCCTTTGGGTAACCCATCGCCCGGAGTAACAGTGCGAGGGAGAAAATCCCCGCGATTCCAGCCACAAAAGCCGGCAAGCGCACGGCCTCCTCATTGAACTGCAGCCCGCTCGGGCGCTTCAGGCTTCTCCACGTTGAGTTGCTGACGCGCGAAAGGATGTTGTGAAATACGTGGTTGTTTGGCTGCTTGTAGTAAAAAAGTGTCTCAAGCCACGAAGCCTCGTGAAACTGCGGCCGGCCATCCGGCTGTACGCGAAGATAGCGCCCCAAGATGGAGAATCGCAGAGAAGTCTCCTCATCGTCCCAGAGACTTTGGCCGAGTCTCGGTAATGTCATAGCGAAGAGTGCAATCGCAGCCGCCGTCACACCAACCCAGAACCATGATGAACTTCTTTCCTCTGTTTTGAGTGGGCCGGTCTCGGAGATCTTTCCTCCAGCCCACCAGGGGCAGACAATTGCCAACACTGCCAGGACTCCGGTGTTGAACACGCAAGCCACGAGCGACCAGATCACGGCGTAGTCGCGAAGGGTCGCTGGCTCGCCGACCATGCGGGCCTGTGGAAGGAGCAACGCGGCACAGTAGGCGGCCGACAGGGCAGCTCCTCCGAGAGCCAGCCGCCAGGAAGTTATTGCTTTCATTGTTGTTTTTCCGGGAATCCCGCTCCCAGTAGGATTCTGTTGAGGCTCCACCGCCGCACAAGACCATCAGGCAATTCTCCGCGCGGCCGGGCAAGGGCAAAGGCAACAGCTTTAGGATTCTCGTTCCCACTTCGATAAACCGGTGCGTGGGCGTATCAATTATTTCATTTTTTCTTGAAGCTCCTGAAATCGTGCCCTATAAGATGCGCACTGTGCCGCCGCCGCTTTTTGTGGAGGAAGACAAGAGTCGCCTGACCGAGTTGGAGGTCGAGGCGATCGAGATGTTTATCAACTTCTTGCGCCTCATAGGATTGCCCAAATCGGTTGGTGAAATCTACGGGCTGCTTTTTGTGGCCCCCAAACCGATGGCCATGGACGAGATCATGGGCCGGCTCGGCATCAGCCTGGGCGCGGCCAGCCAAGGCCTGAAGCTCCTGCGTTCTTTCGGGGCGGTGCGGGTGGTTTACGAGCGTGGTGATCGTCGCGACCACTATGTGGCCGACCTGGAGCTCAGCCGTTTCGCGACGGCCTTCATCAAGGACGAGCTCCAGCCTCGCATCGATATGGCAGCGGAAAGGATCCGGCGCATGGAGGAATCGCTCGCAGAGTTGCCGCCCAAAGAACGCCGCGCCACCCGCGACCGCATCGACCGCCTCAAGCACTGGCTCGACAAAGGGCGCAAGATTCTCCCCTGGCTCATCCGCTTCATGAAGCTCTGAGCCGTTGGCTGACCGCAGCCCTCTCCGACGGGGATGCGATCGAAGGAATGTCGGAACACAACAACAAGGTGAAGTTGCCGGTCCCGCGGTTCGCACCGCTGCCGACCAAGGGCGGTAGCTTGGACTGATTGTGCAATCAACGACGGCATGCGACGGTTCATGATTCGTGTCTTCTGGCTCCGCCGCCCGATAGCCAAGTGAAACGAGACAGACCTTAGTCAACCGATACCGCCAACAACCGACTCGATTTTCTCCATGAATTCAACAGTCCAAAACCCGCAGTGGACGACGGTCATCACGTCCGAGCACAAACTGCTCCATATCCCTTTCCGCGAAATTTGGGAATACCGGGAACTTATCATGCGCCTGGTGCATCGCGATTTTGTCTCGCGCTACAAGCAGACGATCCTTGGCTCGGCTTGGTATGTGATTCAGCCCCTGTTCACCAGCCTGATGTTCACCCTCGTTTTCAACAAGATCGCCAAGATTTCCACCGGAGAAATACCCCCCCTGCTCTTCTTTTTGGCCGGCACCGTTTGCTGGGGCTACTTCAACAACTGCGTCACCAATACGGCGGCCACCTTTAGTTCCAACCGCGGATTGTTCGACAAGGTCTACTTCCCACGACTGGTCGTGCCTATCTCTCAACTTATTGCGAATCTCATCGGCTTCGGAATGCAAATGGTGCTTTTTCTCATTTTTTACGTGTATTATTTCCACCAAGGGGCGGACATCGCCATGGGTTGGCGCATCGTCGTGTTGCCCGTGCTTTTGTTGCAAATGGCCGCGCTCGGCTTGGGCGTCGGCTGCATGGTCTCCGCCGTGACCACCCGTTTTCGCGACCTGCAAATCATGCTCAGCTTTTTCATGCAGCTTTGGATGTATGCCAGCTGCGTGGTTTACCCGCTGAGTATGGTCCCGGAAAACTGGCGCTGGGTCTACGCGCTCAATCCGATGGTTTTTATCATCGAGGCGTTCCGCTTCGCCTTCATGGGCCATGGCACCGTCTATCTTTGGCAAATCGTTGTCAGCTTTTTTATCAGCATCGCGGTAGTGTTGGTCGGCCTCGTTATGTTCAACCGGACGCAGAGGACGTGCGTCGATATTCTCTGAGGAAGCCAGGCCGCTTGACAACGCTGTCCGCATACGTACGTATGTTTGTAAGAGAATAACCCTCGTGTTGAACGATCAAGTCTTTCGCCATGCCAAGCGCGAGGCGGCCAACACCGGCAAAACCTTGAGCGATCTGGTCAACACCGCCCTGCGACAGCACCTGTTTTCCGACCGCCGGAGCGGGACGGGGAGGGAGCAGTTCTCCATGCCTGTTTTCGGCGAGCCTGCGGGTATCCATCAAACCCCGTCGCAGTTGGCCGCGTTGCGCGATGATGGGCGCTGAGAAGGATGCTCATGCCCGACGTGAACACTCTGGTCTACGCGCATCGTCGCGAGGACCCGGATCATGATTTTTACCGGGAGTGGATGGAGCGTCTGGTCAATGGTGGCGAACCTTTCGCGCTTTCGCTCTTGGTGGCAGCGTCCTTCGTCCGTGTGGTAACACATCCTGGCTTTCAGCCAAGGCCCACTCCACTTTCCCAGGCCCTTGCGGTGATCGATTCGATCTTAGCTGCACGCGGTCGTGTTGTGCTCGGACCCGACGAGCGGCATTGGACCATAATGAGGTCATTTTGCGAGTCTGTGTCGGCCAAAGGCAAACTGGTGGCGGATGCCCAGCATGCAGCGCTTGCCTTCGAGCACGGTTGCACTTGGGTTACGCGTGACGCGGATTTTGATTTGTTCCGGTCCCAAGGTCTGCGCGTGGAACTGCTGACGCCCTGATGTTTTCCTGCTGCTTGCGTTTCAGCTCCTTTGTCAGCATCGCCGTCGTGCTGGTGGGCTTGGTTATGTTCAACCGGACGCAGCGGACCTGCGTGGACATCCTTTGAGCGCAGGGGGACGCGCCCCGGGCGCGTGGCAAGTGCAGACGTCTCCGAGCCAACTGACTCGGCATTCTGATATGCTTGCAAGCCTCTCAGGCGTTTTTCCGCGAGTCAATTGAACGAGCTGGAATATCATGGCTGAGATCGATCAGGAAAAGTTTTTCGCGGCGGTGCACAATGCCTTTGCACAAGCTCCTCAGGGTTTGGCTCTGACCAGCGTTCTGCGCGACTTGGAGGGCTGGGACTCGTTAACTGCTGTCATGCTTGTTGCGGAGGTTTACGCTGATTATGGCGTGCAGGTCTCGGGTGAAGAGTTGGAATCCTGCTGCTCTCTGAAGGATCTAATCGCGCTCGTGCAGCGCAAACTTTAGTGCAGAGCATTCTTCATGGCATCCATTTAGCCGGCCTCTGCGCGGCGGTTCCTGCCAGCGTGGAGACGGTGGAGGAGTCTGGTTACGAGTCTCCGGAGGCGCGGCGGAGGTTTTCGTCCGCGACCGGTGTTCTGCGTAGGCGTATCTGCCCGCCGGACTTGTTCTTTTCCGACCTCGCCCGCTTTGCCACAGAGCGCATTCTCGCCGACTTAGTTTGGGATAAGAGTGAAGTCGAGGCTTTGGTCGTGGTCACGCAATCAGGCGACGTGGCCTACCCGTCCACTGCCTGCATCCTGCAGCATCGTCTCGGTCTTTCGACCGACTGTGCCGCTTTCGACATCAATCTGGGGTGTTCCGGTTTTCCCTATGGGATGCTCGTCGCGGGGAGTTTATTGGCCCCGTCGGAGGCATCGAAGGTTTTGCTTGTCGTCGGCGATGCAGCAGGAAAGCCGAATCCCGCGTCGCCTCGGGCGCCTCTCTTCGGCGATGCGGCAGTTGCGGTCGGCTTGGAGCGCCGCGCTGCGGCCGCGCCCATGCACTTTTCGCTCCATACCGACGGGAGCGGATGGGACTACATCATGGAGAGGCGCTCCGGCGGCAAGCCCGGCTTGGACGGGATGGCGCTTCCATCAAAGGAAGATGTTCTCGGACGGATATATTTCGACACGCAGTATCAGATGAAGGGTGCCGACGTTTTCAATTTCTCCGTTCGTGTCGTTCCCGCTGCCGTGCGCGCTGCCTTGGAGGCCGCGGGATGGTCGGCGGATTCAGTCGATGCTTTCGTTTTTCACCAGGCCAGCCGGCTGATCAACGATACCATCGTTAAATCGCTGAGGTTGGATGCTGGAAAATGTCCGGGCACGCTGGCCGATTTCGGCAACACGAGTTCGGCAACGATCCCGCTCACCATGGTCGATCAACTCGGCGCGCGACTCCTGAACGGAGGGCTTCGCCTTCTTCTCTGCGGGTTCGGAGTGGGGCTTTCATGGGGAACCTTGGCTTGCGAAGTCGGACCGGTGGTTTGTCCTCCAATTATCGAGGTCTGAGTTTTTGGAAAGGTCTCGTGCAGCCGTTGCGGTGAAGAAAAATCTCATCATCGTGAGCGCGGGCGCCTTTGGTCGCGAGGTGCGCGACTTGGCCGCCGGGATCCAATCGGCGGAGGGAGAACGCTGTGTTTGGCAGCTTGCCGGATTTCTGGATGACCGGCCCGGAATTGACCCAGTAGGAGCGCCCGTCATCGGCACGCCCCAGCTTTACCGGCCGCGCGAGAACGATCTTTTCGTCTGCGCCATCGGTAATTCGGTCGATCGTCGAAAATACGCGGACATGTTGCGTGGCCGCGGTGCGAAGTTTGCCGTCTTGCGCGAACCGTCGGCCAAAATCGGCGGAGGTGTCGAAATGGCCGACGGCGCCGTGGTCGGCCCGTATTGCGTTGTTTCGTGCGATGTCTCCATCGGCGCTGACACTTTTCTGACGGCACATGTGACCGCCGGCCACGATGTGCGTTTCGGCAAATGCTGCCACGTCGGCGCCTTTGTTTTCGCCGGTGGTGGCGTCATCGTTGGAGACGGGGTCACCATTCACCCGCATGCGAGTATCCTTCCCGGCGCGCGCATCGGCGACGGGGCAACGGTAGGAGCCGGGTCCGTGGTCGCGCGCGATGTTCCGGCGGGATCGACCGTCTTCGGCGTGCCGGCTCGTTCGGTGACCATATGAGCGTAGCGTGTTTCGGTATCTCATCTCAGCGGCAATAAGAAAAAGAGGTTTATGAGACCTGCGACCAAACTCCACGTCGGTTTGCCCAACATGCCCGACGAGAGAGCTTATCTTCAGCGGGTGCAAGATCTGCTGGCGCCGCGCCCGGTGACGAACGGAGGACCTCTTGTTCAGCAATTCGAACGCAAGATTTGCGACACTTTGGGTGTGCCGCACGCGGTAGCGGTTTGCAACGGAACGCTTGGATTGCAGATCGCGGCGAAGGCGCTCGGGCTGCGGGGCGAGGTGATCATGCCGAGCTTCACTTTCGTGGCCACGGCGCATGCCTTCGAATGGATCGGATTGGAACCTGTCTTTGTCGACATCGGTCCGGCGACGCACAACATCGATCCCGTGAAGATCGCGCATGCTGTCACGCCCCGCACGTCAGCCGTGGTCGGTGTCCATGCGTGGGGAACTCCTTGCGACACGGCGGCGATCGAAGGGATCGCGCGGCAACACGACCTCAAAGTTATCTATGACGCGTCGCATGCCTTCGGGTGCTCGCGCGGCGGCACGATGGTTGGCAACTTCGGCGACTGCGAGGTGTTCAGTTTCCACGCAACGAAATTCGTGCACACTTTCGAGGGCGGTGTCATCACCACCAACGACGACGCGCTGGCCGACAAGATGCGGCTGATGAGAAATTTCGGTTTCGACGGCCATGACTCGGTTGTCGGCCCGGGCATCAATGCGAAAATGCCGGAAGTTTGCGCGGCGATGGGACTGTGCAACCTCGAGTCGATGGACGGGTTCGTGGAGAAGAACCGGCGCAACTACGAGCTGTATCGTCAGCTGCTGACGGATCTCCCCGGGATTCGTGTGTTGGACTATGACACGCAACAGCAGGGGAATTTTCAATATATTGTCCTCGAAGTCGACCCTGCGCACTGCATGATGAGCCGCGATGAGTTAGTCGCGGCATTGCACGCCGAAGGCATTCTCGCCCGTCGGTATTTTTGGCGGGGCTGCCATCGGATGGAGCCTTATCTCTCGGCCCGTGTAGGCTCTGAGACAAGCTTGCCGGCGACTGAACAGGTCGCGGCCAAAGTGATTGTCTTGCCCACCGGTCAAGCCATCAGCGAGGAAGCAGTGCGCCGGGTTTGCGAGGCTGTTCACAAAGCGCTCGGCGCGCGGATTGTCGGCTCCCGGATCGATCCTCCTGATGCCGCCCCCCAACTAGGGGCGCCTGTTGCGATCACGAGTCACGACTGGTCGGATGGGACAGCTCCCCTCGTCAGCATCTGCTGCTACACTTACAACCAGGCGCACATGATCGGCGACGCCATCGCCGGTTTTCTCATGCAGGAGACGGATTTCCGCGTTGAGATCGTCTTGCAAGATGACGCATCCACCGATGGAACGGATGAGATTATCCGGCGACACGCTGCAACTAACCGGAGAATCATCCGTCCGGTTTTCTACGCAACGAACTCGCGCGAGCGTGGAGAATCGCCCATGCTTTCTTGTCTGGCGCATTGCCGGGGCGAGTTCATTGCCGTGTGCGAGGGTGACGATTACTGGACCAGCCCGCACAAACTTCAGAAGCAGATCGACTTTTTGCGCACGAATCCCGACTGCGTCGGCTGTATCCATGACGCTAGGGTGATTGATGAAAGCGGCAAAGTTCTCATGGATTCCTGTATAAACCGGCAAGCCGGACGCTACACCCGGCAAGATTGCGTGGAGTGGTTGCTCAGCGGCTACCCGACAGCTTCTCTCGTTTTCCGCCGGTCTGCGCTCAAGGACATGCCTGCCTACCTTCTGAACCGACCGCGCGATACTACTCTGGATATAGCTATCACCAAACACGGTGATTTGGGTGTCTTGGATGCGAACATGTCTGTCTATCGTCAGCACGGTTCCGGTGCCTGGATTGGCGGCAGCAAAGTCGGCCGCTACCTCCGAAACTACGAAATGTTCAACGAACTGCTGCTGGATGATGAACTGCGACGAGTTTACGGGCAGTGCATTCGCGGCCACCTCGAAATGGTGAGACGCAAGATCAAAAGAGAGGCCACAGGATGGCAGTCGATGAAGCAAAGCCTCTCTTGGAAGATTACCAAACCACTCCGTTGCTTCCGCCGCCTGGTCGACACCCGCGACACAGGCGATGACTGATTTCGCGACGGCAAGGCGAAGACGACACCCTCATCCCCGATTAAATCGATCGCATTATGCTTTCAACCGAACCCCGTGCGATAACTGCTGACGATAGCGGGCTGCACAGGCGTCCGCCAATGCGGCACCGAGGCTTTGCGAACCGCAGCGCATCGTAGATAGGTCGTCGCACCCCTTGTCAAAGCCGAACACCGAATACTGCCAACTGCGGCTTGCTATCTCTTTGATCGTTCGATTCGTTTTACTGAAAACCGCCAACTGAACACCGCAAACTTTCCTTCCCATGTCCGACACCGTCATCAAAGTCGAAAATCTCTCCAAAAAATACCGCCTTGGTGTGATCAACCGGCGAATGCTCGTCGATCAAATCGAAAGCTGGGTGGCTCGCAAGCTTGGCAAGCCGGATCCTCATTCGTCCGTATTCGAGCATGCGACAGATCGCCTACCGACCCCCTACGACTTCTGGGCGCTGAAAGACGTGAGCTTCAAGATCGAACAGGGCGACATCGTTGGTGTCATGGGACGCAATGGGTCCGGCAAATCAACATTGCTGAAGCTGCTTTCGCGTATTACCTCCCCGACGACCGGAACGGCGAAAATCAAGGGCCGTGTGGCCAGCCTTCTCGAAGTGGGCACCGGCTTCAACCACGAGATGACAGGCAAGGAAAACGTTTTTCTCAATGGCAGCATTTTGGGCATGAGAGACAAAGAAATTCAGGAGCGCTACGAGCGAATTGCCGAATTTGCCGAGATACCCGATTTCATGGACACGCCGGTGAAACGATACTCTAGCGGTATGCGCGTGCGCCTCGCTTTCGCCGTGGCGGCTCATTTGGAGCCCGAAATACTTGTACTCGACGAAGTGCTCGCTGTCGGCGATGCCAAGTTTCAGGAGAAGTGCCTCAACCGAATCGACGAGATCAAAAATTCCGGGGTTACGATCCTGTTTGTCAGCCATTCGAGCCAAAGCGTGCTTAAGCTCTGCACAAAGGGAATTCTGCTCGAAGAGGGGCGTTTGGTCGCCGAAGGAACCGCTCGCGAAGTGACCGACCGCTATCTCGAGTCGCTGCACCTCAAGACGGACTCCCAGGCCGGCGAACCCGGGCTGCCCGATAGCAGGACCGGGCTTTTTTTGGGAAAATTGGCCGGTCTGTTTTCGCGCCGCTTGGGAAAAGGCCAGGTGGTGCTCAATGCCCCGGTTGAGACATCCGAGGGTTGTGTGGTGGCCGACTTGGGTTGGGTTTCGGACGCGCGCATGCAGACGCTGCGGACGGAACCCTCCTGGAGCGCTGCTCCCGATATCGTCGTCCACGCGATCACGCCCGAGTTGTCCCAGTTTCATGCCGACAGGGCACGGCATCTGCTCATCAAGTCCGGGGCACGTGAGAGCTGGGTCCTCTGGCCGAACGGCCGAGTCGATCGCTACCATGAGGTGTCCCGCCCTCCGATTGTCGACTTTCTCCCGAAGTCTTTTTCGATTCTTTCCGCGGATTTTTCGGTTTGATTCTCATGCACCTTCCTCAGTTTCTGCAAAAACGGCTGCAATCGTTGGCGCAGAGGTTGCTTTCTGCGACCTGTCATGTCCGCTACAGCCAGTGGCCTGCACACTGTCTTCCTTTTGCCCGCCTGTCTTTTTCGCAGTGCGGTGAGGATCTTGTCTTGGAAAAGCTGCTTGATGAAGCCGGTTGCAAGCGGCCGTATTCCTACGTCGATGTCGGATGTTTTCATCCGATCGAGCATTCAAACACTTACAGATTTTATCAGCGCGGGGGGTCCGGGCTTGTTGTGGACATGAATCTGCAGCATGAGGCTTCTTTCAGTCTCTTGCGGCCCCGCGACAAGTTTGTCTGCGCTGCAGTTTCCGACCGTGACGAAAAGTTGGCTGTTTCCGTAGCGGGTAGGCCTTCCGACCGCATCACCGGTCACGCGGGTGCGGAAAAGGGGGATGTGATGCGTCCCGTTACTCTGGGCGCCTTACTTGGAGAGCACTGGGAGCCCGGACGCCCCATCGATCTTTTTGACATCGATTGCGAGGGGCATGATTTCGAAGTGCTTCGCTCCAACAACTGGGATCGTTTCCGCCCGACTGTAGTGCTTGTGGAGGACTTCGGAACGCAAGACTCAAGCATAGCAAGTTTCATGAAGGACCGCGGCTACAATTTGGCGCTTCGCGTCGGAGCCTCCTGCGTCCACGTGGATATCCAGCGTGCGTGTCGCTTATAATGAGGCGGCACCACACAACCATGGCGCAGTAATCAGCTTATTATGGAAAAGCCACCCGCTCACCACCCTGTATTTTCACACTTTGACTTCAGGCTCCGCCCGCAGGAGCCAGGGCTCATTGTGAACGGACTCGGGGTGAAGACACGCGAATCCTTCATGGATATGTCACGCTGGCGCGTTAAAATAAAACCTGGTGATCTTCCGGAGTTCAACGAATCGTATTTTGAATGGGTTGAGATCCTCAGCGCGGTCCATTCATCTCGCGGACGTTTTGTCATGATCGAGCTGGGCGCCGGCTACGGAGCGTGGGTTGTCGCTGCAGCTGCGGCGCTCAGGCAGACATCCGATGTACAGCCCCTCCTTGTCGCCGTCGAGGCGGAGCCCTCCCGCTTTTCCTATATCTCCCAACACTTCATCGACAACGGAATTGATCCCTCCGCACACGTGCTCATTGAAGCAGCGGTTGGCGCTCGCACCCGTGGCCGTCGTGCCTGGTTTGAGGTCGGCGAGCCGCGCGAGACTTATGGCGCGGCCATGTATCGCGAAGATGCAGTTCCCAGCTTGAGATCCCACGGTTTTCACGCGCTGCGGGCTGCGCTCAAGAGGTGGAGGCACCGGATCGACGGAAAGCGGCACCTCGCGAAAGTCAGGGTGGTCAATCTTCCGGACGTCTTGGCCAAAACGGGCCCGGTCGACTTGTTGGACATGGATATCCAGGGTGCGGAACTGGAGGTTGTCGAGGATTCGCGCGAGTCACTGGACAGACTGGTCAAGAGAGTCCACATCGGCACTCATGGAAGTGACATAGAGGAAGGTCTGAGGCGATGCTTCGGCGCGCTCGGTTGGACCAAGATCAACGACTTTGCGACGCGTTCCAGACAGGCCACACCATTCGGGGAGATAGACTTCCAAGACGGTGTCCAGACATGGCTCAACCCGAAGCTGGCGGAGTCATGAAGCGGAGCAAAATTCACCATGAGTCGCTCCCGGTTCTTCTCTGGGGCGCCGGGGGCCATGCCCGTTTCGTGGCGGAGATTGCGCGGCTGGTCTTTCCCGGGGCGCGTATTTTCTTTGGCGTTGATGAGAATACAGCGCCAGCTTCCGAAGAGCATGTTCACCACGGTTGGAAGAAAGCACTGGCGGCAGCCGGCGGTCCAGACGCCCTTTTTCTGCCGGCCATGGGCAATTCATTGGGTCGATTCCGTTCCGAAGCCAAAGCGCGCCGGGCAGGGTTGCGATGTAGCCGTGCGATCCATCCTTCGGCAGTCGTGGCCGC
This sequence comes from Chthoniobacterales bacterium, assembly GCA_044371145.1. Classification (GTDB taxonomy): domain Bacteria; phylum Verrucomicrobiota; class Verrucomicrobiia; order Chthoniobacterales; family JACTMZ01; genus JACTMZ01. Next base: position 55,381 of record JBILUI010000001.1, on the reverse strand, counting down.
AAGCGCGGAGGCCGGAGAGTGCGTTGTGGCCGGCCCTTGCTCCGTGTTGGGGGCGCGCGCGGTCGTGCGACGCGGGACCATCATCAATTCCGGCGCGATCGTGGAGCATGACTGCTCGATCGGCTGTTTCGCCCACGTTTCCCCGGGTGCCGTGCTTTGTGGTGGTGCCCACGTCGGCTGCTTCTCGTGGGTCGGCGCCGGCGCTGTTTTGGCCCCGGGCGTATCGATAGGATGCGGTTCGATGGTCGGTGCCGGCAGTGTGGTGATCCGCGACGTGGGTGACGAAAAGGTGGTCGCCGGGAATCCGGCGAGAATTTTGAGAGCTTCGTCCGCCGAGGATCCGTGGTATCGACCGCCGGCAACGGGCAAATGCGGGTGCTGCTGGGGCGCCGGCAGGCGTGTGGCACCGAAGCGCGGGAAGCGGAATTGAAGACTCCAAGGAAACCGATTTTTGCCGAACCCCTTCATGTCGGGCGACCGAACATAGGGGACCGTGCAACTTTGCACGCGCGCATCGATCAAATTCTCGATCGGCGTGTTTTGTCCAATCACGGGCCTTTGGTGCAGGAATTCGAATCCAGAATTCAGCAGATTATCGGGGTCAAGCATTGCGTGGCGGTCTGCAACGGAACGGTCGCCTTGGAAATTGCCGCGCGCGCCATCGGTTTGACCGGCGAGGTCATTGTTCCGTCCTACACCTTCGTCGCGACCGCCCACGCTTTGCGCTGGCTGGGCCTGACTCCGGTTTTTGCCGACATCGATCCGCGCACTCACAACATCGATCCGCGTGCCATTGAACCGCTGATCACGGACAGGACGTCGGGTATCGTCGGTGTCCATTTGTGGGGGAGGGCCTGCGAAAGCAACGCGATTGATCTCCTGGCGCAGCGGCATGGACTTAAAGTCATGTATGACGCCTCGCACGCCTTCCACTGCTCCCACGACGGGACCATGATCGGCCACTTCGGGCAATGCGAAGTGTTCAGTTTTCACGCGACCAAATTCGTCAATTGTTTCGAGGGCGGTGCGATTGTGACCAACCATGACGATCTGGCCGCCCGCATGCGTTTGATGAGAAATTTCGGGTTCGCGGGCTTTGACAATGTTGTGGGTCTGGGTGTGAACGGGAAACTCAGCGAGATTGGCGCAGCCATGGGGCTGACCAGTCTCGAAGCAATGGAAGAGATCGTCGCCTGCAACCGTGCCAACTACGAGGCTTACCGCGACGGTTTGCGGAATCTTCCGGGTCTTTCGCTCCTGCGATACAACCCGCAGGACATGAGCAATTTTCAATACGTTGTGTTGGAAGTTGACCCCAAAGTCTGTCGGAAATCGCGCGACGAGATCGTCAACGCGCTGCATGCGGAAAACGTCATCGCGCGAAGGTATTTCTGGCCGTGCTGCCATCGCATGGAGCCTTATCGGACCGAATTGTCCGGGCGGTCCAACAATCTGGTGCATTCCGAGGCTGTCGCCGAAAGCGTGATCGTTTTGCCCACCGGGCAATCCGTCGATTGCTCTCATGTCGAACGCATCTGCGGGCTCATCAGATGCCTGCTAAGTTAAGCGTCCGCGGTGGAAAGCTCCGATTTCCAGACATGATCACTCGGTCCGGGACCGCTCCGCTTGTCAGCGTGGTGTGCTTTGCTTACAACCACGAGCGCTTCATCCGCCAGGCCGTCGACTCCTTTTTGGCCCAAAGGACGGATTTTCCGTTCGAGATCATAGTCAACGACGACGCTTCGACCGACAATACACCGGGCCTGTTGAGTTTTTATGCGGAGTCACATCCGGATCGCTTCCGGTGGAATCGTCAGGCTTCGAACCGCTATTCACGCGGGGAACTCGGCTCCATGTGGATCGAGACATTCCGCTCCGCTCGCGGAAAATTCATAGCCCTCTGCGAAGGAGATGACTTTTGGACCGAGCCATCCAAATTGCAGCGTCAAGTGCGCCGACTGCAGTCCGAACCGGCTTGGGCCGCTGTCTTTCACCGGGGTCATGCCGTCAACGAGGGCGGGAATATCATTCCCTTTGTCTGGGACGGACTTGCTTACCGGGGCGAATACACGCAGGCCGATTGTCTCCGCGAGTTGCGATCAGGATACCCGACGGCGTCGCTTGTGTTTCGCAAGTCGTGTGTTATGGGCGAAACGCCCGACTATTACCTCCGGACTCCCTATGATTTCATGTTCGATCTTCTCGTGACCGAACACGGTCTGTTGGGCTTCGAGGACTTCGATGGCTGCGCCTACCGGCAGCACTCTGCTGGAATCTGGTCGCCGCTTGGCTTGGAAGAAAAGAAGCGACTCAGGATCGACAGGCTAATCTCTCTGCTTGGAAGTCGGGTCATGCGGCAGCGTTACCCGGAACTTCAGGGCATGGTTTACCGTCAAATGGACGTCGTCTGGTGGAGTCAGTTCGACGGCACTTGGCGGGGTTGGTGGCGAGCCACGCGCAAAAACCTGCGGGCGGGGCGCCGATGGGGGTGGGGCCATATTGTTGGCTGGCTTTTCCGTAGCAGCTGTCCGGTGCGCTTCGAATTGCGCGATCTAATCGCCAAGAAGCGGGTGTGTTGCTGAGTTGCGGCACCCAGAACCCAAGGTCGGGTCATGAATTTTCTCTCGTGGCAATTCGCCGTGTTCGTGGTTGCGGTCTTCGCGCTTTATTATGCTCCTGTCTTCCGAAACATGCAGGTGCCGCTGCTGATCATGGCCAGCATGTTCTTCTTTGCCTGGGCCGATGCCAGATTTTTGCCTCTTTTGCTGACCGCGCTGCTGGCCACCCAGGCGTGTCTGTGGGGCGCGATGAAGTCCGGTGTTCCGTGGATGATTGCCGGTGTGGTCGCCAACTTATCGCTGTTGGCTTTTTTCAAATACAAATTTCTTTTCGTCGATCCTCTGAATTTCGCGGGAACAGGAGTTTTCTTCTTCGACTACTTTGTCATGCTGCCATTGCCCATCGGTATCTCTTTTTTCGTTTTTCACAACATCAGCCTGCTTGTCGACTACACCAAGAATCGCACGGCTGTTTCTCCGCCGTCCGCGGGACAAACCATGCTGTATATTCTCTTTTTTCCACAGCTGGTTTGCGGTCCCATCACGCGCGCCCGCGGCTTCTTTCCGCAGATCGAGCCGAAGCGGATAGATGATGTGGATTTCATCGCAGCCGCCAAATGGATTGTGGTCGGTTTTTTCATGAAGGCTTTTTGTGCCAATAACCTCAACGAGTTCACTGTTTACATGGAGACAGCCGACTCCATAAGCACTCTGGGTGGCATTGACCGTCTGTTTTTGTTGGGTCTTTTTAGCTTCCAGATCTACGCCGACTTCTTTGGCTACTCGGCCATGGCTATCGGGTTGGCGCTCTTGTTTGGCTACCGGCTACCCGTGAACTTCAGGCTGCCCTACTTGTCGGCATCCTTCGCCCAATTCTGGCACCGCTGGCACATTTCGCTGTCAACTTGGCTGAAGAACTATCTCTACATACCGCTGGGCGGGAGTCGCCGGGGCTCATCGAGAACCTACTTCAATCTCCTTGTCGTGATGGGCCTTGGCGGTTTGTGGCACGGGAGCAGCATCAACTTTCTCGTCTGGGGACTTTATCACGGAATCCTGCTTTGCTTCGAGAGAGCCTTTCGCACCCTATTAGGCCCGATACCCAGAGTGGCACGCCTGCTTCATAGCTTCCCCATGCGCTTTCTGCGGATTGCGGCTGTTTTTGCCCTCGTAAGCTTGGGTTGGCTCCTTTTCAAGGTCAACGGATGGGCGGAAAGCACCGCCTATTTACAGGGCTGGCTGGAGAATCCTTGGGCTGCTTTCCGCGGTCCATACTATTACGTCCTAGCGGTTGTGTATGCGTTGCCGGTTGTGCTTCAGCATCTCTGCGCACCGTTGGCAAGAACTGCTCTCTTCCGCAAATACGAGCCCGTTCTCTATGCGGTTCTTCTGCTGCTTTCCTTTATCGAAGGTGGGCCTGACACAGCCTTTATTTACTTTCAGTTCTAAAATCAGGTTTGCAGCGACGTATGCCGCCTCATTCGTTTTTCGATGAAACCAATCTTGTGCGTCCGGAGCGGACGGCGCGCCCGGCCCGCTGGTGGGCAATCTTCGTCGTCGCATTCGCGATCCTGCTCTCCCTCTATGTGCTGAGCTTCGATAGCTGGCGGTCGGTGCGGAAGCCGGCGACTTCGCCGGGGGATTTGCAGCACCAGAAAGTGCAGCGGTTTTTGTCACGAGACCACGTCGATGTTGTGATCGTGGGAAGCTCCCTCAGCAACAAGATGAGGGATGAGCTTTTCCGGTGGTCTGAAGTTTCCAACCTTGCTTTGCCCGGAGGCAGTTTTCTCACCGGTCTGGAAATCGTGGCGCAGTCAAATCGCCGCCCTCGACTCGTGCTGGCCGAAATCAATCTTCTGGAGAGAGAACTCAACACGGAACTTGTAAGAGCCTATGGCGAATTGCCTCCAACTTTTGACCGTCTACGAATGGTCCTTCGCGATCTGAAACCCATCCGCACGGTGTTTGCCAGCAGCTTCGGTGTCCATCCCGATGCGCAGTTTATGCTGAAGCGTGCACAACGTGTTGCCGGTGAGCGACAAGAGGCAGACGACCTGCCGGCAACTGCAGAACGAAACGGGACTCTTAAGCTAAAAACACAAGCTCTCTTCGACAAGCTGGCGGCCGACGAAAGTGTCTTAGTGCGGGCCGAAGACAATTTTTCCCGCGCGTTAAGTCTGGCGAGTAAATTGGAGGAGCGTGGCACCAAGGTACGATTCGTTTTTCTTCCGGTTGCACCGGATCTTGCCGGGCACCCCTACGTCCAAGCCATTCTCCGAATCGTCCGGCAGAGGCTGCCGTCCGCAGCCTTCGCAGCCTTGCAAGTGCCTGTTGACCAGGAGAGCCTGACTTGGACCGATGGCATGCATATGGACAGCCGCTCATCGGCGATTTATCTGAATTCCCTCGAGAAAGCCGTCCCTGAATTGCGGGGCGAGGGAACAATGGCTGCGGGATCGGCAACGAAAGACACAAAGCCTTGAAGGAGAACAGAGTCGTCACATTTGTCTGGCTCACCGACTCCGACAACGCGCGACTCCATTCGGCGCAAGAACGCCTGGATAAAAGCATTGTTGGTCTCGGGTTAACGCCTGTCCGATTTCCGGCCGGCCGTCGGCTCGTCCTCTTGGGTGATGTCATTGACCGAGCCCGCCGTGAGACCTCCGCCCGCGCTTTGGTGTGGTGCAACTCCGATGTCGAACTCACGCGCGACCCATTCGATGTGCCCGATCCGGACCGCGTTTACGGATTCCGCCGCCGGGAGGTTCCGAGCGGACGTTTTGTACACGGTATCGATATGTATTATATCCCTTTGCGGATATGGGATGATTATCTTTCCAAAGATATCCCCAAGTTACACATTGGTGCCTCGTACGTAGACTGGTGGATTTCCAGGGCGATGGAAAAAGCGGGCAATTACGAAAACCTCACCGGCTATATTGACCACCGCTCCCACGCCAAATCCTCTGCGGCAACGCAAGACGCGGATCCTTACTACCAGGCAAATTTCCGTGCCTACAATGCGTGGGCTTTACGCAACGGTCTCGATCCCATTCCTGCGCCGCCTTACCTGGTGCGCGGCGTCGGGCATGTCTGGGGCCTCAGGCATTTCTTGCGCAAAGTCACGACGCGGTTCCTGTCCCGCTTGAACCATGCACGACCTTCCTGAAACGCGTCCCGGTTGGCGCAACGACGCTTTCCAGGCCATCGCAAGGAGAGCGGTTCTCCAGGGTTTCTACCCTTCCCAGCAGCGCTACAACCTGACCATAGGAAGAGAACCGAAGTTCGTCTGGTTTCGCGTGGCCAAAGTCGGGACGAGAACGATCTTTGACGTCCTGCGAAAAGCCGGTGCGGTTTTCGAACTGGAGAACGGTATCTTCCAGCATTACCGCCCTGCAGCCGTTCGGAATCATTTCAAGTTCGCTTTCGTCCGCGATCCCGTCGAGCGCTTCTTGTCCTGCTGGCGCGATCGCGTGCTCGAGCGCAACCATTTCGGATTCGGCAGTTCCGATCACGCAAGGATGAAAGAGCTCGGCGAATTCATCGCGTTTGCCGAGGGCCTCGATCTCGATCGCTGCGATGTCCATCTGCGCCGCCAGGCCCGGCTTGTCGACTTGGGGAACATCGATCTTCTCGGACGCATGGAGTCGTTCGAATCGGATTTGGAGCGCATGCTGTCCATGCTCGACCTCAAAGTCGATTTTATCCCCAGGCAGAATTCCTCGCTGCCGGAAGACGGGCGCAGCGGCCTGGATGACCTGTCGCGTGGCAGAATCGAGAGACTCTACGATTCCGACATGAGGCTCTTTGGCTATTACCGCCGATGAAACCGCATCGATGCGTCCAAGAACCGAGGCGGCTTATGGAGCATCGGATTAATCGTAGCTTGAAATCTACGATTCCGTATTTGAGATGAGCAAACGTCCCTCCATCAGCGTGGCCATCAGCAACTATGAATACTTCGTCGCCTCTTGCATATCAGCTTCATCAAAAAGTGTGGCGGCTTTGTTGGACGGCGACGCTTTCTCGCTCCGAATCTGTATCCCTCTCCTGCGGTGCCATTAAACGAACTTCTAACAGCATGACTTATTTTACTCAATTGCCGACCGTCTGAATTGATGCCATCGCACCGTAGTTTGCCAGAGCCGCTGAGGCTAGGCGTTCATGACAGCGAATGCTGGCCATGGGTATCTGAAGCCGCGCCACTGGAAGAGACGAATTACTCTTGGCCGAGAATCACTGTTATCACGCCTTCCTTCAACCAAGCAGAGTTTTTGGAGACAACCATTCGGTCGGTCCTCCTTCAAGGATATCCGAATCTGGAATATTTTGTTGTTGATGGAGGCAGCAAGGACGACAGCACACTTATTCTAGAACACTATTCGCCGTGGCTGGATTGGTGGGAAAGCAAACCTGATCGGGGTCAGAGCCATGCCATCAACAAAGGACTTGCTCGAGCAACAGGCGAGATCGTTTGCTGGTTGAACAGTGATGACTTCTACTTTACCGGCACGCTAATGTTCGTTGGAAGCACCTTCTGTCGAAAGCCGAAACCTGCGGCTATAGTAGGTGATGTTCTGAGAGTCCATACCGACGGGCGCGACTCAACGGTTCTAAAGGGACAATACATAAGTCGACGAAGACTGCTTGAAACCTGGAAGCCTTACCGGATGCATCAGCCAGCAATTTTTTGGAGGCGCGAACTTACCGAGCGAGTAGGTATGCTAGACGAAGACTTGCACTTGATCATGGATTTCGACTACTGGATACGCTTGTCGAGTAAGGCTGAGTTTGTCAATGTGGATAAAGTATTGGCGGGATCTTACTATCACCCAGCTGCAAAAACAGGCAAAGGATTTGCCGAATACAGTGCCGCCAGACGGCGGCGAGCAATTCGTTATTGGGGCTCACCGTTACGTCGCGATTTTTGGTATTTATCCGTCCGCGCTGCGTTCGATTGGCTTCTCCGCGCCGTGCGCGTTTTTCTCTACCGCAAAGGACTGGATACTTTTGGCAAGCGGTAGACGGTCGGCGATGATCAACGATATTGTTTTCGAATTTCTTTGGGAAAAACCCCGTTTTACATCGTTTCCCACGAGCGCCGCGGCACCTACTTCAAAATGCACAAGGTATTTTCCCAAACTTATGTTTGACCGCGACTGCATCATGTCGGCGACTTGCTCGTGCTTTAATGGGGCTCTGTTACGATGTCGCACCGCAAGCAGTGCTGCGTTTTCTCTGCTCTTTCTATTTTCCGTGTCTGCCAAAGCAAAATTCCGTTCCGAAAGGCTATTACCGCTGTGCACAATCCATCAATAGCAGTTCTCATCAACAACCACAATAATGGAAGTTACATTGCCGAGTGCATCGAAAGCGTGCTCTCGCAGACGGAACCTCCGGAGGAAATCATCGTCGTCGATGACGGGAGCACCGACAATTCGAGGGAAATCATCGGGGCATTGGCTGCCCGGCACTCCTGCATAAAGACCATCTACACCGAAAATCGCGGGCAAACAGCGGCCATTGGGTCTGGCGTATCGGCCTCGCGGCAGGAGATTGTGACACTGCTCGATGGCGATGACAGCTACCAACCCGGTCATTTGGCGGCCATGCGTCGCCGATGGAGTGAGTTTCCCCAAGCTGATTTGATCTATTGCCGCTTCTCCATGACCGGGGACAGTGATCTGATCGGCGCGTTCAAGCGCAGTTTATCGGCCATGGACTTCAAGGGCCTTTTGGGCCCTATTGATTGGGAAAAACCGTATGATTGGGGATACTGCACGGCTTTGGTTTACTTCTTGCCCGATCTTTTCTTGGGCAACAATACCTCCACTCTTTCTTTGCGTGCCCACCACGCCAAACGCCTCGAACTGGAGGAGTTTGCGCGAACTGCGAGACCTTTTGTGCGGGCTTTCGCCGACAAGGTCGTGCTGATGTCTTCCGCCTTAGGCGGCGGTCGCCGGGTCTATGTCCCCGAACGCACGGTTAGTTATCGACTCCGCAAGGGTAGCGCCGCGGCGCACTTGGCGGCAGAGTTCACGTCGCCGTCGCGCTACCAAATCTTGAAGGAGCGCTATGCGATCGAAGATTGGCTGTTGCATCGCGTCCCGCGGTCCCCGTCGCGCATGCGAAAACTTTTAGAGTTGGAACTCTCCACGGCTCCCTGCCCTTCGCCGGGCCACGCGGCACTTTACCGCAAGGCAAAGAAGATCGCGCGCCACCAGATGTCCTTCGTCGAACGCTTGAATTCCGCTTTGAGTCGCGGCCTGCGCGACTTGCGCGTCTTTCTCTACCGCAAGGGAATGGACACTTTCGGCAAGAGGTAGGCGCCGGCGGAAAAAAAGCTGCGTTATCCATGATCGACCGGCTGATCTTCGGGATCCTCTGCAAGAAGACACCGTTCTATGTCGTGTCGCACGAAAGATCCGGGACGCACTTCATGATCAATACGATTTTTGCCAACGCCTACGTCCGGCCGCACTTGCGCTACGTCGGCGATTGGCTCGGTCCCTACGACCGGCCTGAGAGTCGCCATCGGCACCTCGAGGATTTCCGCCGCGAGTGGCCCCTATGGAAGAATGGCGGAGGTTTGGTCAAGACGCACGCCGATGCTCATCTCTTCCGCGAGTGGTATCCGGCGGCTCCGGTGGTTTACGTTTGGCGTGATCCTCGAGACACCTTGGTATCGTTCTTCCACTACCTCAACAGCGACGAACTCCATCGCACCAATCCCGGTCTCGAGAGTCAGCGCTGCGAAAGCTTCGCGGAATTTTTGCGACGTCCTTTGACCGACTACCTCAAGCACGGTTTTTCCGACGCAGCAAGTTTCGATAGCGTGGCAGCCCGTTGGGCCTCGCATGTCTCCGGTTGGCTTTCCGTTCCAGACATCTGCGTGATCCGTTTTGAGCAAATAAAGAGCGATTTTCGCCGCGTGGTGCGGGACATCTGCCGATCGACCGGAGCACTGCCGCGTTGGCGGCAGAAAGCGGTGGGCTTACATGACGCCATTTCCGTGCTGCCGCGAAAAGGCGTCGCCGGGGAGTGGAAAAAATATTTCACCAAGGAAGATGAGATCTTTCTGGAGGAGCAGGCGCAGCGCTACGGGCTGGGCAAAGAGGATTGGGACCTTCCGTGAAAACCTGGAAAAGTTGGCACTTTGGCCGGCAGGCACGTTCTTGGCCTGTGGTCCGTGACGCAGCTGAGTTGGCGAGTAAAGGCAAAGGAGTAGCGCGCGAAACAGGTGTGACTTTCCGCAGGCAACCTTCCATCGCCGTCCCGCAGACGCTCGAAGCCGTTCTCGAAAAACCACCCGTTTTTTTCGTCAAAAAACGACGGGCTTGGGACGTCGTCAAATACGCGAGGCTTTACACGGGAGAGACCTATCCGGTCGCACCTTCTTTCGAGTTCGTGCTCCGCGATGCCTGGCTGCATGTTCCCTCGGGATTCGTCATCACCGCCGATCGCGAAGTGCTCGCTTTCTCCTCTCATGCGTTGCCTTCACTTTACGAGGGCCATGCGGCGACGCGTCTCGAGGAAGCGCCTGTCATCGAGGAACCGGCCTTCAAGTTGAGCACCGTCTGGGGGAACAATTACGCGCACTGGCTCATGGATGCTTTGCCTAAAGCCGATGCGTTATCCGCCGGAGACCCCGCGCTCGTTGTCCTCGACAAACCCTCGCCGCGTTTCCAAGAGGAATGCGTTTCCCTGCTTGGCCTCGCGAATGTCCTCAAGCCCGCAACGGAACTTGTGCGATTCCGCGAGCTCCGCTTTGTCTCCTGCGGCAAGAGCGGCGTGCCCGACCCGCGTCCTCTGCTCCGGGTGCGCGATCGCTTACGCGAGGCCGCCGGCCCGCCATCAGGCCCGCGCCGAATCTATATCTCGCGGCAGCGCACGAGGCGTAAAATCATCAATAGCGAAGAGGTGCACAGGATCCTGGCTTCTTTCGGCTTCAAGGAAGTCTTCACCGAGGAGATGGACTTTGCCGCTCAGGTCGCGCTGTTCTCGAATGCCGAAGCCATTTTCGGTGTGCATGGCGCAGGGACGATGAACGTGCTGTTTGCCCCTTCGGGTTGCGCCCTGATCGAGGCGTTCAACCCCAGGGTCTGGGACCATGCCGCCCATCGCGTTGCTTCATTGTGCGGCGTGCGCCACTACCATCTTTTCGGTGAGAACGCCTCGCGCGATTTCGACATCGAAATCGACACGGCGATGTTGGAAAAAACGCTGGCCCTGGCGCTCGATCCGGAGCTTTCGCCGCGCGAGTTGCTGGTGGAAAAAGAATATTGAGCCCACAAATTGCCGAGCCGGTTAGCGGGGATGCCTTTCGCTCCCTCTGCGACCACACTTTTTGGAGTGACCTCCGGCCTTTCGAGGATCCGGCTTTCCGTCACGGCGACATCGTCTTTTGCAAGATAGACGAAGTCTGGCGGCTTTTCCGGAGCCTTCGCCGAACCAGAAAACGTATCGTTCTCGTTACGGGCGAAGGCGACAAACCCGTGCATGCGGCTCTCTGGCGCCGCCGCCCGCCGCATGTGGCCGTCTGGTTCGGCACGAACATGCAGGTGCGGGACAATCAGGCCGCCCGCGGGCTGCCCCTCGGCTTGGGTAATGCGCGAGGCAAAAAGACTGTGACCCATGATCAGATTCGCCAAACAGCCGAACTGCGTCTCCCGCGAGTCAATCTGCTTTACGCGAACTTCAGCACCCACAGCAACGAGGCGACCCGCGGATCCCTGGCCGCTTGGCTGCGCGAATCCTCCCAAGCTTGGATCAACTTCGCGGACCACGGCGGACCGGGCGCCAAGGAGAATTATGTGCGAAGTTTGTCCACGCACCAATTTGTTCTCTGTCCACCCGGCAACGGGGAGGACACACACCGGTTCTGGGAATCCCTCTACTGCGGCGCTACACCTGTGATCCGGAATTCGGCGGCCATGTCGCACTTCCATGACACAGGTGCGCTATTCCTGCCCGACTTGCGCGAGATTCGCCCGGAAACTCTGCGCGAATTTGCGCCGCCACTCAATAGCGCCCCGAATCGGTGTCTTGAGCTCGGCCAATGGCGCCCGCAGTTCGCGCGGGCGAGGCAATCGATTCTAAACCGTGCGTCGATCTCGACGGTCGAATTCCTTCTCGGATGGATGCGGGAAGTCAGGGCGCTGCTGCAGCGCTGAGACGCCCGGAGTTCGGGTACGCTCAGTCAACCTCATCCACGATAAGCCGCAAAAACCGCTGTTCTCCATGCTCAACCAAATCCGAAAAATTTTCGCAGATCGTAAAAATCGTCGTCCCGTTGTCGTGGCCCCCGCATCGAAGGCACGGGGTGCGGTGGTGATTTCCTATATCTCGTGGCCGCTCCGCGAAGGGTGGGATTTGCCGCGGGCGAGGGGTCATACCAACGCTTTCGAGGTTGTCGCGATGACCGAAGCGTGGCGTGACCTTGGTTTCCGTGTGGAAGTGGTCGACCACCGCAACGAGAGCTACTTTCCTCCTCCCGATGCAGCGGTGGTTATCGATCTCCATGGTGACATGGAGAGATGGTTGCCGGCGCTGCGCCCGGACTGCATGAAGATACTTCATGCCACCGGATCGCATTGGCTTGCTTGGAACACGGCGGAGTTGGCGCGCCTTTCGGGCGTCCGCAACAGAAAAGGCGTCGCCTTGCGCCCGCGCAGGCAAAATGTTCCCAGCGCGAGCAGTGAACTGGTCGACAGAATCGTTGTCTTGGGCAACGACTACACATCCGGAAGCTTTTTGTTCACCGGCAAGCCGGTTATGCGTATCCCCATTTCCTCGGCCTACGAATTCGAATGGCCGCGTGACCGCGACTTCGAACAGGCGCGGCGCAAGTTTCTTTGGGTTGGCAGCTACGGGATGGTGCACAAAGGCCTGGACTTGGTGCTCGACGCCTTTGCCTCGCTCCCGGACCTGCAGCTTACGGTTTGCGGTCGCCCGGAGAAGGAAGCGGATTTCCACAAGCTCTACGAAAAACAACTCAGACATTCTCCGAATATTCACTTTCACGGCTGGCTCGATATGGGTTCTCCGGATTTCGGGCAAATAGCACGGACACACGGCACCATCATTTACCCTTCCTGTGCCGAAGGAGGTGCAGGCAGTGTGATACATTGCCTCCATGCCGGTTTGCTTCCTGCCTGCACACACGAGTCTTCGGTCGATTTGGGTGCTTTTGGCGTTCTCATCGAAGAAGGTTCTGTCGAGGCGGTGCGTTCTGCGGCGGCAACCATTTCCGCTTTCAGCCCGACCGAGATCGAGGCGCGCGCGCGCGCAGCATGGGAGCACGCAAGAGCCGCGCATACCCGTGCGCTCTTCAAGTTGAACTACGGACGCTTTGCCTCCGAACTGGCTGTTCGCTCGGGACTGTGAAGTGGACGCTGACAAGTCCCGACGGACTCGGCGACTTCCTGATCCGCTTGCCGTGGCTTCTGGCCATGAAGAAGGCGGGTTGGCAGTTGCAGCTTTTGGCCAGACAACCGACCGTCGAATTGGCGGAATTGGCCGGTTTGGAAGCCGATGCGGTCTGTTTGTCGCTCAGTCCGTATTCCAAGACGGCCCGCAGTCGCCGTTTCCCTTACCGCCGCGAACTCGAAGCGGTGCGTCGTTTCTCCCCGGAAGTGATTTTCTTCGGTCCCTCGCAACCAACATTTCTCGAGGAACAATTTGTCGCGCAGAGGCAAAGAGGTCTCATCGGCGGCTTCCGTTTGTCCGAAGGCTTCTGGCCGGGCGAGGGTATCATGGATCCGCGCGAATTGGCTGCTTGCCATGACTTTTCCGTAGTTGTCGAACCCGGGCACAACGAATTCGAGAGAAACCGTCTCGCGGCGGAACATTTTCTTGGCCCGATCGTGGCGGAAGAACTTCGGCCTTTCCGCTTTGCTGCTTCGGCGGGTGGCTTTCCGCGCCCCGCTGGTTTGCCGGACGATTATATCGTCGTCTGCGCAGGCTACCGGCGTGGCGACTACTTTGCCGGCTGGGGCACCGGGAGTTGGGCGGAGGCCCTCCGCGGAATCGAGGCATTGACCGGTTTGCCTTTCGTGTTTGTGGGCGGTGCTGATGAGGAGCGAGCGCATGCCGAAATCCTGTCGCGCATGGCCTATCCGCATCGGCACCACGACTTGACCGGGAAAACCCAGCGCATCGCCGCCTTGTGTGGTGTCATAGCCGGTTCCGACGCCTTTGTCGGAAAAGATTGCGGACCGATGCACTTGGCCAACGCGCTTGGCCGCCCGGTTCTTTCGGTTTTCGGCGGGGGACACTGGCCGCGATTTTTACCCCGCGGTTCGCGTTCGGTTGTGCTCACTGCGCGTGTGCCTTGCCGGGGTTGCGACTGGCGGTGCCATCTATCCGAACCTGTTTGCGTGACGGGCATTGTGTCCGATCGACTGTCAGAAGGGTGGAGATTGCTGCAGTCCGCCACGGCGGAAGAGACGCTCCTGATGGAAGCAGCCCCTTCGGCCGCATCCTCATCGCTACTCGTGCCCGCCAACGACCACGCGCTCCGCGTGCACGAAGAGCGCAGACAAATTTTGAAGAGGGAGCGTGAAGCCGTCCTGCAGCCGTGGTTCGCCAGGTGTTTTCGTCGCTTGATGCGGCATTCCGATGGTTAACGACGCGCCGATTGTCTTTATCCATTACGGTCCATCCCGCTATCTGTGGTGGACCCTGCGGGCGGCTGTGCAGAGCAATCCGGGAAAAAAAATTTATTTCCTGGGGGACGACACGAACAAACAATTCGTTCCTAACGGCGTGGATTTTCTGCCGTTCGCTTCGCTGGAGGTTTCGCCGAAGCTGCATCGCTTCCGTCAGGTCTTCCGGCCCATCGAGGGGAAGCGACATCACTTCAAAAAGCACGGCGGAACGGCACATTGGCTTGGTTTTGTCTTCGAACGATGGTTCTTTCTCGAAGAGTTTGCCCGGGCGTCCGGCATCGCGCGGTTCTGGACGTTCGATTCCGATACCATGGTGGCGGCCGACTTGCTGCCCTCAGAAAAGGCGCTGGCGTCCTTCGAGGCAACGGAGCAGTGCAGAGGGTGCTGCCTGAACGGTCTTGTGAACTCGATGCCCGTTGTCGGGGAATTCACCTCACATATTCTCCGCCTCTACAGCGACGATAAATTCCTTGCCGCACAAAGCGAGAGGCTGGCCAGACATTCCGGGCTGGCCTTCAATGAAATGGACGCTTGGCAGCACTTCCGCGATCTGCGCAAAACCCGGACTTGCGCCTTGGGAGAACCGCGTAACGGGGAGTTATTTGATGATGCGCTAGCCATGGTCACGGGCTTTGTGCCGGCGCGCGGCAAGGTTTCCGGCAGGATACCGGTCAAAAAAGTTGCGCTCGACCGGCGGGGAGGAGCCTTCGCTTTTCTGGCCGACAACGATGCGCCCGTTCGGCTGGTCACGCTCAATCTCAGTTGGTTGCCTGATCACATTTTCAAGCGGGTTCTTCCCTATTGCCGGCCAGCCGACCGCGCCGCATTTGAACCGAGCCAGTGCCGCGAACTGAAACTGGGCGACTCTTTTTCTTTTGTCCTGAAGAAGACCGCGGCGCATTGGCGCGCCTCCTTGGAACGCGCAATCAGACCTGTCTGCCCGGCTTAAAAGCCTCCATAAATAGTCCGCCTCCGCCCTTGCAGCGATGCTCCGAGTCAAGCGACGGGTCTGGTTTCCGTCTCCTCGGCCCCACAAAACCCGCTTCAGGCAGCAGCTTGGCTGCCGCTTCCTCATCGTAAGCGAAGCGATGCTCCCCGCGCTGGCGGAAGTGGTAATTGATGTGTTCCATGCGCGTGGTACAGCCTTTGTGCCAGCGATGCTCGCGACATGCTTCGAAGTAGGGTGCATCGGGTCCCTTCGGGTAATCAAGCAGCGGCCACTCCGTCCCGGGGACACTGAAAGCTAATCTGCCGCCCGGCTTCAAAATGCGAAGACAATCCCTGAGGAGACCGATGACCGGCCAAGGGTAATCGATATGCTCAAGCGCGTGCTCCGAAAAAATAAGATCGCAGCAATTGTCCTCGAACGGCAAAGGACGCCGCAGGTCCAAACTGACATCGGTTACCGGGCAGATATCGATATTGAGAAAACCCGGCTTGGTCGTGGCGCCGCTGCCGAGGTTGATTCTCGGCGGACGCAGCAGATCGCATTTGCGGATTTTGCGCAGTCCCTTGCGGTGCTGCCACGCTGTCTAGGTTTCCTGCTGCACTTGCACCAGAGCCTGCTCCTGACCCGGGCTGATGAAAGGTCTGAGGATACCGCCGACGATATTGGAAAAAGTCATGGTCGGCATTTCCTCACAATTCTCCAACCGGGAGCAAGGACTGTGTTTGCCAGGCTGATGCTGATCCGATCACCCGGGCGCGGGCGGTGCTGTCCGTTTTGTTTCCCATGAACGGGGACGTCAATCTGCTCTCGCCTTTGCTGGCAAGGAGTATGCACCGGTTGGTCGCTTCCCTTTCCTGCCGTTTCCCGCCGTCTGTTCATAAATGGATGCACCGGCCGCTCCGGCGCAACGGAGGGAACCAAGCCTCCGGATTTTTCCCGCAGGCTGCGCCGGAGGATCTGGGTCTTCCCAGCGGATACGAGGTGGATCCTCGGTTGGCCCCGTGGTGGAAAAGGAAACTCCCGGCTTTGCCCCAAGGCCACCCGGAGCGACCGCGCGTTCTCCAACTCCGAAACGTAATCGTGCTGCACAACGGACTGGTCTGTCAGGACCGCCGCATTCTCGGTTGCAGCAGTCTCTTCGGCCGCTTGACGCCGGCGATCGTTTTGGAAGCAGCCGCCCTCATAGCCGAACGCCGGAAGTTTGATTTTGTCCACGAAGCAGTGCTTGTCGCACGCTCGACCAACGAGCAGGGGACATTCGGCGACTACGTCATGGAGTTTCTCCTCTCTTTTGCGTGGATTTCCCGAGAGTTCTCCGGACCCTATCTCCTCGACGCCGATTTCGCGCGGCGGCATGCACCGGAGGACCTCGCGGCCAAGCAATGCACTTGGATTGACCTTCCTTGGCCCGGGCTCCGCATCGGACACCTGACAGTGGTGGGTCCCTCGCAACATTGGGACGATTTCCAGGCTGCCAACATCGGCCGGGTGCGCAGACATTTCGGCATTGCTCCCCAGAGGCAGCACGGGAAAAAAATTTACCTCAGTCGTCACGGGTGGGCTCACCAAGCCGGGACCAAACAATCGCGGCGCTTGGAAAATGAGGAAGAAGTGGAGTCGTTTCTTCATGATCGCGGTTTCGAAATCCTGCGTCCCCACACCATGGACAATGCCCGCGTTCGCGCCGCGGTCGGCGCGGCCGACATCGTGGTGGCCGCGCACGGTGCGGCGATGACCCACCTGATGTTCGCGCAGCCCTCTGCTGTCGTCGAATTGGCCAGCGTCTCTTGGTGGGTTCCTTGTTACCTCAAAATGTGTCGCGCTTTGCAAGTTCCGTCCTATGTGGCTTTGGCCGCACAGCCGGACGGTTCTATCAACCTGCAGGAACTCGCCTCCGTGCTGGCGCGCATGGAAGGTTCCCCGTCCGGCGCGAAAGCGCCCTGAATAACTTCAAGCGCCGTCCCGCAACTGATCTCATGAAATTTCACACACTGCCTCCCGTTTCCAAAAGCGTGCGACTGCTGCGCAATGCCTTGGTTGGGTGCGGATTGCTGCGGAGAAAGTATGAAGACCAGTTCACCGGAATCTACGAGAAGCGCTATTGGGGTGCTGCGGGGTCAGCCTCAGGCGGCGGCTCATCGCTCGAGTCGACGCGCATCGTCCGTGAGGTGCTGCCGCGGCTTTTCCGGGAAAAAGCAATCTCTTCGCTGCTCGACATACCGTGCGGCGATTTTTACTGGATGGATTCCGTGCCTCTGGGCGGAATTTCCTACATCGGCGGGGACATTGTCGCGCCTTTGATCGTAGAAAACGAAAGGCGCCACGCTCGGCCCGGTGTGCGGTTCATCCATCTCGACGTAATTAACGATCCGCTGCCTCGCGCTGATTTGGTCATTTGCCGCGACTGCCTGGTTCATCTGCCGCTGGCCGATGTGGTGAAAGCTCTGCGCAACATTGCGCGCAGCGGCTCGAAGTTGCTGCTGACCACATCGTTTCCTTCCCGCGTGGAAAACAAGGAGATCGCGGCGGGCAAGTGGCGTCCTCTCAACCTGCAGATTGCTCCTTTTCATCTCCCGAAACCCGATGAGTTGATCAATGAGGAATGTCACGATGCCGAAGGAGCCTACGCCGACAAGTCGTTGGGTCTCTGGACCTGCGAGGCCATCCGTCGCGCGGTCGGCTGACACGCAGGAGTGGAACCTGACCTTTTGATCAGAATGATCAGCACGCATCTGGACACAGCGCAAAATCTGCTCCTAATCGCGCGGACGACAGCGCCTGTGAAGCTGGGCGCGCGACCCTAAGTCTCAACAACGGAATTCGCCGCTGTTTGGTGGCGTAAAATTATGCGCGGTGCCGGAAACCGACGATAAGACCGTTTCACGCATAAAATGATTTTTACCACACTGGTTTTTATCGTGTTCATGGCGGTCGTGCTGCCGCTTTACTGGCTGCTGCGCAGCGATCGTTGGAGGTTGCCGTTTCTTTTTGCGGCGAATTTCTTTTTTTACGGATGGTGGGACTGGCGGTTCACCGCGCTGCTGCTGTTTGTTATCGTCGTGGCCTTCGCCGGCGGGCGGGCACTGGCGGCGGCTGCCGGCGGGCGTGCCGAAGTCATTCTCTGGACGGCCTGCGGCGTACAGTTGCTCGTTCTGGGGTATTTCAAATACGCCAACTTTTTCATCAGCAGCGTGCAGCGCGGGGTGGAACATTTCGGCGGGGAGCTCACTTGGACGACGCTGAACATCATCCTGCCGGTCGGCGTCAGTTTCTACATATTCCAAGCGATCAGCTATCTGGTCAGCGTCTACCGCGGAACAATTCCGGTGGAGCGCAGCTTCCTCAAATTGGGTGTTTATCTGGGTTTCTTCCCGCATCTTGTGGCGGGTCCGATCATCCACGCGAAGACTTTCCTTCCGCAGTTGGCCAGCGCGCGCGTCTTCGACGCCTCCATGTTCATCGACGGTTGGCGCAAATTTGCCATTGGTTTCCTCTACAAAAGCGTCTTTGCCGACAACATCGCGGGTTATGTCGATGCGGTTTACGCCGATCCGGCTGCGCATTCTCCGCTCTCCGTCTTCGGTGCGACGCTCGGTTTTTACGGGCAGATTTACTTCGATTTCGCGGGTTACTCGCTCATGGCGATCGGGGTAGCCAACATGCTCGGCTACTACCTGCCGGACAACTTCAACCACCCCTACCGGGCAACGTCACTTATCGGTTTCTGGCACCGTTGGCACATTTCGCTCTCAACGTGGTTGCGCGACTACGTCTACATCCCGCTGGGCGGAAACCGTGGGCCGCGGTTGAGTATGTATCGCAATCTCATGGTCACCATGTTTCTCGGTGGACTGTGGCACGGAGCTAATTGGAATTTTGTCCTTTGGGGCGCGGCGCACGGACTGGCACTTTGCATCAATCACGCCTGGGCATCCGGAAATGCCGCCGCACGCTTGGCGGGCAACCGTATTTTTCTCGCCGCTTCGTTCCTGCTCACGCAGCTCTTTGTCTTTCTCTGCTGGGTTCCCTTCCGCGCGGATTCATGGCAAGTCACCCTGATTGTTTGGGAAAAGCTGGCCTCGGTGCTGGGCACAGCTTGGGAAATTTCCCAGCCGTTTCCTTGGCTCCTCCTTTTGCTGCCGCTGGTGGCCGACACCTTTCTTGTCGGATCGACGAAGTTTGTTGAACGCTTCCGCGTCCGATCGACCGCCGGCGTCTACGCGGTGATCGCGTTGTCGTTGGTTGTCGGTCTGCTCTTCATGCACATCGGCTACGCGCCTTTCATCTACTTTCAATTTTGACTTCGGATCCCGGCAGCGCCGTCCTTGTTCCGGTAGCGGTCCTCGTGCTTCTCTCGCTGGTCGCGTGGGGGCGAAGCGCCCCGTCGCTTCTCGGTTTCGGGTTGGCCGTGTTTTGCGCCTTCGCCGGCCTCGCCGCCGCGCGCAGTTTTTTGCCGGATGAATTGTTCTGGCCGAATTCACCCGTGGCGCAGCGCGCCCGCTGGGCGGTGCGACATTTGGCCAAGGACCCCGGATGGGAAAGTCGTCCGGTTTTCATCTTGCTCGGCAGCAGTGCGACGAATTTCGGCCTCGACCACGAGATGCTGGAGAAGCTTCTCGCCGAGCGCGGCACGCCGGCGACAGTGATTTCGTTCGCCATGATTGGCCAGACACATCTCGAACGCCGCTACGCGCTCGAGACCTTCCTCCGGCTGCTCGGGGAAGAGGGGCGGGCGAAACTCGCCTCCGCCAAAGTCACCCTGCTGCACGAGATTTTCGACGCTTACGACCGCCATCCGCTCTACCGCTTCGAAAAAGAGGCTTTCACCGAACGATACATCCAGTTTCTCAATCCGGCCAATGCCTGTCGCGGATGGAAAGCATACGAAGCCCAGTTGGCTTCCGAGCCGCAATTGCCACGTTGGTCCGTCGCGGCGCTGCTCGCCCATCACGCCTTGCTCAACCAGTTCGCTGTGGGTTCTTTCTCCGACATGAAATGGCCCGGCGAGAGGAAACGCATCGATCGCACTTTTCTCGCGCTGGAGCGACCCGAGACCGGCTTTGATTACGCGCGGACGGTGGAGGTGTGGAAAAATTCACCGCCGCGCAGCGAGCGGGTGGCCGACGCTTCGATGCCTTACGAGCAGTGGTCGAGGTCCATCGACGATATCAACGAAGTCATGCTGCCCTACGCCGATGAAGTCGGGTTTTTCGCGTTGCCGGTGCTCGAGCCGGAACGCGCGCATTACGCCGAGGACTTTGCCCTCGCCCTCAATGATCCGCAAAGCCCGGTATGGTATGTGCCTTCGGCGGAAGACATGGAGGGGCTGATGTCCGGGGAGCTATGGTTCGACGCTGTCCATCCGACCGCCGCGGGAGCAGTCAAATTCACTGAAATTTTCGCCCGTTGTTTGCGGGATGTTCATCCGGCGGAGAACTAAACGGCCAGCGCGAGATAGATACGGCGCTGGTTGGTGGCCAAAGGGTGGGGGTTGGGCCAAGGCGGTTTCAGCACATGACGCTCAACTTGCGCGCTCGAAAAAGTGGACGCCGAGATCACCCGCACCCTGAATCCGGCTGACTCGAGACGCTCCGCAAAATCATCGCCATACATACGCACATGATCCTTCTGGCCGAAGCGCGCAATCCGCTGTGCTTCATCCGTGACGGAAGAATCCTCGTCAGTCTCGGACGGCGAGTCTTTTTGCGGAACCGTGACTAGGGCTAAGCCATCGCTTCGCAGAATACGGCGCAATTCGCGCATGGCGGCGATGTCGTCCGGAACATGCTCGAGCACGTCGCAGGCAATGACAGTGTCGAAAGAAGCGTCCGCGACCTCCGGCATGCAACTCATGTTCACCCGCAAGTCGCAGTCGCTGCGGTCGAAGTCCGCCGTGACATGTTTGCGCGCTGTTTTTCTGAATCTCTCACTCAGTTGTCTCTCCGGCGCGAAATGCAGCACGTCCTTTCCTCCCAGCAGCGAAGATTCGTCGGTCTTATCGATATCAGCCAGGCCGTCGAGCAGCGCCGCCAGCATGCGATGGCGCACCTGCAGGCGGCACACCGGACAGACTGTTTCCCTATGCCACCGGTCATCGGCAAACCGAGCGCCCTGCCACCCGCACACATTGCACTGCACCGCATCACCCCGCAGCGCCGCCAGCAGGCGTTCTTTCTGCCGCCGCGCCTTCCAATCGGTGCATACACTGCCGAAAAATTGTCGCAGCGGCAAGGGCACTAGATCCTTCATTAAGCGTATGTAGCAGATCGAACGTCCCGTGCCAATACCCTCTCTCAGCATCGTCATCCCCGCCCACGATGCGGCAGAGTTTCTTCCGGCGACCATTGCCAGTTGTCTCCGGCTCGAGGAATCAGCCCGCGAGATTGTCGTGGTCGATGACGGAAGCACGGACAATACGGCCGAGATCTGCGCTGGCTTCGGTGACAAGATCCGCTATCTCCTGGTGGAAAACGGCGGTGTATCCCGCGCGCGCAACATCGGGGTGGAGCATTCTTCCGGAGAATGGATTTTGTTCCTCGATGCGGACGACATTTTGCTGCCTGCCGGGCCGTCGGCCTTGGTGCGTGCGGCGGAGGCCGGGAACGCAGGTGTCGCTTACGGTATGGTGCTAGTCCGGGAGAAACCGCCGTCCGAGCCGCGCACCAGTGGCTACAACTATGCGGAAGGCGACCCGCCGCTACCCGCACTGCGCAACTACTGGCGTTGCGCGGTCATCACGCCCGGCTCGGCTGTCATCCGACGCGAGTTGCACGTGCGCATCGGCGGTTTTGTTCCCGGTTACGAGCCAATGGAAGATCGTGACTACTGGATCAAAGCCGGGCTCGTCGAGCGTTGCGCCTACCACCCGGAGATTGTCCTCGACAAAACATGGCGTCCGGTCTCCGCGGGGAAGATGGATGCGAAGCGCATCTGGAACGGATTGCGCTCGCGCCTCGCCTTGCCGGAATGGTGCGTTTCGCACGGCGTGCCGTGGCCTTCGGAATTGCCGCGCGACGAGAGAATATTGTTCGAAAAAGCGGTCAACGAAGCGGTGTGGTTCAATTGCTGGGACATCGTCGGTCCTCTGCTCTCCGCCTGCCGCCATCGCGGGGTGCGCACGTTCTGGACTATGCGCGCCGCCGTCGGGTTGGCCGTGCGCGGCGGGGCAAAACGTTTTCCCGCGCCGGACTGGCTGACAGCGCTTTCGTAATTCGTGACGGCTTCCTGTATGGCGGGTAGGTTCTGCGTCTCTTTTGCTCTCGCTGCCGCATTGCTCTGCTTTGGTGCGGAGCAGGGCGCATCTTCGGATGCTCCCGATGCGACGCGCGACCGCGAGGTGGAAAAGCTGACTGGGGCACACACGCGCGTTGTATGGCAGCGCGATGTCATGGGAGGACGGCGCCTCGATGGCTACGGGGAAAGTTTTGTCCTGATGGGTTACGATTCGCGCGACGGGCGCGGCTTGCGTCCCATTCTCGGCGAGACAGGCAGTTACATGCGGCCGCTCATCACGCCCGACGGGGAACGCGTTGTCTTCACCGACAGCTCCAGCGGCATGATTTGCGTGGTCAACTGGGACGGTTCGGGACGCCGCGATGTCGCCTCCGGGGTGGCCGGCGCCCTGTGGCGCGATCCGAAAACCGGGGAAACCTGGGTCTACGGCAAAGAGGAAAGATTCGGGGAGGCTTTTGTCCCCGCACCGATCGTGCGTTTCCGGTTGGACGATCCGGAAACCAAGGAAACGCTTTGGACGAAAACGCCGACGCACATCACGATGCCGGGCAGCCTGCACGTCTCGGCGGACGGCAAAAAGATCGCGGCCAACATGCCGTGGCCGGTTTCCGGGGTGGCTATTCTGCCCGACGGTGTGTGGGCCAACAATGCGAATGGCTGCTGGCCCGGGTTGGCTCCGGACCACAGCTACCTTTCGTGGACCTTCGACGGACGGCACCGCAACCTGTTGATGCACGATCTTTTCAACAACCGAAATTGGAAGGTCGACATTTCCAAGGCGCCGGGGGTCGACAACTACGAGGTTTACCATCCGCGCTGGTCCAACCACGCACAGTTCATGGTTATGACTGGACCTTACAGCATAGGCAAAGGAAACAACCGTCTCGGCGGCGGCGGTCCGCAGGTGGACATACACATCGGTCGTTTCAGCCGTGATTTCGCAACGGTCGAAGCGTGGGTCAATGTCAGCCGGAGTGATGCGGCAGAATTCAACCCCGATGTCTGGATCGAAGGCGGTGACAAGTATCAATCGGCCCTCAGTCGCCCCGGCGAAGACAGTCCACTTGTTCCGGCGCTTCCGCCGC
Source organism: Chthoniobacterales bacterium (assembly GCA_044371145.1). Classification (GTDB taxonomy): domain Bacteria; phylum Verrucomicrobiota; class Verrucomicrobiia; order Chthoniobacterales; family JACTMZ01; genus JACTMZ01. The sequence goes on along the minus strand of JBILUI010000001.1, from coordinate 31,887 downwards.
TGACGGATCGCTGGCCGGTGTCCGATGAGGGGCTTGTTTTTTTGTGGGAGAACAACCAGTCAGGAAACCGCTCCGCGCGCGCGGATCTTTTTCCGCGCGCTGCGCTGGCCGTGGCATCGGGCGAGGCCCGGTTCGGGGCGCACAACGAAATGTGGCTGCATCGCGGGTCCGTCCGTGTGGAGGGATTCGACGAGGAGATCAACCACGCCATCAAGAAAAGCGATGCTTTCAGCATCGAGCTTGTCCTGACCTCTGCCTCCGCAAAACAGTTCGGGCCGCGGCGGGTGGTTGCGTTTTCCGTCGATCGGAGCGATCTCAATTTTTATCTCGGTCAGAATTCCGACCGTCTGGTTTTTCGCCTGCGTACCACGGAAACGGGTCCGCGCGGCGAGGAGATTGAGCTTTGCGGGATCGAAGCGGGGCGTCCTTACCACGTGGTGGTAAGCTACGGTCGCGGGGTTTTGACCTGCCACGTCGACGGCAAGATGGTGAAGCAATCGCCGCAATTCGAGGGCAATCTCTCCGGCTGGAACAACGCCGCGCGCCTGCTCTTCGGCGACGAGTGGCGAGGGGTTGATCGCCAGTGGAGCGGCTTGCTCGAGGGAGTGGCCGTCTACGATCGCAAAATCTCGGACGAGGAAATCGCGAGAAAATCCCGGCTCTACACGGCGAAACTCGCCGCACGGAGTGCACCCGAGATCACCGAGACGGAGTTGGAGCTGGTCCGTCGCCACGAACCGCCCGCTTTGGAGGACATCGCCCCGTATCGTCGCGCTCTGGTGCTGAATCTTTATCGCGTGATTGGCGAATCACGCGTGGCCGACGAAAACGGCGAAGTGCGCGTGGCGGAATGGATCCTCCTCGACGGGCGCGAACCGGAAGCAAACAAGACATTACGGACGGGAACGCGGCGCACCATGCGCCTCGAACGTTTCGAGAACCACCCTGAGCTGGAGTCCGAGCGCATGATCGGCGAGCCATTCGATCTCGATCACCATCTCTATATCGAAGCATTTCCGGGTTCTTGATCGGGATAGCCAGACCGCCGGAATTTTTGGAGCAGCTTCAAAGTTAGTGACGACGGCGTTCCGGGTGACGACACCCCATGGTCTTCAGTTCGCATCTGTTTCTTTTTTATTTTCTGCCGCTCGCGCTGGCAGTGAGCTTGCTCTCCCCGCGCCGCATGTGGCTCGGGGTGCTGGCGGTCTTCAGTTATCTTTTTTACGGATGGGCGAATCCGGCCTTCATGTTGCTCATGATGGTGTCGACGGTGATCGACTACATCTGCGGTCTGGTCCTCCTGCGCGAGGGCAACCGGCGCGTGCGCAACCTGATCGAGCAGCGCACCTTCACGGAGAAAGCCGCGTTGTGGACATCCGTCGTTGCCAATCTTTCGCTCCTCGGGTTCTTCAAGTATTTCAACTTCGCGGCGGAGAATTACCGCGCGTTGACCGGGCACATCGGCTGGGCCCAACCGGATTTTTTTCTGGAGGTCACACTGCCGCTGGGCATCAGCTTCTACACGTTCCAGTCGACGAGCTACACCATCGACATTTACCGGGGCGAGGCGCGTGCCCTGCGCAACTTTGCCGGCTTCGCTGCTTATGTCTCCATGTTCCCGCAACTGGTTGCGGGACCGATCGTGCGGTTCCAGACCGTGGCGCGGCAACTGCGCCGTCCGGATCGCAGCTGGGAGGCGTTTGCCCGCGGCGTGGCCTGCTTCTCGCTCGGCCTCGGTAAAAAAGTCCTCATAGCCAACCCGTGCGGAAAAGTTGCCGACACACTTTTCGGGGCGACCGACGCGGGTGTGCTCGAATCGTGGCTGGGGATGTTCGCTTACTCGTTCCAAATCTATTTCGACTTCAGCGGCTATTCTGACATGGCCATCGGTCTCGGGCTAATGCTCGGCTTCCGCTTCCCGATCAACTTCGATTCGCCGTATCGCGCAAAAAGTATCACCGATTTCTGGCAGCGTTGGCATATCTCGCTGTCCACCTGGTTGCGCGATTACCTTTATATTCCGCTCGGCGGAAACCGGCGCGGATTGCCCCGCACCTACGCCAATCTTTTCATCGTCATGTTCCTCGGCGGTTTGTGGCACGGCGCCTCGTGGAATTTCGTCATCTGGGGAAGCGTGCACGGACTTCTTCTGGCCGCGGAGCGGGCTTTGCCCGGCAGGAGCATATGGTCCGGCATGCCCGCGTTTCTGCAGACGGCGCTCACTTTCACCGTCGTTTCCCTGCTTTGGGTTCTCTTCCGTGCCGAGGACTTGCCCGGCGCGTTGCAATACTACGGACGGCTCTTTTGTCTGCTGCCGGTCGGGGAGTTGTCCGGGCTCGTGGCCGGCTTGGTTTGGAAGCCGCTTTTCGTCATCGCCATGGCCGCGGCCGCCGCGTTGGTTTGGTTCGGGCCGACCACCTTGGTCTTGACGCAGCGGCTCACCGCGCCGAAAGCAGTTTGGTCCCTGGCGATATTCTGGGCCGCCGCGCTCATGCTCGGCGTGCAGAAATTCAACCCGTTTATCTATTTTATTTTCTGAAGCCGTGAGGCTCTTTTCCGGAACCGGGGCTGGGACCGTAACCGCCCGCTCCCTGCGCGATATGTTTCTTGCCGCGTCCGGCGAAAAACTTTTCCGGTGCGATGCCAGCCTTGCTTTTCGCGTAGGCCACTTCGTCCGTATCGAGGATGCCGGAGAAGTCGAAAGCCGCAGCGCTCCCGGCTGCGTAGCGGCAGACAAAGCGGTCGCCGCCGCTCATGAATCCGGGGAAGCGTTCCACCACGGGAAAGAGCTTTTTGCTTTCGAGCAGCGCGAAGATCTCCGGACAACTGTCACGCAGATTCTGCATTTGTCCCATGTTGGCCACGAGGGGCCGCTGCTGGACATCCGCCTGGAACATGAGGATCGCAACGTCGAGCGGCTCTTCGATGTAGAACAACGCGGGATCGTAAGCCAGCGGTGCCCCCGTCGTGGAAAACACGATCGTCCGTGCGCCGTCCACTCCGGAACGGGCGGCCACAGTCGACTCACGATAAGGCACACGCGAGTGTGCCGAATGCCAGGCGCGGACCGGCGATGCGGCGTAGGCATAGAAAGCGACAATCAGCACGGAGGCCAATACTCCCGGCCAAGACGACCGGGTGAACCGCGCAACACTCTGTCCCACGGCGGCTGTCCCGACTCCCCAGAAAAGGCAAAGCGACGGGACGACATAGACGAGATACCATTCCCAAAGGATTACCCCCTTGGTCTCGGCGTAAAGCCAGTGCATTGCGGGGCCGAGAACGACGCACGCGGCCACGGTTGCCTCGAGTTTGCCGCGCCGGAAAAAGCGGATAAGCCCCATGACAAAAACCAGCACCGCTCCTCCGTAGAGGACATACAGCACGGCGGGTCCGCAGGATCGCGCCACCAACTGCATATCGAGGTAACTGGTGCCGTTGCCGGACGAGCGATCCCAAGCCGCGCCACCGACGAGGAACGAACCGAGATTGGCCAGCCATGGCAGGGCCATCATGCCCCCGCCGAGCGATTCCATGTAGTCTTTCATCTGCGGAACGAGCGGAAACACCAGCGGCAGCAAGCCTGCGCCGGCCAGACAGGAGCAACTGAACCAACGGGAGAGCAAGGTCCGCGCCGGCGCGTTCACCGGCGAAGGCCGGAACAAAATGAGCGCCACCAAGGAGAGGTTGAGGAGCGCGAGGAGGAAAACAACGGCGGGATAAGTCCACAGCGCGAAGAACTGGCAAGCGGCGAGCAGCGCCCACCATTGCCAAGCGCCCGAAACAAGGGCGCGGCGCCAAAAAACAAGCACCAGCACGGTGAGCAACATGACCAAGGCATATCCGCGCGCGAGCGCCATGTGCTGGGTGAACCACGGCTGCAGGGCGAGAAACCATGCAGCCAAGGCACCGGAACCCGGCAAACCGAAATCTTTGAGCAGAAGTGCGAGAGCCGCCACGCAGGCCAAGCCGGCGAGAAAAGCCGGCAAGCGAAGGGCCACTTCGCTGAATTGCCTTTCCTTCGGGGCTGCAAGCGCGCGCCAGGTCGCGTTGGACCAACGCGCGAGGATGTTGTGGAAGACATGGTTGTTCGGCGTTGAGTAGGCGAAAACCGTCCGGCGCCAGTTGTGCTCCTTGAGTTTGATATTTCCCTCCGGTGCCTGCCGCACGTAGCGCCCGAGAATATACCAGACAAGGGACTCGTGCTCGTCGTCCCACAGGCTGTGCCCGAGTGAAGGAGTCGCGATCGAACCGGCGGCGATGACCGCCGCCGCAACAACCGGCCAGAACCACACCGGCGCCCGCGGTGCGGCCACAATCCGGTTCGCCGGGTCGGGGGCGCAGGCCCACCACGGGCACACCGTGAAAAGGAACGCAAGGATCGCGATGCCTCCCGCGCCTCCCAACCAAGTGCCGATGAAGACAATGCGACCTACCGACAACTCTTCACCTGCCGCATCGGTCAACACCTGCCACGGAGGAGGTTGCAGTATAAGAAGCAGGCTGAAGGCAGCCGCGGCTATGGTCAGGGAGAAGCGCCACCAAAATACAGCTCCCCGTCCGCGAAAAAATGGCGGGATCCATCCCGTGCGAACTCTCATCGTGCGCGGGAAGATTAGGCCGATGCGGGTGGCGGTCAAGGTAAGGACAAGCCCCGCACAAGGTGGTTCAGAAATGTTCCGATCTTCATGACACAACCTTCCATGCCGCCTGTCCGCGACAACTACGCCCAAGGCTGGGGCCGCACCGAAGTGTCGCGCTCGGTTGCCATCTTTCTCTCGCTGGCCTTTGCTTGCGGGCTATTGATTGTTCCTTTGGCCGACGGCTTGCTCGGTGCGTGGCGGGATCCCCGGCAATCCGCCGTTTCCGGATTTGCGGGCGTGGTCCGTGCTTGGCAGGGGGAATCCTCGCTGCCGCAGCGATTGATCGCCGCCAACCGCGCCGCGCTGCAGGGCATGGGGAACTTCGAGACTTCGCTGGAAGATTCGTCGGCGCTTGTCGAAGCGGTGCGTCCGGCCACTCTCGACTATCTGCTGCGCTTCGGCGGTGCCGGAAGCGAAGAAGCCTATGTCGGACGCGATGGATGGCTTTTCTACCGACCGGATATCGACGCGTTGCTGCAGCCCTCGGGCGGGATCGAGACCGCAGCCCGTGGTCTGGCCGCTTTTGCCGCGGATCTGGCAATGAAAGGGGTGCGCTTGGTCTTTGTCCCGACACCCGGCAAGGCTTCGATTCATCCCGAGCAAATTGCGCGTGGCACCAACGCCGACGCGATGATGCCTGCGGGTTGGGATGAATTCGCGGCTTTGCTTGCGGCGGCATGGAGCGAGGAAGCATTGGCCCGTGGTTTGCCGGAGCAACCTGCGCCGGTAGTCATCGATCCATCCAAGGCGTTGCGGGAGCAGGCTCTCTCTTCCGGACAACCGCAGTATCTCGCGAGCGACAGTCATTGGTCGCCTGCCGGCATGGAACTGGTCGCGGCGGCCATCGCCGGCGAACTTGGGAGCGCTGCGACTTCCGGGGCGCCTGCCGCGACCGACGAGATCGATGCGGTCGGCGACACGGCGCGCATGTTGCAGTTGCCGGATGTGTCGCCGATTTTGCGAAAACAGCGCGTTCTGACCGCGCCGGTCAAAGACTGGGTTCCCGACCGGGGTTCGCCGATTCTTTTGTTGGGCGACAGCTACACGAACATCTACTCGTCTGAAGATCTTGGGTGGGGCACGCAGGCCGGGCTGGCCGAGCGGGTTTCGCACCGGCTCGGTGCGCCGGTGGATCGCCTTTCGCGCAACGATGCCGGTGCGCTCGAAGCGCGCCGGATGCTCGCGGCAGAGGCAACCAGAGATCCGGCCTGGCTGGAGGGCAAAGATGTTCTCGTCTGGCAATTGTCCCTGCGCGAAGTGGTTCGCGGCGATTGGACTCCGGTGGAGTTGGCGGGTGCGGACGTCGGCAAAACCGGAAGTTTTCTGATTGTCCCGCCCGGCGAACCGCGCGAGGTGATCGCCACCGTGGCGGCGCTCGGTCGCGTGCCGAAGCCCGGCACCACGCCCTACCGCGATTACCTCACCGCGGTGCACTTGTCGGATTTGCAGGATGCCGACGGCAAGAATCTCGACGGCGACGCGCTGGCTTATGTATTCACCATGCGTGACAACCAGCTCTTGCCTGCCGCAGACCTGCAGCCCGGTGCCCGCGCGCGCGTGCGTTTGGTCAACTATGACGAACAAGCCGCGCAACTCGATCCGCTCAACCGCGGGGAGTTGGATGATCTCGATTTGATGCTGGAAACACCGAATTTTGCCGAATGGATCTCGCCCGCCTCACCTTAGTCTTTCTGGCGGTTTTCGTCCTCCCGGTCTGCGGTGCCGAGGTTCTCGAGAAGAAAGCCGGGGAAGCGGATGCGCGGAAGGAATCCTTCGTCGCAGGCGAGGACGGATGGCGATTCCTGCCAGCCGAGCTGAAGTTCGCAGCCAAACTGTCCGTCCCGGACCTTGCCAATCTGACCAAACCCGCTCTCGATGCCATCGCCGACTTTGCGGAGCAAATGAAGGCGGCGGATGCGACTCTTCTCGTCATGCCGGTGCCGCCGAAGGTTTTGCTGGCCGGCGCGGCCGCCGGAGTGACCGCGGAGGAACAGGAGAAGATGCGCGCCGGTTGGGAATCCATCATGCGCGAACTGACCGACCGCAAAGTCACCGTGGTTGATCTGCTTCCGGATTACTCCTCGGCAACATACGAGCCTTTTTGCCGCCGCGACACGCATTGGTCGGGTCACGGCATTGCGTTGGCGGTCGATCGACTGTTGCCCTTGCTGGAAGGAGCGGGGATGGCTGACCACGAAGCGAGCGGTGCGGGAACTGCGTGGACGAAGCAAACAATCAATGGCGACCTCGGCGGCGACCCCGAGGAGATCGAACTGCGCGGGCAACGCCTGCCGGCCGATCCGGAAGCGATGAAGAAAAATCCGGTGCTGCTGTTGGGGGACAGTCATGTGCTCGTCTTTCACCAAGGCGGGGACATGCACGCCACTGGTGCCGGATTGCCCGACCAAGTGGCCGCCGCGCTCGGCTCCATGCCCGATGTCCTCGGCGTGCGGGGATCCGGCGCCACGAGTTCGCGCGTGCAACTCGCCCGTCGCGCACGGGCTGACAAAGACTATTTGGGCTCCAAAAAAGTTATTGTCTGGTGTTTCGCCGGACGCGAATTCACTGAGGCGGATAGTTGGAAGAAAGTGCCGATCCTCAAGACGCCTGCGGGAAGTTGAGGAGCGCCGCGCTCCCTCATCCCCTCCATATCATTGTTTTTTTCCGTCATCACACCGTCCTGGAACCAGGGCGAGTTTCTGGCCCGTTGTCTGGAGTGCGTGCAACAACAGGGCTCGGAGGATTACGAGCATCTGGTTTTCGACAATTGCTCGACCGACGAGACTGCGACGGTGGCGGCGGGCTTTCCGCGCGCCCGATTTGTCCGCGAAGCCGACCGTGGACAGTCGCATGCGGTGAACAAGGGCCTCGCCGCAGCCCGCGGAGAAATCATCTGCTGGCTCAATGCGGACGATGCTTATCCGCCGGGAATTTTTGCGCGCTTGCGCGAACTGTTCGCCGATCCGCGGTGCGATGTGGTCTTTGGCGACGTCGAGCAAGTCGCCTACGACGGGCGTCCTCCGCAGCGGGCGGCGGCCGTGTTCGACGACCGGCTTGATCTGGTGCGTTGGTGGTCATCGCGGGCGCGGTTGCACCAACCGGCAGTCTTCTTCCGCCGCAAAGTCTGCGAAGCAACGGGTCTGCTGCGGGAAGATCTGCACTACGCCATGGACTACGAGTATTGGTGGCGCGCCTCGGAAAAATTTCGTTTCCACCATGTTCAGGAAGTGATGGCCATCCAGCACCGGCAACCCGAATCGAAGACGGTGCGCTCGTGGCACAAGGTTTACGAGGAAAGGGAAAAAATTTTCGCACCGTTCTACGGATTGATCGACGGCGGAGACCGCGCCGCATTGCTGCGGGAAAAAGCGCGGGCTTTGTCGGACCGGTATCTGATGAACGCTTCCGCGGTGGCGGCCGGAAACCGCGCAGCGGCACTGGCCGACGTTTGGCGCGGGTTGCGCGAAGACCCCGGCGCCATCTTCCGCGGCGATTGGCTCGGCGTGCTGCGGCGCTGCATCTAGAACGGCGTGGGATTTCTCCGCACCTATCTGGCGCTTTGTGTGGTGGCGAGCCACGCCTCAGCCAACTGTGCCGACCGCATGCTCAACGGCATGGAAGCGGTTCAACTGTTCTACGTGATCTCCGGCTTCTACATGCAACTCATTCTCGCCGGAAAATATTCCAGCGTTGGTCAATTCTACGAAAGCCGCGCATTGCGCATTTATGTCCCGTATTTTGCCGTCCTTCTGTTCGTGGTCGCCGGCAGCGCGTTGAGCGGTCTGCTCGCCGGTAAGTGGCTTGCTCTGCAGCCTTACCTCACGCCGGACGCTTGGGGCGACAGCCATCCTGCGGCTGTCGCCGCCGCAGCCTTGACCAATCTGACCGTCTTCGGACAAGACGCGCTTTTTTTTGTCAGTGGCACGCAAAACATCCCGCCTCTCTGGCCCTTTCTTGTCATCCAGCCTTCGTGGACCATCGCGCTGGAGTTGACCTTCTACCTGCTTGCTCCCTTTCTGGCGCGTTGGTCATCACGCGGGCTCATCGCGCTGGTCGTCGCCAGCCTGCTCGCCCGTTTTCTCGGATGCCACTGGCTCGGGTTTTCGGGTGATCCGTGGCTTTATCGTTTCTTCCCTTTCGAAATCGCTTTCTTCATCGCCGGCATGCTGGCTTGCCGCGCTTACCGCTGGTGGGCCGAGGGATCTTTCGCCGCGGTTTCCTACCCCGGTGTGATTGCCGGACTGCTCGTTTTTCTCACCGCTTGGACCTGGTTCCTGCCCGAATGGCCGCGAAAGTGCGGCGAATTGTTCCCGATCTACGGCCTCTATGCGGCGATGTTTCCGGTTATTGTCATGGTCTTCGCGGCCACGTCGAAAAACCGTTTCGACCGCGCTGTGGGCGAATTGTCCTTCCCTGTCTACTTGAACCACTTCTTCGTTCTGGAATTTTTCCGGGCCTACGGATACGGCGGTCTGGTGCCGCCTCCATGGCAAGGCGAAGTCGTCATGCTTGTTTCCCTCATTCTGGCCTTGGCCATGACGATCTTTTTCCTCGCTCCTTTCGAGCGTTGGCGCCATCGCGTGGTGCATGTGTCTTCATGAACGAAGTCGGCATCCTTCTCTCGACATGCGACCGCTACCGTCCGGTGGCCGAATGGACGGAGTCGCTGATCAACCGCGCGTGGCAGGACCATCCGCGGGTCGTGCGGTGGGGTTTGGGAGACCAACGCGATTGGATGACCGTCACCCGTGACGGGGTCTCAACCATGCGGAAGCAAGGTTTCCGTTGGATTTATCTCATCCTCGACGACCACCCGCCGGTCGGTCCCTGTCACGGCCATGCTCTCAACACGGTGCTTCCGTCGCTGGCGCACGAACTCAATGCGGTGAACATCTGTCTCCTCGGCTGGGGTCAGCGCCGGGAAAAAGAGGGACGGAAATTGTCCCGACGACACTCCTCGCTGATGCGATGCGATCCCGGCTTCCGCTGGAAGTTCTCTCTGCATCCATCACTGTGGTCGGTGCATCATCTGGAGGAGTTGCTCGAAACTAGAATCGGGCAGTTTGCTCCGGCTGACCGCACGCCTTGGAACTTCGAAAGGCATCGCGACGTGGCGGATGGTCCCGTCCGCGCGGAGTTGCTGTGTAGAAGTTACCGTGTCCACGGAGGCGCCTTGGCACACACCTCCCTTTTGCGCGACGAGTTCTGGCGACAACCGCTTTTGCCCGCCTACGATGTTTATCGCTTTCTCCTCCGTATTGTTCGCGGGCAGAAAGCGCGGGATGCTTTCGATCGCGAGAGCCTCTGGCCCTACCACTATTACCGCGGGCCTTACCCGATCCTGTGGAGCGGCGCCGTGCGGGCCGGTAAACCAAGCCGCGATTTTGAAAATTTTCTCCGCTTTTCCGGCCGCCGCGCACTGGCGCAGGAGTGGGGGGCGGTGAGGAAAAATTTTTGTCCGGCATGTTGACCGCGGTCCGTCAAACCATCCGCCGCGCCTGCGCGTCTGCCGGTCGCCGGTTGGCTGCGCCCGCCGCGGTGGCTCTTCACCGAAGGCCCGGTGAGAAAATACAGACGCCCACCGTTCACATGCTTGTTTCCACGCGGACTTGGGATGCAGGTTTGCTTGCCGCCGTGTGTTTCGAGCACCACACGGGCCGCCGGTGGCGTTTCTTCATCCATGAGGACGGCACGGTCGGCGAGTCGGCGCGTCGCAAAATCCTCAACGTGCTTCCGGATGCGACGCTCGTTTCGCGCGAGGAGAGCGATGCGAGAGCGGTTGAGTTTCTTGCCGGGCATCCGCGCTGCCTGGCCGAGCGGTCGCGGCACAACCTCTTCCTCAAATTTTCCGATTTCGCCGCATTCTGTCCGGGTGAACGCTTTATCGTGCTCGATTCGGATGTCATCTTTTTCCAGAGACCCCCGGAGGTGTTGGATTGGGTCGACAGCGATTCTCCGGCGTGCCGATACAACGAGGATACCAAGGAAAAATTCTGCATCCCGCGGGGATACATCGAAAAAGGAATGGGTATAACCATGTGGCCCCGCTTCAACAGCGGTCTCATCCTGCTGCCCAAAGCTGCCGTTTCGCTGGATCTGGCCGAACGCTTCATCGCCACATTCCAGGATTCCGCCCACCACCCGCAGTTCTTCGAGCAGACGCTATACGGTCTGATGGGTTCGGTGTGGAACCGGGGAGGAGCCCTTCCGCCGAGTTATGAAATCAATTGGGGCTATTTCCGTCGCCCCGGCGCTGTCTGCCGCCATTACGTCGGTGCTTTCAAGCACGACCTGCTCTACATCGAGGGTGCGCCGCTTGCCCTGTTTTCAAAGGTGAAATCGCGCCTGCTTGGTCTAAGCTGAAACTCATCGTCTCTCATCCATGGCCTACTTCCGCGATCTTGTCCTCCGGCGCCCGCAACCGAAATTCTGGGCGAAAACTTTCGCCCACCTGCTCACCCCGGGCGGCTACGGCTACATCCGCAAACTGCGCGCGGGCCGCGACGCGTCCTACGACCACGAACGCGACAAGCATCCCGTCCGCCACAAGCACCACGGAGGCGGCGGATGGAAGCCGTCGGCCGAAGAGGGACTGCGGAAAAGAGATTACGCCGACTACGATGAATATCTCACCCACCAGAAGCTCAAGCTGGAAGAACTCGTCAAAATCAAAGGTGGGTTCAGTAATTTCGACATTTTCGACTATCGGCTCAAGTTCTACACGCGCTTCCGCCATCTGCCCGCCTTGTTGCCTCCGGAGGCCCGGATCCTCTGCTGCGGCGCGCGCCAAGGCACCGAAGTTGACGTTCTGCGCGATCTCGGGTTCCGCAACGCGCGCGGCATCGACCTCAATCCCGGACCGGACAACCCGCTGGTCGAACAAGGGGACATGATGAAGCTGGCTGCCCATGATGGTTCGCTCGATCTGATTTACACCAACTGCGTCGATCACTCTTTCGATCTCGACGCCATGATCGGCGAACATGCCCGGGCCCTGAAGCCCGGAGGCTATCTTCTTTATGACATTGCTTTCAATGATGATGAGGGTGCAGGCGTTTGGGAGTCGATCATGTGGGACCACGAGGAAGATGTGGTGCGGCGCCTGATGGAACGCTTTGGCGAATTGATCAGGGTGGAGCGCGAGCGGGGTTGGATTTGGGTGCTGGTAGGGAAGAAGTTGAAATCGTGAGCGGGCATCGAACCGCTGCCGGGACGCCCCGGATCGTCGGTATGGTCTTCGTTCGCAACGAAGAGCGTTTCGTCGAGCGCGCCGTGGCCAACATGGCCGTTTTCTGCGACGAAGTGCTTCTCGTCGACCGCTGCTCGGATGATCGCACGCCGGAAATCCTCCGCTCCATCGCGGCGCGGTCCCCGGATAAATTCCGGTTCTTTTCGGTCGAACATCCGCGTGAATCTCACGACTTGCTTCAGCCCTACGTGGGTCAAGACTGCTGGATTTTCGCGGTGGACGGCGATGAACTTTATGATGCGGAACGCCTTGCCAGGTTTCGCCAACGTCTGCTTGCCGGAGAGTTCAATGGGCATTGGATGATCCTGGGGAGTGTCATTCACTGCCGCGGTCTTGATCTTGCCGCAGGCACAGCGGAGGGCTTTGCCTCCCCTCCGGCTCGAAGCATGGTGAAGCTCTACAACTTCGCCGCTCTCCATTCATGGGGAGGGGACACGCCGGAGCGTCTGCACGGTGGAGCGCCGGTGTTTCGGGAGGGCTACCACGAGCAGTTGAAGCTCGAGTTGCACAAGGCGTTTGCGTGGGATGATTCGCCCCTTCGCTGTCTCCACATGTGTTTTCTTCCGCGGAGCGGTTCCGACCCCTCGGATATGAGTTCCGGCCGCGAAAGCATCATCGAAACTTTCTACGGCGGTTGGACCGCACGGGCGCGCCGTTTTTGGCGCAGGTTGACCGGACAACCCGAAGCATCCGAATCCAAAAGGGAGCGTTATGCCCGGGGTCCTGTGGCCTCCGTCTCCACTGCCCCGTTTTTCCCGAAAGATGATCTTCGATAAACCCAGTGTGGCCACGGTGGCGCTCAATTTGCGTCCGCGGCGCGGATCTTGGGGCGGCGCAAACCAATGGGCCTCGCAGTTGGCTCAATTCCTCAACTTCACCGGCTGGAGAGTGCGTTTCGATCTGCGACGTCCTGTGGATGCGGTGATCATGACCCACACCGGCATGACGGCGCATACCTCGTTCGGCTGGAAAGAGGTGGGTGGACTCAAAGCGCGCCATCCTCAGGTCCGGTGCATTCATCGTATCAATGACAACGACATCCGCAAAAACAGCGATGGAATGGATGCATTGCTCGAGCAAAGCAACAAGGTGGCGGACCACACGGTGTTCGTGTCCGCGTGGCTCCGCGACCACCACGCTGCCGGGTGGTTCGACCCGCGTCTTCCGCATTCCGTTATTTCTCCCGGCGCCGATCCATCCGTTTTTCACCCCATCGGACAAATCCCATGGACCGAGGGCACGCCATTCCGCCTCGTGACCCATCATTGGTCGGACAACATGGCCAAGGGTTTCGATGTCTACGAAGCAATAGACACAGCGATCGCGGAAGGCCGACTTCCAGACGTTGAATTGTGGATTGTCGGCCGCTGGCCGGCCGGCATCCGCTGGCGTGCGGCACGGACTTTTGCCCCGGTGAGCGGCCGCGAGTTGGCGTCATTGCTGCGGCAATGTCATGGTTACGTTTCAGCTTCGCGCTTCGAACCAGGTGCAATGCATCCGGTCGAGGGAATCCAGTGCGGCTTGCCGCTCCTCTACCATCGCGACACCGGCGGCACGGTGGAAACAGGCAGGAGATACGGTGTTGAGATCGGCGACGACATCGCCGCATCGGTGGGTGAGATGAAGCGACGCTACGCGGAACTTCGGCAAGCGGTTCTCCTCGATCCTCCCTCCGGCGACCTCATGGCTCTTTCTTACCGTCGTCTGCTCCAGAGCATCCTCTCGGTGCCGGTCGGGACAACTTTCGTTTGATCCGCTATTTTACAACCGCGGGCGACCAGCATGGTTGGGCCATCGATGAAGATCTGCGGCTCATCCGCAGAGCGCTGGCCGGCAAGGCACGGGCATCGGGCCTTGGATCATGCGATGTTGTCCACGCGGCTTTCTGGTTGCCGCTTGCCCTTCACCATGCGGACGTGGTTCGCCGCCGTTTCGTCGTCGCACAGGCGGACAACCCGCCTTTCTTTTATCTGACCCAACCATCCTTTGCCTGGGGTCAGAAGCTGGTCGATTTGTGGGTGGCGAGGTCGACTGAGGCGAGGGATCAGTTTCGCGATCTACAACTTCCTTGTGTCCTTGTTCCCTATGCGATCGACGGAAGTTTGTTTTTTCCGATCGCCGACAAAGAAGCGGTCCGGGCGAAATACGGGCTCCCAAAAAACACCTACATCATCGGCAATTTCCACCGTGACTCCGAGGGCAGCGACCTGGCCAAACCCAAACTCCAGAAGTCGCCGGAGATGATGCTGGACATCCTTCGGCGGCTCCGCGCCAAAGGAGGAAATTTTCATGTCTTGCTGGCCGGCCCGCGGCGCCACTGGCTACGGCGGGAACTGGAGCGCTGCAGCATCCCTTTCACTTTTGTCGGACGTGATATCCCCGGGGACGATTTCGGGACCAATATCCTTGCGCGTCCGCAACTCAACGAACTTTACAACGCTTGCGACCTTTGCCTGATTCCCTCGCGCTGGGAGGGCGGGCCGCAGTCGGCCATGGAGGCCGCCGCCGCGCGCACCAAACTCCTCAGCACGCCGCTCGGCGTGGCTCGTGATATTCTCCCTGCGCCGTGTCTCTTCGATGCGGCATCCGAAGCCGCCGAAAAAATCCACCGCGACATGCAGAATGGTTTTCTGGGCGCCTCGCTCGACGCGCAGCATGACAAAGTGAGGAGGGACCACACGGACGAGGCCATGTCGCGGCACTTGCGGGCTCTCTATGACGATATCCCGAAGATGGAATCCTTCCGGGCAAAAGCGTCCTGTCACAAACGAGCTTTCGCGGACAGCCTGCGCGACTTTTCTTTCCGTGTGGCGAAAAGATTTTCCCGGCTCCGCCTGCCGCAAGCCGTCCAATTGTTTCATCACCAAGGATGCGCTCCCGCGCTTGATGCTGCGGTTGGCAATCTGCGCACAGTCTTCGACCAACTCGGCGTCGAGATTCGTGCCGACCGGTCCGCGCCTGTCGTTTCGACGGACGCTGATCCCGCCGCCGCGTCCTTCCGGCTGCTCCCGCCGGGTGGCGAAGTGCGCGATGCATCGGATGAAACGGTTCACATCGCCTCGTCTGTGCAGGATGCGGTGAACTTCCGCCGGTTGCACCCGCGCAGTCCTGTCGTGGTTTGTCCGTTGGTTTTCACGGGTGGCACAAATTCCGGCCATACACCGTGCATCATCGACGAAAACGACAACTTCGCCTCGCAACGCATCTGGCAAGCAATGCTCGAAGGTAAAGTGCCGGTCTATCCCGCAGGCACGGCTTATTACTATCAGGTCTTTCACGGCGGGGTTTCCCACGGACGGCGCCGCACCCGCGACGAAGCGGTGCGTATTGCCATTGAGGAACGGGAGAGTTTTCTGGCCATGTCGCGTCCGCCCTCGTTGGAGGCGGCTCTCTCTTTTTGGCGGGGACTGCTCGCCGCATGATGAAGCAAACTTGGTATGCGTTGGTTCTCGGCGCGATCGTGGGATTGGGGTGTGTGCGTATCATCGCCACTTACGATGCCTTTTGGCAGACGTGGGACGAGCCTGCACATCTTGCCGCGGGTTTGCAGTGGTGGGAGCACGGCCGCATCACCCATGAACGTCTCCATCCGCCACTGGCCCGCATTGCCATGGCGGCTGGGCCTTATTTTGCCGGGTTGCGCGGAATCCCCGGAGCGGCGGATCATTGGACCGATGGGAATGCGTTGTTGCACGAAGGGGGTCTCTACGAACGCAATCTCGCTCTGGCCCGCTTCGGTGTCCTCCCCTTTTTCGTTCTCGCTTCCCTCGTCGTGGCGGCTTGGACACGTTGCTGCGCCGGCGAGATGCCGGCGCTTGTCGCCACCTTTCTCTTCACCTTGCTCCCGCCAGTCTTGGCTCATGGCGGTCTGGCTTCGCTCGACATGGCGTGCGCGGCCTTGGTCGCCGCCAGTCTTTACGCCTTGTTCCGGTGGCTCGAGCAGCCTGGCTGGATGAACGCAGCCGTCTTGGGAGTATCCGCGGGGCTAGCCATCACAGCGAAATTTTCCGCCATCGCGTTCCTCGCCGCGGGAGGCGCGGCCGTTTGCCTCGCTTGGTTTCTCGGGCGTCGTGGAGCGAAAATAGGCGCTGCCGTTCTTTCTCTCCGTGGCGCGTTGCTCTCACTGCTGATTGCCGCGACCTTTTGCCTTGTTTCTGTCTGGGCGGTTTACCGCTTTTCTTTTGGAACGATCCTCCAGGGCGGCGCGGGCGGGGAACTGGAGTCCGTCCTTGCTGGTTTGGGACCGCTCTCGCCGGCGGCGCGCAGCGTGGCACAAGCTCTGCCGCTTCCAGCTTTGGATTTTTTCTGGGGATTGTTCGACGTGGTTTATTTTCGCCGCGACGAAGGTCATCTGGCTTGGTTCCTCGGCTCGGTAGGCAAGGAAGGATGGTGGTTGTTTTATCCCGTGCTGCTGGCTGTGAAAACGCCGGCTTCTTTTCTGCTGCTCGTGGCCGCCGGCTGCGTAGCGTCGTGGCAAGTCCGCGGCTGCTGGCCGGTGTTCGCTCCCTTGCTCGCTGCCGTCGCGATCGTTCTCGCGGGGATTTTTTTCACCCCGCACAACGGCTTGCGGCAGATTCTTTCCGTCTACCCTCTGCTCGCCGTGGTTGCCGGTGCCGGTGCCGCGTGGCTCTGGCAAACCGCGCGCCATCCGCTTTTGGGCAGAGTCGCCACAATCACCATTATCGCCTCGTGCGCAGCATCCTCGTTCGCCGCGCATCCGGATTATCTCGCTTACTTCAACGTCTTGGCCGGAAGCAAACCGGAAGCTGTCGCGGCAGACAGCGATCTCGATTGGGGCCAGGATTTGCGCCGACTCGCCATGGCCTGCGAGCGGCGCAACATCGATCGCTTGAACATCCGCTACAATGGCAGCAAAGGAATCAGCTTGGCCCGTTTTCCTTTGCCGGAAACCATCGACTTGCCGCCCCACACCCGCATCGAAGGATGGGTGGCGATTAGTAGGCAGAATTTGCTCCTCGGCACCGGTGTTCCGGCTTACGACCAATTCGCCTGGTTATCCAAGGAACAACCGGTGGAAGAAGTCGGGGCATCAATTCTGCTCTACAAAATCGAACGATGAGCAATTTTACCGATATTGTTCCGTGGCGGTTGAAGTCCGCTCTCCGCGCCGTTCTCGACTTGCCCGACCGCCGTCGGTGGCAGAAGCAACGCCGCGACGTCCGGAGAGCCGACGGCACGGAGCCGGTGCTGTGCTTCGGCGGAGTTCTCGATGACGGACGTCTGGTGCGCGGTGGTGCGGTCAAACTTCTTTCCCTGCAACGCGCTTTCCGTTGTGACGAGGAGAAGTTCAACATTCTTTACTTGGTTAGCAGTGTGCCGCCGCATTTCGCGGAAGACCTCGTCGCCGAGTGCCGGCGCAAAAATATCGCCGTGGTTTGGAACCAGAACGGCGTGGGCTATCCGGGCTGGGCCGGCGGAGAGGCGGAGAGGCACAACGCGCCGATGCGGCGACTGCGTGCCTTGACAGACTTCATCGTTTACCAGAGCGATTTTTGCCTCAAGTCGGCCAACCGCTTTCTCGGTCCGGTCGAAAAACCGTCGCGGGTTTTGCTCAATCCTGTCGACCTGTCCAAATTTCATCCGGCTCGCTGCGCATCGCGGCCCGCAGCCCCGCGTCTTCTCGCCATGGGGACGCATGCTTATCGCGACCGCGTCTTTGCGGCGATCGATACGCTGCACGCTCTTCGCCGCGAAGGCATGCCGGCCACACTGACCGTGGCCGGATCGCTGCAGTGGCGCCGCGGAAAGGAAGAAACTCTCGACTACTTGCGCGAGCTTGGTGTCTCCGATGCGGTTCTTTTGCAACCGGCGTTCGATCAGGAAGAAGCGCCGCATCTTTACCGCGCGCACGATATCCTCGTACATCCGAAGTATCTCGATCCTTGTCCGACCGTGGTCGCTGAGGCTCTGGCCTGCGGTTTGCCGGTGGTGGGCTCGGCAACGGGAGGACTTCCCGAAATGACCGATGCAGCTTGCGCGCGTCTGCTGCCGTTGCCTCTCGTTTGGGATCGCATGCTCACGCCGCCGGTCGGGCAGCTGGCCGCCGCGGTCGTGGATCTTTGGGGGAACATCGAAGCCGCTTCCATCGCGGCAAGGGCCCGCGCGGAGAGAAAGTTCGAAGCCGCCGCGTGGACCGGCGCCCACCGCGAAATCTTTCGGTCGCTTTTGTCGCGATGACTCCCCCGATCAGCGTTCTCATGGCCGTGCGCAACGGTGGCTCTTACCTCGACGCCTCCATGGCCAGCATCGCCCGGCAAACATTTGCCGATTGGGAAATGGTGGTGGTTGACGACGCATCCGACGACGCGACGCCGCAGGTGCTCGCGGATTGGGCGGCCAAAGATCCGCGCATCCGCGTGGTGACCAACGGGACGAATATCGGCCAGACCGCTTCCTTGAATAAGGGGCTGCGCGAATGCCGCGGCGATTGGGTGGCGCGCCAGGACGCGGACGACCTTAGCGATCCCCGGCGCCTTGCCGCGCAGATGAAATTTTTGGACAAGCACCCTGACGTGATTCTCCTCGGCACGCAGGGTGTTCTTATCGACGAAGCGGGGCGAAAGGTCGGATTGCTCGATGTGCCGTGCGGCGAGGCAGGAATCCTTTGGACGTCGATGCTGCTCAATCCGTTTCTCCACACATCCGTTGTCTTCCGTCGCGCTGCCGTGCTGGAGAAATACGGCGGTTACGATGAGAGCTATCGCATCGCGCAGGATTACGACCTCTGGGTGCGCGTTCTGAACAATTCACCCACGGCGAATCTGCCTGCGCGCTTGGTCAGTTACCGCCGTTCGGATGATTCTCTCTCTCGCTCCGGTCGCAGCTTGGCCGAGGAGGAAGCCAGTCGTGCTGCCGGCCGGCAAACAGCTATTCTTTTGGGAAGAAGTCTTTCTCCCGATGAGTCCGCGTTGTGCGCGGAATTCCGTCGCGGATTACCGGCCGCGCGTCGAAGGGCCTTTCACGAATTGCAAGCGCGTCTCGAAAACGAATTCACAGCGCGCTATCCGCAGTGCTCCTCCGGACCTCGTTCCACGCAATTCCGCTGGCATTTGCGCTTGGCTGGGACCAGCGAAAACCCAATCGCCGCGCTTCCGGAAATTTTCGGCGCCTTTTCTTGCGATCCGCCCGGCACGCTTCGTTGGTTGCGCGAAAGATTCTTCTAGTCGCGCCGGCGCAGCGAGTCCGCTTTGTACAACGTCGCTTTGAACACGCGCTCCGAGGCAAGGCGCCACTTGGTTTTGCGCATTTTTTTCTCCCGTTGCTGTGCCATGAAGTCGAGTAATGTGCTCCAGCGTTGAGTCAATTTCCGGCCGCCTACTTCTTCTGAGCGTTTCCGGCCACGTGTCGTGATTTTCGAACGCCATTCCGACGAGTTGCGCATCTTCAGCACCAAGTCGATGACCTCATCGGGCGACCCGGCCATCAGGTAATCGGTGTCGGGTGCTGCTTCCGCGCGGTAAGCCGAGTCGTTTCCGCCGATAAAAGGCACTCCTGCCAGCCAAGCGTTGTAAAGTTTTGTCGCCGGTTTGTGCGGTTGGTTTGCGTTTCCGAATCCGCGCACGGCAACTACGGCATCCACATCATGGTAATCGTGCCAACGCTCCGCGCCCCGCTGCTCGAAATGCGCCCCGGTTGTTTCAAGGAGTTTCTGTTGCCACTCCGGGGCGCGCAAACCGGCCGCGAGATTTTTCGGGTCGCCGAAGAAACAGAGCCTCTCCATTTTCGTTCCGCGCGCGGGATCGCGCGGAACCAAACCCGGTTGCGGCCAGTGTGGCATGAAAAAAGCGCCGGTCAGACGCCGCGCATGCCAAAGGTTTTGCACAATCTGCAGGTCGACACCGGGATGGGGCAGTCCGTCGGCTACCACTCCCGCGACGAAAAGTTCGCGCGGCGCGAGGAAATCCGGCCTGAGCCATCCGTTGAGCGTCACCGCCACGCCTTCACGCGGAAGCTCCTCGACCAACGAGACTTCGGCGCCCGAGCGGGAAAGATGCAACCAAGTCTGATAAATCCACGCCTGGGCCGTGGCTGTTTTGCCTTCCGCTTCGACCGGGACAACCCCGCCCGTCTGCCATGCCTGCTGGCGGCTGGCGTCGGGGCGATGACGAAGGGGAAGATGGAAAGCAACAGGCATTGCGGCCTGCAATTTAACCTTTTATTAGCGGCGTGAAGATCCTTTTTCTTTCCAGCCACGCACATCTCGCGCTCGACGAGGGTTCGACCCTGACCTCAGGAGGTGCCGAGTTGCAGGTCGCACTGCTTGCGCGGTCGCTTGGTCGGCATGGACACGATGTGGTCATCGCCGCCGGCGACACAGGACAAGCAGATCAAGCTGTCTTGCAGGGCGTGCGCGTGCGCAATGCCGGAAAGTTCCACACGGGTCGAATGCCCGAGATGATCGCTTCTATGCCGCGCGTCTTCCGGGTGCTGCGGGAAGAAAAACCTGATTGGGTGGTGGTCATGGGCTGGACCGCCTGGCTCTTCGTCCTCTGGCTCTGGCGGCCCTCGCTCGGCTACAAAATTGATTTCATTTGTGCCCTGGATACCGAGGTGAACGGCGAATACCGGCGGGCACATCCTTTGTTGGGCGGCGTTTTCGAATTTGCCCTTCGCCGCTGTGATGCGCGACACGCCATCACGCGCGACCAACTCGCGCATTACCGTCGCCGCGGGATGGAAGCATCCTTCTACCGCTATCTTCTCGTGCCGCGTCCTGACGGCGAGCGACCGCCCAAAGACACGGACTTTCTCTGGGTCTCGCGTTGCGTGCCGATGAAAAGACCGGAGCTGTTCCTCGATCTCGCGGAAGCATTGCCTGACAACTCCTTCGAGATGATCTGCCCGGCCCAAGATCGCGACCTTTACCAACGCGTGGCGGTGCGCGCTGCCTCGCTGTCCAATGTGCGTTTCATCGAGAGCGTGCCCTACAGTCAGGTGCAGCGGCACTACGATCGCGCGCGCGTTTTCGTCAACACTTCGGAGTGGGAGGGTTGGCCCAACAGCTTCATCCAGGCCGGGCTCGGCCGTGCCGCTCTGCTCTCACTCGCGGTGAATCCCGATGACCTCTTCGGTCTTTACCGCCCCGGTTTCCACGCTGAACAAGATTTCGGGAAACTGGTTGGCGGCGCAAAATCCATGATGGCCGACACGTCCGGTCTTGAGCGCATGCAGGAGGGATGCGAGCGTTTCGTCAACGAGATGCACGACAGCGACAAAGAAACCGGTGCGTTCCTGCGCGGATTGGGTGGGGGAGAAGCACACGCATGAGCGACGGTATCTGGCAGGATTGGGGCGTGAATCCGCAGGACCTGCGGATGAAATTCATTCTCGGCTCATTCCGCTTCGCGCAAAAGTTGCACCGGTGGCCGAAATGTATCCGCTGGCTGGCTGCACCTTATCTCTTTGTCTACCAACTAATCGTGTGGTGGGAGTTGGGCATTGAACTCAACCACAAAGCGAAAGTCGGACCACGACTGCGTTTGCACCACGGCTACGGTTTGGTGGTCCACGAGTCGGCGGTCATCGGCTCCGACTGTACGCTGCGCCATGGTACGACGATCGGTAACCGGCGCGAGTCCGACGATTGTCCGGTGATCGGAGACCGCGTCGACATCGGCTGTAGCAGCGTGATCATCGGACGCATCGAAATCGGCGACGATGCGAAAATCGGCGCCGGCAGTGTCGTGCTCCACGACGTGCCCGCAGGCTGCACGGTGGCGGGCAATCCCGCCCGCCCGGTCGGCGCATGATCCGCGTTCTCCACGTCATTGACAGCCTCGATCTCGGGGGCGCGCAGACTGTGGTGGTCAATCTCTCCCGCTTCCGCGACCGGTCGGCCATCGAAATGGAAGTGGCGCCGATGCACGGTCGCGGCGTGTTTGCCGACGCGCTGGAGAAGGAGGGTGTGCCCGTGCATTTCCTTTCCCGTGGAAAATTTCCGCCCGGCTATCTCCTTTCCCTGCCACGCTTGCTGCGCCGCGGACGATACGATGTGGTTCATTTTCACCTCTTCGGCTCGAACTGGATCGGCAAACCGCTTGCCGCACTGTGCGGACAGCGCGCGCTCGTCAACCACGACCACTGCAACGATCGCGCGCGAACCGGGAGTGCGGTCGCCACGTGGATCGATGCTGCAACCAATCGTCTCTCCTCGCACATTTACGCGGTCTCGCGGTCGACGCGGGATGATGTTATTGCGCGTGAGAACGTCGATCCCGCACGCATTTCCTTTCTCGCCAACGGAGTGGACACGGAACGTTTCGCCCCGGCCGGCGCCGAGGTCCGTATGTCAGCCCGCCGAGAACTCGGCATTCCCGCCGAATCTCTCGTCGTCGCCGGACTGGGACGCCTCCATCCTCAAAAGAACTGGCCGCTTTTCCTCGAGATCGCACGGCGTTTCCCCGGGGTGCGCTTTGTCATCGCCGGAACGGGCCCCGAAGAACAGGCTCTGCGCGAGATCATTTCGCAAAACAAAATCGGCAATGTCGCGATGCTCGGATTTCGCGACACGCGGACTGTTCTCGCCGCTGCGGATGTGTTTCTTCTGACCTCCGACTACGAAGGCACGCCGATGATTCTGCTCGAAGCCATGGCGTCCGGCTTGCCTTGCGTCGTTTCCGCAGTCGACGGATGCCTCGAACTGCTTGGCGACGGTGATGGCGGATCGACTGCGCAGCCCGGTTCTGCGGACGATTTCTCGTCCGTCCTCGGGCGCTATCTGCAATCCGCCGAGCTGCGAGCATCCCAAGGACACGCTGCGCGCGGGAAGGTGACGGCATCATTTGACGCACGCCAACAGGCGCGGACGGTTGAGGCTCTCTATGCTCGTCTCGCTGCACGCAAATAAATCCGCAACTGCAGCGTGTCGCCGGGGTTGAACACGTTGTTATGAAAAAATTCACTCTTCTCTCCCTGGGTCTTCTCGCGGCGGTTGCGCCGCTCTCGGCCCAAGACGACACGCAACCGCAACCCGGCGGTCCGGACAGGGATGGTCCCCCTTGGAAACAGCACGGCAAAAAGCACGGGCCGCCTCCCTATGCCAAGCTGACTCCTGACGAACAGGAACGTCTCCAAGCAGCCCGCGAGAAGGCTAAAGACGACCCGACAGTGCGCTCGCTCAAAGAGGCGAATGACGCGCTGAAGAAGCAACTCGAAACCGCCATGCACGCAGCCATGCTGTCGGCCGACTCCTCGTTGGGGCCCGTCCTCGACAAAGTCAAAGCAGCGCGCGATCGCGCCAAGGACATGCGCGGCAAGTTCGAGTCGTTGACACCCGAGCAGAAGAAGCAACTCAAAGCCGCGCTCAGTGCGGCCAAAGACGATCCTACCGTCCAAGCGGCCCGCGAAAAAATGCGCAACGCGGAGGGACCGGAGGCCAAACGCGAGGCCGGCCGCGAAATGCACCAAGCGATGAAGGCCGCCATGCTCAAAGCCGACCCGCGTCTCGCTCCGCTGCTCGAGAAACTCGGTCCCGGCATCATGGGCCGGGATCGTGGGCCGCAGGGAGATGGTCCCCAAGGCCCGCCGCCCCCCGAGATGGATGGTCCGCCCGACGACGCGGGATTTTAAAAGCGCGACAAAACAACCCACTTTACAGAGTAAAATAGCATCGCCGTCCTTCGGGGCGGCGATTTCTTTATTGCCGCAGGCCTGCCCCGCCCATATGTTGTTCTTGTTCGAGGTTATGGCCATGTTTCTGGTATCCTCTTGGATGCAGGCAGCTTGCGATTCCGGTCGCCCCAAATCCGGTTGGCTCGCCCTCCTGTTCGGTTTCGCCGCGATTTTGTTCGCGCGGCGCAAATCCGGCTCCTTGGCCCGCCCCGAAAACCCGGCGGACTCCGCCCGTGCCCCATTCGCGGCCGCGGCTCCGTCATTAACCACAACGAGCGGCTTCACCCACGTGCGCGGTCGGCGCGCCCCGCTCTTCCAACATCAACAGCATCAAAACGAATACTTCCATGAATTCACGTCATTCCGGTCAGCGTCGCCGCCGCGGCGGTCGCGACCGTCGTTCCTCGAGTCCGCGTTCCGGCGACACCTTCCATGTGCGCCGCGAACCCCGCAAGCCGGCCGGTCTGTGGGATAAAGTCAAAGCGTTCTTCGGCCTCGCGCCGCAGCCCGCCGCCAAACCATCCAGCAACGGTCATGAGCGCCGCGAGCGCACGCGTGATGAGATCCGTGCCCCGCGCGAGTCGCGTCCGCCCCGCGAACCACGCGCTCCCCGCGAGTCGCGCAAACCCGAGTCCATCGAGGTGACAACCCCGCGTCTCTACGTGGGTAATCTGTCCTATGACGCCGCGGAGAGCGATCTCTTCGAGCTCTTCTCGGGCGTGGGCACGGTGGCCAACGTGGAAATTGTCACCAACAAACACACCCAGCGCTCCAAGGGATTCGGCTTCGTGCAAATGAACGCCATCTCCGAGGCCAAGCGCGCCGTGGAAGAACTCCACGACAAGGAATACATGGGCCGCAAGCTCGTGGTCAGCGGGGCCAAACTTCCCGCCGACCGTTCCATCGGCCGCGACCGCGAAGAATCTTCGTCGTCGTCCGAGGCGGACCAGACCGTGTCGCAGCAGGCCTGAGGTGCCGTCGGATCTTCACAACGTCCGCTTCCCGTTCGCGGGGAGCGGACGTTTTCTTTTGGTCCGATGATCCCGACGGAAATTCTCCGTCGATGCGTTTTCCTCGCCGGCCCCACCTCGGTCGGCAAATCGGAAATCGCCCTCGCTTTGACGCGCAAACACGAAGGCGAAATCGTCTGCGCCGACGCATTCCAATTGTATCGTGAATTTCCCGTGCTCAGCGCGCAACCCTCCGCCGGAGAGCAAAACCTCGTGCCGCATCATCTTTATGGAACCATCCCGTGCGCGGACGAGATCGATGCCGCGCACTACGCAAAGACGGTTTGTCCGGTGCTTGAAGACATTGTCGCGCGCGGAAAAATGCCGTTCGTCGTCGGTGGAAGCGGATTGTATTTGCAAGCGCTGATCAGCGGACTGCCTGCCGCCCCGGCCATCGATCCTGCGCTGCGCGAAACGGTGAGGGGAATGACGCTCAAAGAGATGCAGACCAAGCTGCGCGAACTCGACGCGCCAAGCCTTCTCGCCATCGATGCCAACAATCCGCGCCGCGTCGCGCGGCGCTTGGAACTTTGCCTGCAGACCGGCAAACCTGCATCCGAAGTGCTCACCGTGTTGCCCCCGGCACCAAAGGGCTTGCGTGGCGTTCTCATCACGAGATCGCGTGAGGATTTGTCCGCGCGCATCGCCCATGCAGTGGCGGAGCGATTGGCCCGGGGCGCGGTCGAAGAGGTGAAATCTGTCCGTGAAACCGCCGGAGGAACAGCCCGCCAGATTCTCGGATGGCGCGAGATCACGGCAATGCTCGACGGGCGGATTTCCTGCGACGAATGCCGCGAGCAACTCACCGTCGCCACCCGCCAATACGCCAAAAGGCAGTTGACGTGGTTCCGGGGCAAATCCACATTGCCCGAGGAGAATATTTCCGAAGTGACGCCCGATACCTTCGATCGCATCGCCCTCTTGTCGGGCCTTTCATGAAGCGCGTTTTCCGGGAGTTTACCTCTTCTCTCGATGGCCTGCGGCTGTCTTCGATTTTCTCCGGCTCTCGTCCCTCAACCCTCGACTTTTAAGCATGCTCCTCACCACACCACCTCCCTCCGCGACCGAGAAGACCGTCCTAGTCGGACTCGAGCACAACGGGGTCAGCCGTTGGGATTTGCAGGATTCACTCGAGGAACTGCGCGAACTCGCCGCGACAGCCGGCGCCAAGGTCGTCGATACGGTCACGCAGAAGCTCGATCACCCCACGGCGCCCTATTACATCGGCAAAGGCAAGGCCGAGGAAGTGGCCGCGCTCTGCACCGAGACTGGCGCGGGTTCGATCATTTTCGATGACGAACTGTCTCCCGCGCAGGGTCGAAATCTCGAGGAAGTGACTTCCAAAAAAATCCTCGATCGCACCCAGCTCATCCTCGACATCTTCGCGCGGCGGGCGCGCAGCCGGGAAGGACGCCTGCAAATCGAACTCGCGCAGTTGCAGTATTTGCTCCCGCGTCTCACCCGCATGTGGACGCACTTGTCGCGTCAGACCGGCGGTATCGGCACGCGCGGTCCGGGTGAAACCCAGCTCGAGGTCGACCGCCGCCGTGTGCAGGAACGCATCGCGCGTTTGCAAAAAGACCTCGAGGAAGTGCGCAAACACCGCGCCATCCAGCGCGAAGGACGCGCGCGCCATCAATGGCCGGTTGTCGCCATCGTCGGTTACACCAACGCTGGAAAATCTTCGCTGCTCAACCGGTTAACGAACGCGGGTGTCATCGCCGAGGACAAACTCTTCGCCACACTGGATCCGACCACCCGCCAATTTGTCCTGCCCAACAAATTGAAAGTCCTCTTCACCGACACGGTCGGTTTCATCCGCAAATTGCCCACGACCGTCATCGAATCCTTCAAGGCCACCCTCGAAGAGTTGAAGTCGGCCGACCTCCTTGTCCATGTCGTCGATCTGAGCCATCCGCGGTGGGAAGACCATATTGCCTCGACGGACGCGGTCATCCGGGAACTCGAAGCCGACGGAAAGCACACGCTCATCGTTTTCAACAAGATCGACCGCTTGGAAAATCCCGAGGCGGTGCAGGCTGCCATGGCCCGCCATCCCAACAGCGTGGCCATCTCGGTCAAGACGGGCGAAAATCTGCAGGAGTTCGTCGACGAACTGCAAAACCAGCTCTCGGCCTGGCGTCTGCGCCAAAAATTCCGCATCCCGCAGTCCGACAGCGCCGCGCTGGCCGAGTTGCACCGCGCCGGCCATGTCATCGACATCGCCTACGAGGGCGACGACGCCGTCCTCACCGCGCACGTCCCTCCCGCGCTGGAGGCGAAATTCGCGCGCTACGCAGCGAACCCTTAGTAACCATCTTGCAGCGGCACTCTATGAGCGCCGGAAACATTTCCTGTAAAGGCGCCGTCGATCGCAGACCGACGCTACATGGCTGCACCATTTATCCGTGTCCTCCGAGTTCTTTACGGTCTAAACATCCGTCATGAAATCCTTCCGCGAAGAACTCTGGTTCGAAGTCCCCGCGCGGCGCGGACTGATCAACATCACGCCGCAGATTGAAAAATGTCTCCGCACCAGCGGGATCAAGGAAGGACTGTGCTTGGTCAATGCCATGCACATCACAGCCAGCGTCTTCATCAATGACGACGAAAGCGGTCTGCACGCCGATTTCGAAAAGTGGCTGGAGAAGCTCGCCCCGGAAAAACCACACAGCCAATACAAGCACAACGGCGCCGAAGACAATGCCGACGCCCATCTCAAGCGCAGCATCATGGGGCGCGAGGTGGTCGTCGCCGTGACTGAAGGCCGGCTCGATTTCGGCCCTTGGGAGCAAATTTTCTACGGCGAGTTCGACGGCCTGCGCCGCAAGCGGGTTCTGGTCAAAATCATCGGCGGTTGAGCGCCGCGGCGAGTGTCATTTGAGGGGAACGCCGTTTGACAGATTGCCGGATCGGTTTATGTTGTGCGGTTTCTCTGGTTCCACCCTATTCCATTTCATGAAAACCACCTCTCTTCGCAAATCCTTCGGTCTTCTCCCTCTGGCCCTTTGCTTCTTGGCCAATGCCTTCGTGCCGCATCTTGTTCGTGCTCATGATCAACAACATGGAGAAACCGACGCTCCGCATGACGCTCCCCTCCCGAGGCTCTTGAAAACGGCCCCCAGCACCTTCTCTCTCCAGCAAGAATTCAAGAAATTCAGCGAGCCAGGTCAGCCGGCTTCGGAGAGGATCATGAGTCGCCTTTCGTTTAGCGGCAAAATTGCCCTGAAGGGTTTTGAGCCCACGGCCGACAGCATCGTGACGGCGAAGGTGGGGGACTACGAAGTGACTGCCAGACTCGGAGATAGCCCCGACTACAGGCTTGGTGCCAAATCCGTAGTTGTCAATTTTGATGATGGCGCCGAGTTGCGCCTCGCGCTGGCACGTGAATCCGTCAGTTTTAAGTTGGTTCGCCTTGCTGAAACCACGACTCCAAGCCCGTCTTCCATCGAGAGTAAGCAGCAGAAGCAGAGCCAGACCGAGTGTTTTATCGGGCCACGACAAGTTGTTTGCCACGAATGGCCACGAGCCGGGACGCCCTCGATCTTCATGCCCTTGCCCAGTGGCGCAATGGTCGACGATCCGGAACTCCTCGAGCAGGCCGAGCAGGAAATCCGCGATCTGCTTAGCCATCTAGAGGACCCGAGCACCGTGCTCAAAAAGCGCGCGCTCAAGGTGCGCCTCAATGTTGATCCAATCCCCGTGTCCTTCGGCCTCCAAACACCATCATCGCCGGACTCTGTGGGCGCGGACTGGTATTTTCCGACGCAGGGGGAGTCTGCGGCTCTCAAGCTGGGCGGCACATGTGAGGGTGGATCGGAGCAGGGAGTCGACGGGTTTGTGTTGAACAAACTGATCATAAAGGGCAAAGCCCGCGGATTGGTTGTCCCTGCCGGCAAGATCAAACTTTGGTATGCTTATGATGCTGGTGGCGCGGAGGAGGAGGCTCTGAAACAGGCGGTCGCCCTGCTGGAAGAGGACCAACCCAAGCTTGAGGTTACCTTGGAGAGAATTCCCTTCGGAGAGTTCGATGAAGAGGGAGCAATCTTCGACAAATGGAACAAGGAGGTTGCGGCCGGGGGAGGTCCCGACATGTTCACCGCGCCGAATGACCACACCGGAGCCCAGGCGCGGCAATCCATCGCGGTGGGGATAGATCGTCCCGCCGTTATTGCCTCACTGGACAAGTATTTGAAAGTGGACGCGGCCAATTTCTTTCCTCGGGCCAGCTTCGAAGGTGCCACGGTGGACGGCAAGATCTACGGCGTGCCGGGGATCGCCAAGGCTGTGGCCCTTTATTACAACAAGATCACTATCCCGAATCCGCCGACCACGACCGCCGAATTGCTGCAGATGGTCAAGGATGGCAATACGATCGCCATCAACGCGACAGCTTACCACAACTCCGGTTTCTTCACCGGTGCCTTTGGCGGCACGCTGCTGGACGCCAACGGTGTCTGCATCGCGGATAAAGGCGGCTTTGCCGAAGCCTTGCAGTTCTTGAAGGAATTGAAGGACGCGGGCGCAATCTTCAATACCGATGATTCCGTCTCCAACCAACTCTTCACCCGAGGCGATGTCGATATGATCATCCAAGGTCCGTGGAAGCTCGGCGATTTCAGGGTGGCGCTTGGTGACGCCAAACTGGGCGTGGCCAAGATGCCGGCCGGTCCCGCTGGAGCGTCCACTCCGCTGGCCGGCGTTGACTACTGGTATGTGAGCCCGAACATCTCCGACAAGCAGAAGAGATTGGCCGTCGCCGTTGCCATGTATCTCTTCGGACCGAAAGGCGCGCAGCTCTACAGCGACGAAGCCCGCAGTCCGATGGTCACCCTCGGTGTGGAGCCCGCCAGTGAGCGTGTGCAGACCTTCGCCGATGCCGCAGCGGAGGGCTTCCCGCGTCCGCAGTCGACGGAGTTCGGCAAATACTGGGGACCGTTTGGCACGGCCATCAACAAAGTGCTGAATGATGGAGTCAATCCGGTGACCGCGGTTCAGGAGGCTACGCAAGCCATGAACGCCGCCAACGGGAAGTAGAACTGCGCCAAAATTTTCCGGCGTCCCCGCCGCCGGTTGTTCCGTCATCAACGACTGTCGCCGAAGACGGCGACGCTACACGAGGTGGATCGCGCTCTCTGAGCGCGATTTTCCGGAACACTCATCGTGATGGGACATCGCGATCCACCTTATACCAATCACGAAAAGTTTTTTGACTTTTCACACCCCTCGGTAGGGTCGGCTGGCCCAGCCGACCGCACGCATTCACCAAAAAGGCAGCGACCCGCTGAGCCAGCGGGCCCTACCAACAACGCTCTCCCGATAAGTCCACGACCTTTTGGTGTTTGGTATTACTTCTCCGCGAGAAGCTCCTTTTTCGCCGCGGCCAACTCTTTCTTCTGTGCCGCGTCGATCGCGGGATAGGCGAGGTCGAGCGAGTTGAGGGCGTCGATGACCGCGGCGGCCACGACGAGACGGCTGAACCATTTGTGGTCGGCCGGCACGACATACCACGGCGCCTCTTCGGTTGCGGTGGCCCGGATCATGTCCTCGTAGGCGCGTTGGTAGTCGTTCCAATGCTTCCGCTCGTGGGAGTCGGCGGTAGAAAACTTCCAGTTTTTTTCCGGTTGGTCGATGCGTTCGAGAAAACGTTTCTTTTGCTCCTGCTTCGAAACATTGAGGAAAAATTTGCGTACCAGAACGCCGTTGCGGTTGAGGTAGCGTTCGAAGGAACGGATGTCCTCATGGCGTTCGTCCCAAACACGTTTGGTCAGCAGTTCGCGCGGGACTTTCTGTTTCTTCAGGATCTGCGGATGCACGCGCACGACGAGGACTTCCTCGTAATAGCTGCGATTGAAGATGCCGATGCGTCCGCGCTCGGGAACGCGCTTCGAGCAACGCCAGAGGTAATCATGATCGAGTTCCTCGGTGGTCGGTGCCTTGAAGGAGTGCACCTCGCAGCCTTGCGGATTGACCCCGGACATGACGTGCTTGATCACACCGTCCTTGCCCGCCGCATCCATAGCTTGGAAAACGAGCAGCACGGCCCATTGGTCCTGCGCGTAGAGCTTATCCTGCAATTCCGAAAGCGCCTGCACACCGGCAGCGAGGGCTTCCTTCGCCCGGGGCTTGTCTTTGCCGGTGAAGTCCAGCGTTTCACCCGGATCATGGTCCTTGAGCCGGAATTTCTTTCCTTCCGTCACGCGGAAGGGCTTGGAAAATGACCGTGCGGTTTTGTGTATGTTTTTCGGATCCATTTTTTCAAAAGTCTACGGACACACTCAGCCCGAGCACGAGGGCATTCGGTATCGCCGTGCTGCCGCCGGGTTGGACGATGTATTGCAAGTCGGGCTGCACCGCGACCCACGGGGAAATTTGCCACTGGTAAGAAGCCTCGAAGACCATCTCCAGTCCGCGGTTCGACCCTGCCGCGGTCGAAGCTTCATAAGGTGACTCTTGGTTCCATCCAAACGCGATGCCGACCGAATCGCTGTCGCGTCCGGGGAAGAGTCCGGAGTAGACCAAACCCGTCTGCACCAAGAACCCGAGCGGATTGGAATCGGACGGCGCGGCGAAGCCGTTGCGCGTGAACCAGCCCAGTCCTTGCGGCGCGTCGGCCGTCGATCCCGGTTCCTCATAAAGTGCCTGATCGACGATTCCATAATAGAACCCGCTTCCCCAAGTCCGGCGTCCGCTGTTGTCCGGCACATCCTGGTATCCGCTCTGGAAAATGGCGCCGAGCTTGGCAGTGCCCGGCAGCCTGGCCTTCGGCCAGGAATAAATGACCTCGTTGAGAAAGATGAATCCGTCGACGCGATCGAGGCGCCAGTAGAAATTGGCATCGCCCGGGTAGGCGATGCCCTGCATGACGGCGGATTGCACGATCCATCCCTCGGCGGGTTTCCACGCGGTATACAGACCCGGAGCCGCGGAGGGATAAGCCGGAGGGCCGGCCGCGCGCCCGTCGTAGAGCACCGGCCAACCGAAGGCGCTATTGAGGAAGAAACTGGAATACTCGGAAATGGTGAAGTCGCGGTCGGCGTTGAACATGCCCGCGCGCACTGTCAGCTTCTCACCGAAAAACTTCTGCTGGAGCCACAAGTCGAGACAACGAAATCCGGCGACGGCTTCGCTCCCGCTGATCGCGAAATCGGATCCGACAAAAAGCGGCGTGGGCTGATCGCCCGAGGCCCAGTTCCACGTGGTATTGAAAGATCCACCCTTCCATCCGATGGCTTGCTCGAGATCGACATCGAGTCCGAACTGCAGGAGTCCCAGATACGCCGCGTTCTGTTCGATGCCGCCGGCTACATTGCCCCAAACCTGCGCGGTGTAGGTCGCCGTGAACTCGACACCG
>JBILUI010000010.1:0-28520 GCA_044371145.1 Chthoniobacterales bacterium | reverse complement strand
CGATTGCATCACTTTCGATCCGGATGACGCCATTTCGAGCATTTCCTCGTAGCTGATCGTGTCGATCTTGGTCGCATCGGGCACGATGCGCGGGTCGCACGTGTAGACGCCGTCGACGTCGGTGCAGATCTCGCATTTGTCGGCCTTGAGCGCGGCGGCCAGCGCGATGGCGGTGAGATCGGAACCACCGCGGCCGAGCGTGGTGATATCGCCCTGCGCGGTCTGGCCCTGGAATCCGGCCACGATGACGATGGACCCGCTGTCGAGGTGCTCGTGGATCTGCTTGGGAGTGATGTTGAAAATTTTCGCCTTGGTGTGAACACCGTCGGTCACGATGCCCGCCTGCGCGCCGGTGAGGGAAACCGCCCGGGCGCCCATCCCCTGCAGGGCCATGGCGAGAAGCGCGATGGTGGTCTGCTCGCCGGTGGCAAGGAGCACGTCCATTTCGCGCTCGCTCGGGCTGTCGCAGACTTCGCGCGAGAGCTTGATGAGCGAATCGGTCACGCCGGACATGGCGGAGACGACTACGACGACTTTGTTCCCGGCACGCTGCGTCTCGAGCACGCGGCGCGCGACATTTTTGATCCGCTCGGGATCGCCGACCGAAGTGCCGCCGTATTTCTGGACGATCAGCGCCATCACTCGACTCCCAACACCTTGGCCACCGACTCCATGGTGGCGTCCGCCTCAAGCGCTTTGAATCCGTGGACCATCGGCGCCTCGGGATCCTTCAAGCCATGACCGGTCACGGTCAGGACGATTTTCGCGCCCTCCGGATATTGGTGGAACGGACACGTCGCGCAGCGATCACTGGAGAAACATTTCATCAGTCCGGCCACCGAGGCGGCGCTGGCCGGTTCGACAAAAATCCCCTCCTCCGCGGCGAGCCAGCGCTGGGCTTCGAGGATTTGTTCGTCGGTCACGATATCGATGCAACCACCGGAATCCTTCACCGCATTGCTCGCACCCTGCCAGCTGGCCGGGTTGCCGATGCGGATGGCCGTCGCGATCGTCTCGGGTTTTTCCACGACGTGGCCGCGGAAAATCGGTGCCGATCCGGCCGCTTGGAATCCGGTCATGCGCGGCAGTTTGGTCGCTCTGCCGAGTTCGCGGAATTCGCGGTAGCCCTGCCAATACGCGGTGATGTTGCCGGCATTACCGACCGGAAGGATATGGATGTCGGGCGCATCGCCGAGCTCCTCGATGATTTCAAACGACGCCGTCTTTTGTCCTTCGATGCGGAACGGATTGATCGAGTTGACGATTTCGAAGCGTCCATCGGCCCCGAGTTCGCGAACGAGGCGCAGGGCGTCGTCGAAGTTCCCACGGATGGCCACGACTTTGGCGCCGTAGATGAAGGCCTGGAGCAATTTGCCCGCGGCGATTTTGCCGGCTGGAAGAAGAACGGCGCAGGCCAAGTTGGCGCGTGCGGCGTAGGCTGCCGCGGCGGCCGACGTGTTTCCCGTCGAGGCACAAATGACCGCTTTAGCCCCGCGCTCGACCGCTTTCGAGATGGCCATGGTCATGCCGCGGTCTTTGAAAGAGCCCGTGGGATTGAGTCCTTCGTATTTCACGTAGACCTCGGCGCCGCGGCCGACGAGCTTGCTCAGCTTCGGCGAATAGATAAGCGGTGTGGATCCCTCGTTAAGGGAAACGACAGGCGTTGCATCGGTCACCGGCAAATACTTCCGGTAGCGGCTGATCACACCGCGATCGTGCAAGTTTTTCACGCCGCCGCCTCCACCCGGTAGAGCGCCGGATCGCCGTGCACGCAATCGAGCGCGCGGATTTTCTGCAACGCCGAGAGCACGCGGCCGCGCGGTGCATCATGGATCATGAGCACGAGCGCGGCGAGTTCGCCCTCGTTCGTCTCGGGCTGGATGACCGAGGAAATACCGATACCGGACTCGCCAAGGACACCGGCAATCCGGGCGAGCACACCGGGTTTGTCGTCGACCCCGAGGCGCAGGTAAAACGGGCTGACGACCTCGTCGGCCGGACGCAGTTTTCCGTAGAGGGTGTGCGGGATAAAACCGAACGAATCGCGGGGCGCCTCGAGCGCGACAGCCGCATCGGCCAGATCGCTGATCACCGAACTGGCCGTCGGATCTTGGCCGGCTCCGCGCCCGTAAAAAAGCGCGTCACCAACCACATCGCCGCGCAGGGCGATGGCATTGAAGACACCGCGCACGGAAGCGAGGATGTTTTCGTTGGCCACGAGCGAAGGTTGCACGCTGACCTCGACCGAACCGTCCGGACAGGCGTCGATGAAGCCGAGCAGCTTGATGGTGTAGCCGAGTTGCGCGGCAAAACGAATATCCCCCGGCGTGACGCGTTCGATGCCTTCGACGAGGACATCTTTCGAAGGCACCCAGAATCCGTAGGCCAGCGAGGCGAGAATGATCGCCTTGTGACCGGCGTCCCATCCATTCACGTCGAGCGTGGGATCGGCCTCGGCATAACCGGCGGCCTGCGCCTCGGCCAAGGCGGAGGCGAAGTCCATGCCGCTCTCGGTCATGCGCGTGAGGATGTAATTGCTCGTTCCGTTGATGATCCCGCGAACGCGCAGAAAATGATTCGCGACGAACGCCTCGCGCACGGCCTTGATAATCGGGATGCCCCCGGCCACCGCCGCTTCGTAGAAAACGGGCACACGCTTTTCCGTGGCGAGCTGGAAAATTTCCGCGCCGTGCTCGGCGAGGAGGGCTTTGTTGCCCGTGACAACGATTTTGCCGCGGCTTATGGCTTCGAGGATGAGTTCGCGCGGTTCTTCGATGCCGCCCATCAACTCGACGATCACTTGAACGGCCGGATCATCGAGCAATTCCCGCCAGTTTGCCGCGAGGAGAGCGGGCGGAATGGAGACCGGCCGTTTCTTTGATTGATCCTTCACCGCAACCTTGCGCACGACCAGATCGCGACCGATCCGCTCACGAAGAAGCGCCCGGTTTTTTTCCAAATTAAGGAAAACCCCGGCGCCGACCGTTCCAAACCCGGCCAACCCAATACCAATATCGCGCATGATGCAGGAAGCGCATCCTGCCCTCAGGGGGCAGCTTGGGCAATGCTTTGCTGGCCTTGCCATCGGCGGTCGAAGCTGGAATAACGCCCGCGACTCCGCCCTGCGGAGTCCAGCAAAACAAACAAAAAACAAACTATATGAAACCAATTCTAGCAGAATTCATCGGAACCTTCTGGCTCGTCCTCGGCGGGTGTGGAAGCGCGGTCTTGGCCTGCAACTTCCCCGAAGCTGGCATCGGCTTTGTCGGTGTCGCGCTCGCCTTCGGCCTTACCCTGCTGACCATGGCCTATGCCATCGGCCCCATCTCGGGCTGTCACATCAACCCAGCCGTTACCCTCGGCTTGTGGGCGGCCGGACGTTTCCCGACCGGCAAACTGGCTCCCTACGTCATAGCGCAGGTTCTCGGAGGCATCGCGGCCGCCGGTGTACTCTACATTATCGCCAGCGGCGCAGCCGGATTCAATCTCGCCGGCGGCTTTGCCTCCAACGGATACGGAGAGCATTCGCCCGGCGGATATTCGCTGACCTCCGCGCTGGTCATCGAGATTGTCATGACGGCTTTCTTTATCCTCATCATCCTGGCCGCGACCGAAAAGCGCGTTCCGGCCGGCTTTGCGCCGATTGCCATCGGATTGTCACTCACGCTCATCCACCTCATCAGTATTCCGGTGACCAACACCTCGGTGAACCCAGCCCGCAGCACGGGCGTCGCCCTCTTCGTCGGAGATTGGGCCGTCTCGCAACTCTGGCTCTTTTGGGTCGCTCCGTTGATCGGCGCCTTCCTCGGCGTAGTGGCCTACAAGGTCATCAAAACCGATCAGGAATAATCCTGCTCGTTCACCATACCGCCGCGGCCAAGCCGCGGCGGTAGTATTTTGTTGTCGGGCAGAGCCGTGCGCAAATCGCGGCGGGAACTCAAATCCAACAAGCTGCTTCCGCGCGCTTACACCAAGGCGCCCGGCGGCCTCAAACTCACCCCGGATGTCCGACCTCGGTATCGAGGAATTTGCGCAATT
Source organism: Chthoniobacterales bacterium (assembly GCA_044371145.1). GTDB lineage: Bacteria > Verrucomicrobiota > Verrucomicrobiia > Chthoniobacterales > JACTMZ01 > JACTMZ01. The sequence continues at coordinate 24,482 of JBILUI010000010.1, read as the reverse complement.
CCTCCAAATTGTTTTTTTTCTGGGCGGAAATCGCCACCAGAGGAATCCCCGGGAATTCCTGCGCCAAACGCGGCAGATTATCCTCCGCGCCCGGCAGATCCGTTTTGTTTGCCACGAGCGCCCACGGACGCCGCGCAAGCAAGGGATCGTAAAGCCGCAATTCCTCGCGGATTTTTTTCGCGTCTTCGACCGGGTCGCGTCCTTCGCTGCCCGCCGTATCAACGACGAGCAGCAGCGTGCGGCAGCGCACGATGTGGCGGAGGAAATCATGGCCGAGCCCGACGTCGCGGTGCGCGCCTTCGATCAGCCCGGGGATATCGGCCACCGTGGCGCGGCGGAAACCGGGAAAATCAAGGACACCGACCATCGGGTGGAGGGTCGTGAAAGGATAGGCGGCGACCTTGGGATGCGCGGCGGAAAGAGCACCGAGCAAAGTCGACTTTCCAGCGTTGGGATACCCGACGAGTCCGGCATCGGCGATCATACGCAATTCGAGGAAGAACCATCCCTCCTCGCCCGGCGTGCCTTCGGTGTATTGACGCGGCGCGCGGTTGCGCGAACTTTTGAAATGGATGTTCCCCTTTCCGCCGCGTCCGCCCTGGGCGAGAAGAAACTCGGCCTCAGGCGCATCGAGATCGGCCAGCAACTCGAGATCTTTTGGATCGATTTTTTTGCGGCGCGGCGACTCTTCGTCTTCGTCCTCGAATTTCAGCGGATCGTGCGGCGCGACATCGGGTAGACGGTAAACAAGGGTTCCGACCGGGACGGGAACGACTTTGTCCGGGGCCGACTTCCCGTATTTCTGCTTCCCCATGCCATTCTCGCCGCTTTTGGCGCGGATGATCGGCTCGTAGTAAAGGCTGACCAGCGTGTCGACCTGAGGATCGGCGCGGAGAATGATGCTCCCGCCGTTGCCGCCATCACCGCCATCCGGGCCGCCCTTAGGCACGAACTTCTCGCGGCGGAAGCTGGAGCATCCGTTGCCGCCGTCGCCGGCTTTGGCCTGAATGCGGATCTGGTCGATGAACATGGCGGACGGAATGGAGTGCGCGGGAGGCGATCCGCGCTTACTCGTCGGAGCTTTCTTCTTCCGCCGCTTCGCCGCCCTGCTCTTTGTTCGCCTCGAGTTGTTTGAGTGCGTCGGAGGCGTCGTCGACCTCGTCGAGAACCACGCGGCTGACAAGGATGGGCGCCTTTTGCTGAATGGCCATGGCGATGCAGTCGCTGGGGCGGGCATCGAGTTCGATGATTTTCTTTTGGTGCAATTCGTTTTCCGCCGAAACGATGAGCCGGGCGTAAAACGTGCTGTTTTTCACGTCATTGATCACCGCGCGGTCCACTTTTGCGCCGAAGGCGGCCAGCACATGGGCCATGAGGTCGTGGGTCAAAGGGCGCTCTTTTTCCGTGCCGGCGATGAACATGTTGATGGCATGACCGACCGTGGCGTCGACGTAGATGACGAAGGTCTTTTCCGGCGTGCCGAGGAAAAGCGCGGCGCCATTGGCCGTCGGAACGACAGCTTTCAACTCGACGGGAATGACTGGCGGTTGGGCCATTGCGGGAGCCTACGCGCGGGCCCCCCGCAAATCCAGAGCAACCGCATCTCCGCGCTCGCCCTGCCGCCGGTCAGACGGCATGATGGAGGACATGACGCAGGCCGTAGAATTCGTGCGCGACCACTGGGCCCACGCGATCGAAATCGCGCTGCTGGCCGTGGTTCTTTACTACGGTTACCTCTACTTCCGCGGCACGCCCGGCGCGAAAATCCTGGTGGGCCTCGCGCTCATCTTCATCAGCCTGACCCTCGCTTCGCAACTCCTCGACCTGCATGTCATCGGCTGGCTCCTGCGCAGCTTCTCGGTATTCCTCGCCGTCGCCCTGGTCGTCATTTTCCAGCCGGAACTGCGACGCGCGCTCACCGAATTGGGCAGCCAGCACTTCTTCAGGTCCGCGCTGCAAAAAAAGGAATCGATCGACCAGTTGGTCGAGACCATCTTCGACCTCGCGCGGCGGCAATTCGGTGCGCTCATCGCGCTGGAGCGCGACATCAGCATACGGCAGTTCGCCTCCACCGGGGTCGACCTTGACGCGGTGTTTTCGAAAGAACTCGTCCTGACCATCTTTCACCCCAAGACCGTGCTGCACGACGGCGGGGTCATCGTGCAGAACGACCGCATCTCTGCCGCGGCCTGCATTTTCCCCCTCACCTCGCGCGAGGATCTCGACCGCAGCCTCGGCTTGCGCCATCGCGCAGGCATCGGCATCACGGAGGAATCCGACGCGATCGCTATCCTTGTCTCCGAGGAAACCGGACACGTTTCGCTCTGCCACCGCGGCATCATCGAACGCAACCTCAACGCCGAGAAATTTCGCCGCCGCCTCAACCAGCTGCTGCTCCTCGAACGCTATGAAGCAGATTCTCCTTCATAATTGGAAGATCAAGCTGACCTGCCTCGTGCTGGCGTCCGTGGTCTGGTATCTCATCCAGCACAACGTCAACCCGGCGGGCGCCCCGCCGCGCAGCCGCGCCAAAGTCGAAGAGACGAAAAAATGACACGCCGTTATTTCGGGACCGACGGCGTCCGCGGGCGCTTCGGCGAAGAACCCATCACGCCCGCTTTCGCCGAAAACCTCGGACGCGCCCTCGTGCAGACCCTCGGCGGCACCCCGGTCGTCGCGGTCGGACGAGACACGCGCGGGTCCGGGCCCGCGCTGCAAGATGCGCTCGTGCGCGGAATAACCTCGGCGGGCGGCAGCGCGAAGCTGCTCGGCGTCCTCCCCACCCCCGGCGTGGCGGCCTTTGTTGTCGCGCACGGGCTAGAGGCCGGCGCCGTCATCTCCGCGTCGCACAATCCGGCGGAGGACAATGGGATCAAATTTTTCTCGGGCGACGGATTTAAGCTACCCGACGAAGCGGAAGCGCGCATCGAGGGATTGCTGGAGACGGCCGGCCCCGTTGCGGCGCCGGGTTCCGCGGAGGAGGTTCGCGATGCGGCAGACTTCTATGTGGCGCACGCCCTGCGGTCACTGCCGCCGGGAATCGATCTGCGCGGGCTGAAGATTGCCGTCGATTGCGCCAACGGCGCGGCTTTCGAGACGAGCCCGGCCGCTCTGCGCGCGCTCGGCGCGGAAGTGCACGCGTTCCATATCGAGCCCGATGGAAGCAACATCAACGCCGGTTGCGGCAGCACGGTTTCCAAGGAGATTGGACGTCTGACCAAGGAGAGCGCTGCGCAGGTCGGACTTTCGCACGATGGCGACGCCGACCGCCTGCTCCTTTGCGACGAGACGGGCGATCCGCTCGACGGTGACGAACTCCTGGCCATCGCCGGTCTTGAGCTGCTCCAGCGCGGGGAACTTTCCGCGAACACGATTGCGGCCACCGTGATGAGCAACCTCGGTCTGGACGAACTCTTCGAGTCCCACGGCGGCAACGTGGTGCGCGCCGCGGTCGGCGACCGCTATGTGCTCGAGGCGATGCGCGCGGGCGGGCTCGTCCTCGGCGGGGAGCAGAGCGGACACATGATATTTTTGCGCCATGGGACGACCGGAGACGGCCTTGTCTCCGCCCTGCAAATTCTCCGCATCATGAAAGAATCGGGCCGACCGCTCTCGGAGTTGCGCCGCGTCCTGCACAAATATCCGCAGGCCCAACGCGCGGTGAAAGTGCGGGCCAAACCTCCGTTGAGTGAATTGCCCGCGGTGCAAGCGGCGATCAGGGCCGCCGAGGAAGCGCTCGCCCCACGGGGGCGCGTCCTTGTCCGTTACAGCGGCACCGAACCCAAAGCGCGCATTTTGCTGGAGGGACGCGACGCGGCGCTTCTCGAAAAGCACGCGGATGCCGTGGCTGCAGCTCTCGCTGCCGCGATCGGCGCGTAGGCATTACACACCGACCCAATCGCGATAGCGGATGACGCGCCGGCCAAGGGCACCTTCGCGGGCCAAGCGCAGCGCGTGCGCTTTGATATTGGCATGGCGCCAGTCGGGAGGGTGCAAACCGAGGCGCATGAGCGGATTGCCGCGCAACCGCGAGGCGAGCCACGAGTTCCAGACAAGACTCGCCCCGCGGCGCCATCCGCTCCGCACGCTGTAGACCAGCGATTGGGAGTCGGTGCGCGCGCCGGAGGGCAACTCGAGCACACTGCCGAGGCGGGTGGTGTAGGCGAATCCCTCGTCGCGCACGGCGCGCTCCGCTTCGTCGCCGAGCAACCATGCGGGGGCGATGAAACCGGCCACATCGAATGAGGCAAGCATGGCGCGTCCGCGCGCCAGGCGGTCCCGCGCCTCGTCATAGGCCAGATCGTAAAACTCGCCCTCCCCGGCCGTGTAATGCTCGGTGACCAGACGCCGCCCGAGACTGCCGCCGTTTTTCTCCCGCAAGTGGTAAAAACCGTGCAGCACGATTTCGTGCCCCTGGTTCTGGCGGGCGCGAAGCCATTCGAGAAAAGCCCGGTCGCGGTCGAGCGACCCCTTTCGGTGGTGATCGGGCACGACGAGCAGTGAAGTGGCCGCCACCCCCACGTCCCTCAGATCGGAAAGCATGGCATCCACCACGCCCCGGGTCAGAGGGCTGACGTCGTGGACAGAGACGGCAAAGGACGCCTTCCCGTCGGGCTTTGTTTGATCTTTGGCCATGCCGTGCTAACAATTCATTCTTACACGCTTGTGTCGCAAAACGATCCCAATCCGCAAAAGAACCGCCCGAGCGGCGGCGACCCCGACCCGCAATTCAACTGGCGCGGGCTTCTACTTTTTGCCGTGGCCTTCGCGCTGATCGGCGGCGCTTTCATATTCCGCGGCGGCGAACTGGCCCAAGTCGACGACCTGAGCTACCCAAAATTCTCCGAGCTTCTCAAGGAAGGCAAAATTGTCTCCACCGCCGAACGCCCGATCGAGCTGGTGGTAGAGGAAGGACGCAACACGCAGTCGCTTTCCGGCTACTACCGCAAAATGGTCGCCGTTCCTCCGAAAAACGAAGAGGAGGAGCGCATCGTGCCTTTCAAGACGCCGGTCTTCATGCCGTTCAACGGCGAATCGGTGGAAGCCCAACTGCGCGAGGCTGGCATCACCCCCGCGGTCCGCGCCGAGTCGAATCTCCTCGCCACCACGCTCATCGGCTTCCTGCCCATCGCCGTCTTCCTCATCCTCCTCTATTTCATCTTCCGCTCGCAGATCAAAATGGCGGGCCGCGGCGCGTTCAACTTCGGCAAGAGCAAGGCGCGCATGATGGCGCGTGACAAAAACAAAATCACCTTCAAGGACGTGGCCGGCGTCGAGGAAGCCAAAGAGGAAGTCTCCGAACTGGTCGATTTCCTCAAGGATCCGAAAAAATTCCAGAAGCTCGGCGGACGCATCCCGAAAGGCGTCCTCATGGTCGGGCCTCCGGGCACCGGCAAGACGCTCCTCGCCCGCGCCATCGCCGGCGAGGCCGACGTGCCTTTCTTCAGCATCAGCGGTTCCGACTTCGTCGAAATGTTCGTCGGCGTCGGCGCCTCGCGCGTGCGCGACATGTTCGAGCAGGGCCGCAAGAGCGCGCCGTGCCTTATCTTCATCGACGAAATCGACGCCGTCGGCCGCCACCGCGGACACGGCATGGGCGGCGGACACGACGAGCGCGAACAGACGCTCAACGCACTCCTCGTCGAGATGGACGGTTTCGACGCGCAGGACGGCGTGATCATCATCGCCGCGACCAACCGCCCCGACGTTCTCGATCCCGCCCTTCTCCGCCCCGGTCGCTTCGACCGCCAGGTCACGGTCAACCTGCCCGACGTGCGTGGACGCGAGGAAATCCTTAAAGTCCACATCAAGAAGGTAAAAGTCGCCGACTCGGTGGACCTCGCCGTCATCGCCCGCGGGACCCCCGGTTATTCCGGCGCCGAGCTGGCCAATGTGATCAACGAAGCTGCCCTGCTCGCCGCGCGCAAGGGCCTCAAGGCCATCACCACCCGCGAGCTGGAGGAGGCCCGCGACAAAGTCCGCTGGGGCAAGGAGCGCCGAAGCATGGCGATCAGCGAAAAAGAAAAAGAAGTCACCGCCTACCACGAGGCCGGCCACGCTTTGCTTCTCGAACTCCTCGAGCACACCGCACCGCTGCACAAAGTGACCATCATCCCGCGCGGACCTTCCCTCGGCTCGACCATGTGGTTGCCGGAGGAAGACAAATACAACACGCGCCGCAAAGAACTGCTCGACCACCTCGTCGTCATCATGGGCGGACGCGTGGCCGAGGACATCGTCTTCGGCGACGTGACCAGCGGGGCGCGCGGCGACATCAAGCAGGCCACCGGCATTGCCCGCAAAATGGTCTGCCAGTGGGGCATGAGCGAGAAGATGGGCATGATCGAATACGGCGAAGGCGACGAGCACGTTTTCCTCGCCCGGGATTTCAGCCGCATGCGCGACTACAGTGAATCGACGGCGCAGGCCATTGATGCCGAGGTGAAATCGCTCATCGATGAAGCCTACGCTCGCGCGACCGAGTTGCTCAAAGCCAGCCGCGCCAGACTCGACCTCATCGCCAAGGCCCTCCTCGAATGGGAAACCCTCGAGGGTTCGCAGATCCGCGACTTGATCGAACACGGCGAGATGAAAAATCCTCCGCACCGCGACCCTCCCCCGCCGCCGCTGCCGGCCGAAGTTGCACCACAAGTGCGGACCGAAGACAAAAAGTCGGACGGCGCTCTGCCCGGCGATCTGGCCCCCGTGCCCGCGTAGATCCCCCCCCGACACACGACAGGGCGGCGCAGACCAGTCTCTGCGGGTTTTTGATTTTTGTAGCGGCCGATTGCCCAGGCATGCGCCCGCCGGCATGGGGGGAAATTCCCGCCTTCCGCGCGGGCCGCTTTCACTGATAGGATTTCGTTATGTCGGATTCCGTCAGCTTCGAAAAATACCGCGCCTACCTCGTCAGCCAGAAAGACCGCGCCGCCGCGGGCGTGCCGCAACACCAGCCGTTTGTCACTATATCCCGCCAAGCCGGCGCGGGAGCCGAGACCGTGGCGCAGCTGCTCGCCGCCAAGCTCAACGCGAAATGCGGCAAAGACGAACAGCCTTGGATTGTCTTCGACAAGAACCTGATCGGAAAAGTTCTCGAGGATCAGAATCTGCCGCAGGAAATCGCCCGGCACGTGCACGAGGACAAGGACACCACGCTGCAGGCTTTGGTCGGCGAACTTCTCGGGATCCATCCTTCGATGTGGACCATCTTCCATCACACGAGCGACACGATCCTCAAGCTGGCCAGCATCGGCCGCGCCATCGTCGTCGGCCGCGGCGGCAACATCATCACGGCAAAACTCAAAGGCGGTGCGCAGATCCGCCTGGTTGCGCCGGAGAGCGTCCGCCTCGCCCACTTGAAAACGCATCTCAAGCTCGATGACAAAGCGGCGCAGAAATACCTGCACGATGAGGACGCCGGCCGACGCCGTTATGTGAAAACGAATTTCGACCGCGACATCGAAGATCCGCTTCTCTACGACGCCGTGCTCAACACCGCGACGCTCGGCTTCGAGCGCACGGCCGATGTCATCGCCTCCATGGTCGCGGCGAAGAGCTAGCGGGGATAGCGCGCGGCCAGTTCCGCGTGCCCAGCCTCGACCAGCGACCACTGCCACGGCCAGTTGCCGGTTTTTCGCCAGCGAAAGACGAAAGAGCCGCCTGCCTCCCGGACCTCGTCCATTACCACGTGGGCTACGGGAGTTCCCGAACCGAAAACTCCCAGCGCCACGCTGTTTGTTCCCTCACCGCCCGCCACACGGACATCCATCGGACCGGTAGGGAGGATCTTCAGCGTGAAAAAGTGGTTGAAGAGTTCGTCCGCTTTGGCGACCGAGTCCTCGCGGCCGCGACCCCAGGCATCCCGGTAGTCGGTTGAGATCATCATGGTCACGGCGGCCCAATCGCGGGCGGAGGCGCGGGAGAGAAGATCGGCGGTGTGAAGCTCGATTTGCCGCGCGGGCTGCCAGAGCAAGAAGAGCCAAACAGTCCAGATGGCAAGGAGCACGCCTGCTGACCACTTGATCCACGAGACGGGAATGGCCATGCGCGAAGTCTAGCCGCAGCAGTTGCCAATCGTCTTGCAGTAAAACGCTCGCGGCCCGATGTTCCCTTTCACACATGCCGAAGCCACGCCGCCGGCCCGCCGCTGAGAAAAGCCGGTCCAACCACCGCTCCCGACGGGTAAAAGATTCCGGCGCGCGCCGGCCGCAGGGGAAAAGCAAAGCCCGTCCGGATTCTCCCCGCATCCCCGGACCGCGGGAAATGCCCGCCGGCGTGGCCGATCCCGATCTGGCGGCCAAGATTCTTTCCCTGGTCCATCGCCAGCGCCAGTCGCCCCCCTCCATGCAGGAGATCGCCTCGCGCCTGCGCCTCGCTCCGGGAGACGGCGCCGCAACCTTGGCCAAAACCCTGCACGATCTCGAATTGGCCGGTGAAGTCGTCCGCGTGCGGCAGGACCAGTTCGCCATTCCCTCCGATGTCGATCTGGTCGTCGGCACGATCCAGACCCACCGTGACGGCTCGGCCCACCTCCTGCGCGACAAGCCCGGTGATCCCGAGTTTTATCTCACGCCCGAAAACACCGCCACCGCGCTCCCCGGCGACCGCGTCGTCGCGCGGCATCTGCGCGACCAGCCGCCGCATCGCGGCTACCAACCGTGCGGCCGCGTCATCCGCATCCTCAAACGCGGCACGACCACCGCGGTGGGCACGCTGGAGAAATCGGCGCGCTTCTGGCATGTCGTGCCCGACGACAAACATTTCGTCCACAACATCTACGTCCCCCAGCCCGCGCTCCCGCTGCGGCCCAACCAAGGCGACAAAGTCGTGGTCAAACTCGGCGAATGGAAATCCCGCCACGTCAATCCCGAGGGCGAGATCGTCGAGGTCCTCGGCCCCGCGGACAAGCCGGGCATCGACATCGAGTCGATCATCCGCAAGTTCGACCTGCCGACCAGATTCCCCGAAGCCGTCCTGGCCGAGGCGAAGTCCTTCGCTGACACCGTGCCCGACTCCGCCGCGCGCGGACGCGAGGACTGCCGCGGCACGCTCGTGGTGACGATCGATCCCGACGATGCGCGCGACTTCGATGACGCGATCAATGTCGAAAAGAGCAAGGACGGATGGAAACTCACCGTCCACGTGGCCGATGTCTCGCATTACGTCACTCCGGCCACGCCGCTCGACCACGAGGCCTACAAACGCGGCAACAGCGTGTATCTGCCGGATCGCGTCATCCCCATGCTTCCCGAGGCCTTAAGCAACGGTCTGTGCAGCCTGCGTCCCGACGAAGACCGTCTCACCTTTGCCGCGTTTCTCGAAATCTCGCGCGACGGCAAGATCCGCAAGTCACGTTTCGCCAAATGCATCATCCGCAGCGCGCGCCGCTTCACCTACAAAGAAGCCTTCGCCCGACTGCAGGCCGCGCCGGCCGACAAATTTGACCACATGCTGCACGAGGCGTGGGCCATGGCCTCGGTCATGCGCAAGAAACGCTTCGATGAAGGCTCCCTCGACCTCGATTTCCCCGAGGTCAAAGTGTGGCTCGATGACCAGGGCCGTCCCGCGCGCCTCGAGCGCATCGAGAACGACATCTCCCACCAACTCATCGAAGAATGCATGCTCGCGGCCAACGAAGCTGTGGCGCGTCTTTTCCGCATGAAGCCCGCGGCGGCCATCCACCGCGTGCACGAGAAACCCGACGAAGCCAAGCTCAACGAATACCGCGAGCGCGTACAGATGCACGGGCACAAAGTTGGCAACCTCGCCGTGCGCAAGGAACTCACCCGCTTCCTTCGCATGCTGCGCGGACAACCCGAAGAATACGCGCTCAAGACCGCCTTGTTGAAGAGCCTGAAGCGCGCCAGCTACTCGCCCGAGCCCGCCGGTCACTACGGCTTGGCCAAGGACGACTACACGCACTTCACCAGCCCCATCCGGCGCTACGCCGACTTGATCGTCCACCGTGTGCTCTCCGACATCTGCGGCTACACCAAGCCGAAAGGCCGCATTCCCTTCGGCGAGATCGCGCGGCACATCTCGACGACCGAGCGCAACGCGGCCGAGGCCGAACGCGAAGCGGTGCGGCTCAAGAAATTCGAATTCTTCCGCCAGCAACTGGCCCAAAAAACCGGCGCCACCTTCAAAGCCATCGTCCTCGAAGTGCGCAACTTCGGGATGTTCGTCGAGCTGCCCGACATCATGGCCGGCGGCCTCATCCACGTCTCCGCCCTGGGCGACGACTTTTACACCTTCGACCAAGCGCGCCAACGTTTCGTCGGCCGCAAGAAAAAGAAAATCTACAAAGCCGGCGACAAGCTCGAAGTCGTGGTGGCCCGGGTGGATCCCTTCAAGCAGCAGTTGGATTTCGCCCCGGCGTAAAAAGTAACCGCAGAGGACACAGAGGTCGCAGAGGGGGTTGGAGAAACTCTATGTTCTCTGTGTCCTCTGCGGTTATACCAATGACGAAAAAGCTGTAGACGCTTGGAAAGGTGGATCGCGCCGTCACGGCCCGATATCTCAGTCAATAAATCGCGATGGGGACATCGCGATCCACCAAAAGCGCAGGGTCAGACCAACTTCTCGCGCTGCAGCCACGCGAGGGTGCGGGCCAGGGTATCCTCGAGCGTGGCTCGGCCGCGCCAGCCGGAGGCCTCCTCGAAGGGTGCACCGTCGATCACCCAGCGGTCGGCCCAGATTTCGCGCGCGCGGTCGGGCGTGAGCGACGGGACTTTTTCGCCGATGGCGGGAATGAATTTGGAGGCGAAGGCGACGGGCTTGAGGAGAATTTGAGGGACGGGCAGCAGTCTGCCCTTGCGCCCGCTTACTTGGCCCGCGGTGAGCATGAGGTCGGCATCGCTGATCGTGCCCGGCGAGGTGACGTGGGCGATGCGGAGTTCCCCCGCCCCGCGATGGAACCACGCGTCGATGGCATCGACCAGATCGTCGGAGGAAATCCAGCTGAAGTGCTTCGGCTTCACGCCGGGCTTGGTCCAGACCTTGCCGCGCACCATCTGGAAAAGCGGCAGCGTCGCACGGTCACCCGGACCGAGCACCATGGGCGCGCGGAGGAAAAACACATCGCGGTGCCCCGCCTCCCGCACCGCCGCTTCCATGTGCAGTTTCGATTCGCCATACCACGAGACAGGGCGGTCGGGATGGTCGAGTTTTTTGGCATGATGACCCTCGGGCGTGGGTCCGCCGGCCGACTGCGAAGAGAGCACGACGACGCGCGGTGAACCGGGCAACTGGCGGAGGAGGTCCAAGGTCCCGTCGACATTGATGCTGAAGTATTCGTCGCGGGAGCGGCCGAAGAGCACGCCGGCGCAATGGACGACGCGATCGATGTCACCGGTCTCGCGCAGATTCCAGCGCGGGGACTCAGCTTTGATCACGCGGAGTTTGGCGGCATGGGTCACGCCCTCGCGGGCCAACTGGGTGCGGAGTTTCTCCGGCGAACGCACGGGAGCAACCACCTCGCCGATCGCGCGATCGGCCAAGGCGCGCAGCACGATGGTTCGTCCGATGAATCCGGTGGCTCCGGTGACAAGAAGGCGCATGGGTCTAAAGCGGTTTCTCCCAGATGGTGTATTCCTTCGAGCGGTGGCCGCCGAGAATTTCGATACTGCGCACGATCTGTTCGTTGTTGGCCTCGACCCAGGAAACTTCGGCCACGGGGTAGTGCACGCCGACATGACGGAAGGTTTCGCGATAAAGAAATGGCGCGATGCCCCGGCGGAGCCGGAACTCGGGCTCGATGCCGAGGATAAGGTGCCGCGCGCGCCGAGGACGGCCGGTCTTGATCATCCAGAGCATGTGCAGCAGCCGCAGGAAGCCGCGCGGCCAGGATTTGGAACGGAGGAGGAACTCGTTGATGTCGGGCAGCGAGATGGAGTAGCCGACTTCGCGCCCCTCTTGCATGACGAAAAAAAGCAGGTGCGAATCTGCGATGGTACGCAGGCCGGAAGCCGAATGCTCCAGTTCTTCCCATGTGACCGGCACGTAGCCCCAGTTGCGGTCGAGAGTGACATTGTAAAGCCGCTGCAGGATGCGCAGCTCTTTTTCCGGATGGCGCAAATCGAAGGGGCGGGTGCTCAAACCGCTTTTCTCGATGGCATGATCAGCCAAACGCGCCATGGCAGGATGGGCAGGCCTGGTCATGTCCATGGACCATGCGTAAAGCCGCCGCACCTCGGACAAACCGAGCCGGCGGTAGGTATCGACGTAGCGCGGCGGGTTCCAAGGCATGAAGACGCAAGGCGGATCTTCGAAACCCTCGCTGACCAACCCGCAAGTATCGTTGATGCTCGGTGAATAGGGTCCGCGCGCTGTGGTCAGCCCGCGCTCTCGCAACCAGGCTGCCGCCGCGGCAAAGAGCGCGTCCGCGGCATCGTCGTCGGCGAAATCGAAAAACCCGAAGAAGCCTGTCTTGTCGCCGTGGTATTCGTTGTGGAGCCGGTTGCGGATGGCCGCGATGCGCCCGACGGTCCGCCCGTCACGCAGGGCAAGAAAAGGCGCCAACTCGCCGGAGGTGGTGAGGAAGGGCGATCCGGGCAGGAAAGTCTCGACGACGCTGCCCGGAATGGGCGGAACGAATTGCGGGAAGCTACCTAGGATGTCCTCGGCGCAGTTCTCAAACCGCCGCAGTTCGGACCGGGTGCGGCAAGGGCGTATCGTGATGTCGTTGGGGAATTTCCCCCGCGGCGCGCTGGTAGACGTCGTCTTCAAAGATGCGGAGTTCGCTGGCGATGCGTTCGAAGGTTTCGAGGACGTAGTCGAGTTGCTGAGGCGTGTGCGTGGCCATGTAGCTGGTGCGAATGATGGCCTGCCCGCGGCGCACGGCCGGATAGATCGCCGGCGTGGCGAAGATGCCGTTGTCGAAAAGGCGCTGGGCGAAGAAGAAGGCCTTTTGCTCGTCGCCGATCAGGATGGGGACGATGGGTGTTTCGGTCGTGCCGATGTGGAATCCGAGGGAACGGAAACCTTTGTGCATGCGGCGCGTGTTCTCCCACAGCTTGACGATGCGCCACTGCTCCTCCTGCATGACTTCGAGGGCCTTGAGCACGCCGCCGGCCACGGCGGGCGTGGGTGACGCAGTGAAGATGAAACAACGGGCCTTGTGGCGGACGTATTTGATCACGTCCTCGTCGCCGGCGAGAAACCCGCCCATGCAGCCGAGCGATTTGGAGAAAGTGCCCATGATAAGGTCCGCGCGGTGCGCCGCCTCATGGTGGTAGGCCGAGCCCTTGCCATCGGGCCCGATGACACCGAGCGCGTGGGCTTCGTCGACGTAAAATTTGGCCCCGAACTCCTCGGCCACGGCCATCAGTTCGGGCAGACGGGCGATGTCGCCCGACATGCTGAAGACGCCGTCGATCACCACCATTTTGCCCGCTTCTTTGGGCAGACGCGCGAGGCGGCGGCGGAGCGATTCGGGCGAGTTGTGGGCGAAAGGAATGATTTTGGCCGGCGACATGCGGCAGCCGTCAATCAGACTGGCGTGGTTTTCCTTGTCGCAGAGGATGTAGTCGCCGTCCTCGAACAAACAGGTCAGCGCGCCCTGGTTGGCGAAATAACCGGTGGAGAAAAGCAGCGCGGCATCCTTGCCGATGTAGTCAGCCAGAGCTTCCTCGAGTTGCTCGTGGATGATGAGATTGCCACTGAGGAAGCGCGATCCGGTGCAGCCGAGGCCGTATTTGCGGGTCGCCTCGATGGCCGCATCGACCACGCGTTGGTCGTTGGCCAAGCCGAGATAGTTGTTCGACCCGACCATGATAACGCGCTTGCCCTCGCAAAGGACTTCGGCGCCGTCCATTTCCTCGATCGGACGGAAAAACGGATAGATACCGAGCGCGCGGGCCCTTTCGGGCTCATCATAGGCCACGCACTTGTCGAAAAGGTCGCTTTCCGGCTTCCATGCGGGGGCCGGCATGGGGGGAATGACGTCCTCCCCGTTGATGCTAATGATCTTCATCAAAAAAAGTTGGGAATTCTTGTTTCTTGCGCTCCGGCCCGAAAGTAATGGCCACCATCTTTGTTGAGTCAGAGCGTTTTACAGCAAAACGTTTCCATGGCGAGGAAAGATTCATCCGAGGCCCGGGGCTGGCCACCGGTGGGGTCCGCTAGTTGGGCCGGATTTCCGAGGGGGATTGGGTGTTGGCAAAGCGTACATCGCCGCGGCGGCGCTTCTGGACGAAGGTGTTGTTGTCGCCGTAGTGGGCCCAAGGGCCGCGCGGGATCTCGCTGAACTCGACAAAGCGCCAGTCGCAGATGTCCTTGCCCTTGAGACCGAGGTAGTCGCGGATAGCCGGCGAAACATCGAGACCGGCCGCTTGGTTCAAATTGGGCAGCGGGCGCTGATTGCCGAAGACATATTGCCAGTGATCGGTGCGGAAGGGACCGCAGTCCTCCCACTGGCCGTAGGCCTCGCGGCCGCGGTGGCGAATAACAAGCCATCGGCCCTTGAGGACGGTTCGGCCGGCTTTGACGAAGGACTCGCGGAACCAAGGGATGACGCGTGGGGCCTCTGGCTTGGTGCTGCCCTTGGTCACGTCATTGTAGGGCAGCGCGATATAGAAGGGGTTTTGGCGCGGAATGAAACGCGCGGGAATGTAACCGCGGCGGGCCCGGGGATCGGGATTGTCGTATCCGCCGAAATTTTTTGCCCAGTTGACGTCCCAAGAGCTTTTGCAGTTAGGCACCGGGTTGTTTTGCGTCGGCTGTTCCCCAACCCAGAAAACAGTGGTCACTATATTGTTTTTCCAAGGATGGCGGCGGGAATTGCCCGCGCGAACCGAGCCTTGCCGGGGCGGTTGGGTCAGGCGCGGCTCGACGCGCAGGAGGACGCTCTCACGCAGACGCAGGGCTTGATCCTCGAAGCCGGTCTCGGTTGAGGCGGGAACGGCAGGCGCCAAAGCAAGAAATAGGCAGGCCGCCGGAATGAAAGTTCGTGGAAAACTCATTCGCGAATCGACACTATGGAGGATAACCCCACTCGGCGCAAGCTATGGGGAGAAAAAACTTCCCCAACGCTAAAATGACACAAGCTTCTATCCGGAAGCTACTTACGAATTCTCAGGCCCGCGGAGGCGCCTACCCGGTGGACCCAGATGCTCTGGAGAAGCCCGACACTGAAACACACCGCCAGCAGGAAGGATCCCCCGTAACTGACAAGCGGAAGAGGTAAGCCCGTGATCGGCGTCACCCCGATGGTCATGCCCACATTCATGAAGGTGTGGGTAAAAAGGAGCGTGGTCAGGCCGACGGCTAGCAACCTCCCGAGGTCGTCCGAGGCCCGCAAGGCGACGAGAAGGCCGAGGCCGATGAGGGCAGCAAAACTGACCAGAAGGAGGCCCGCGCCGATGAAACCGTGCTGCTCCCCGATGACCGAAAAAATGAAGTCGTTGTGCACGATGGTGCTCGGGAGGAATCCGAGCTCGTTGAGGGTGTTGGGCGCTTTGAAGCCCTTGCCTTCCCAGCCGCCGGAGCCAATGGCGGTGAGGGATTGGTTGATCGTCCACCCGGCGCCGCGCGGGTCGAGTTCCGGATCGAGGAACGTGACGATGCGCTGCCGCTGGTAGGGGCGCAGCCCGAAATTTACGACCAGCGGGATGACGGCCACGACCAACAGCACCATGCTGATGAGGTAGCGGGCGGGGATGCGCGCGGCATAAAGCATGGCCAAGAAAACCGGCATCCACGTGATGGCCGAGCCGAGGTCCGGCTGGATGAGAATGAGGACGAAGGGGACGGCGGCGATGATCCCGCACACCGCGATGCGCAATGGCGCGGGCATCTCCTCGAAGCTGGAGAGAAAAACCGAGAGCACCATGATCGAGGCGATGATGGCTAGCTGCGACGGCTGGAAATTGAGGATTCCGAGGTCGAGCCAGCTGCGAGCACCGTAAACCTTGGCCCCGAAAAAATGGGTCAGCACAAGCGCGACAACCGCGGCGATGTAGAGCGGCACCGCACCGACACGCACCCATTCGTAGCTACGGAAAGAAACCACCGCGCAGATGACCAGACCGACGAGGAGCCAGATCAACTGGCGGCTCCAGAAATCCTGGTCGCGCATCCACGTGGCGCTGTAGATGGCGAAAATTCCGAAGGCGGCCAGCAGCAGAACGAGAAGGAGCAGGGGCCAATTGAGGAGAGCGATTTTGCGGATGGCGGAGCTCACGGGAATATCAGGCGGCCAGACGCGGCACAGCGGAGAGAAGTTTCTTGGTGTAGTCGTGCTGCGGGTCGCCGTAAATGGCATCCGAGGGCGCCGACTCGACGATTTTGCCGCGGTTCATGACGACGACATGGTCGCTGACGTGCTTCACCACGGCAAGATCGTGCGCGATGAAAAGATAGGCGATGCCTAGTTGCTCCTGCAGATCCTGCAGGAGGTTGACGATCTGCGCCTGCACGCTCACGTCGAGCGCGCTGACCGGCTCGTCGCACACGATGAATTTCGGCTTCACGGCCAGAGCGCGCGCGATGCCGATACGCTGGCGCTGCCCGCCGCTGAATTCGTGCGGATAGCGCCCCATGGCGTCGGCCGGGAGACCGACAAGGCGGAGCAACTCGGCCACGCGTTCTCGGCGCTCGTCTTTGGTCATTTTGGGAAAATGGATTTCTAGCGGCTCGGCCAAGATCGCGTGGATGGTCATGCGGGGGTTGAGCGATCCGAACGGATCCTGGAAAATCATCTGCATGTCTTTGCGCAAGGGGCGGAATTCGGCCTCGCCCATCGGCAAAATATCGCGGCCTTCGTAAAGCACGCGGCCGGAGGTGGCCGGAGTGAGTTTCAGAATGGTGCGACCGACCGTTGTCTTGCCGCTGCCGCTTTCGCCGACTAGTCCGACCGTCTTGCCCGCTTCGACCTCGAAACTCACGTCGTCGACCGCTTTGATCTCGCCCGTCTTGTGACGGAAGACGCCGCCGAGCACGGGAAACCAAGTGCGCAGGTTTTGGACGGAGACGAGAGGCATCGGAGAAATTTGCCGCCTTGCTGCTTGCACGGCAAGAGCGGCGTGGGAGTTCAGCCGAGCAGTGCTTCCAGCGCGTCGGCGAACTCGGCCGCGGAATCCGCTTTGTCCAACGCGGCGATCTTCTTCTCCTCACCGCAGGCGCGGGCCAGAGCACCGACGGCGCGCAGGTAGTCCTCGGCCATGGCACCGGGAATGGCGAAGACAAAGACATAACGCGGCAGTTGCGGGCCTGCGTCCGCCGGAAGCCGGCCCGCGGCGACGACCAGATCGCGCACCGTTTCGTCGCGGCCGTGAGCGAGACAAACACCGCCTTTCAGGTCGACGATCTGTTTCGGCCCGATCGAGGCCCGAAGCGAATCCCACGAACCGATGCGCGGATCGCCGCGCAGCAGCTCCGTGACCGACCAAACGGCCCCGTCGCGCGAAGTGGCAGCGAGGTCGAGCCGGACGTGCGATGCTTCGACGAGGCGGCTGCTCATACGTTGCTGCCGCTCCATTTGAGTTTCTCGCGCAGCAGATCGCTGAAAGTGCGCCCGGGCAGGGTGGCGAGTTGCAGCTTTTCCGGAGCGCGCGAAACACGGAGCACGTCCGCCGGACCGAGTTCGCGGATCTCCTGGCCGTCGACGTTCACCGTGACGCCCGGCGCGTCGCCAACCAGACGCAATTCCAGAAGGGCGCTGTCTGGCACCACGGCGGAGCGGCTGGTCAAGACATGCGGACAGATCGGCGTGAGGACAAACGAAGAACTGTCGGGAAGAAGGAGCGGGCCGCCGGCCGACATGGAATAAGCCGTCGATCCCGTTGGAGTGGCAACGATCAGCCCGTCGGCGTTGTAAACGCAAAGCTCATCGCCATCTACGCGCACTTCGATTTTGATCAGCTGCGAATGATGACCGCGACTGACCACGGCGTCGTTCAGCCCGCGGAAGGTTTCCATGACACGGCCGCCGCGCTCGAGTTCGACACGCAAGAGGGTGCGCGCGCTCAGTTGATAATCGCCGGCTACGATACTTTCCACCGCGCGCGACCAATCCTCGCTGCTGACGCCCGTGAGAAAACCGAGCGATCCGAGATTGATGCCGAAGATGGGGGGAACTTTTCCCTGCATGCGATGCAGCGCGCGCAAAATAGTGCCGTCACCGCCGAGGACAACAACCATGTCGCACGCTTCGGCCAGCGCGTTTTCATCCAACCCGCCGTCGCCCACCAGGCCGGCTGTGCGCTTTTCCAAAACTGTTTCGACGCCGCGGGTGGACAAAGCATCGCGCAACGACCGCACGAGAGGCGCGGCCTGCGGTTTGTCGATGCGGGCGAGGATACCTACTTTCATGGCCGGAGGAGGCAGAGGAATTCGCGGTTGCCGTCGGCGCCGCTGATCGGGGAGTCGGTCACGCCGCCCCATTGCCAGCCGCGCTCCGCGGCGAAGGCCCGTATTTTTTCCACGGCGCGCGCGCGCGCCTCGTCGTCGCGCACCACGCCGCCGCGCCCGACCTCTTGGCGCGAGAGTTCGAACTGCGGCTTGATCAAAGCCAGAATCATGCCGCCGTCAGTAAGAACCCCCGTCACCGGCGGCAAGACCAAAGTCAGCGAGATGAAGCTCACATCGGCCACGGCAAGGGACACTTTTTCGGGAAGGTCGCCCGGTTGCAGGTGTCGGGCGTTGCAGTGCTCCATGACAACGACGCGCGGGTCGCTCCGGATTTTCCAATCCAACTGGCCGTGCCCCACATCGAGGGCGTAGACCTTGCGAGCGCCGTGCTGGAGGAGGCAATCGGTGAACCCACCGGTGGAGGCTCCGACATCGAGACAGACCACACCCGAAGGGTCGACGGCGAAATGCTTCAGCGCGTGTTCCAGCTTGAGCGCCCCCCGCCCCACGTAGCGATCGCCCCCCCTTACCTCGAGCAGCGCGTCCCCGGCGAAAGTTTGCGATGCTTTCTCCAAACGCGTCCCGCCACTGAAAATCTGTCCGGCCATGATAAGGCGCTGCGCCTTCTCGCGCGAGGGACACAAGCCGCGGCGCACGAGAAGCACGTCGAGACGCTCCTTGGGAGCCGCGGCGCTCAATCGGGACGCAGGCCGGCATCCTGCAAGCGGCGCTCGAGTTGCCGGATGCGCACCTCGGCCATTTCGAGTTTCTGGCGTTTCTCGACAAGCAGCAATTCGAGTTCGCGGATGCGCTGCTGGAGATTCTGGCGGATGGTGCGGCGCCCGGGCTCGCCCGCCGCAATTTCTTCCATCGGCGGAGGCAGTCCCTGAAAAAATCCGCTTTCGCGCAAAGTCGTCTCCGCGCCGGTGCAGCAATTGATGAGGGTGGTTTCGGCGTGGATCTCGCCCAGGCGCAAAAATTCCTGCACCGCTTCCTCGGTCGTCGGGCCGTAATAGCTCTCGTCGCCTAGCTGGATGAGATAATCCATGTGCAGACCCTGCAGCATGGGCGACTTGACCCAGTTCGTCCGGTCATCGCTGACCATGTCCAGCGGCGACACCTGCGCGGCCCGCGCCCAGTCCTTCAGTTTGGCGAAATCGACCGGTCCGAATACCTCCCCATCCTCATGCTTGCGCAAATACCATTTGGCCGAGTGCTCCATCAGTTAAGAGGTTAGCCCAACCTCCCCCGGGGGCAAAGGTCGCTTTTGACGGGTTTTGCTTGCCTTCGCAGGACACTCCGCTAGTCTCACCAATCCTCTTTCCATGAAAGCCGATCTGCATCCCGACTACGCTGAAACGACGATCACCTGCACCTGCGGGGCGGTCTACCACACCCGCTCGACCCGCAAGGGCATCAAGATCGGTATCTGCGCGGCCTGCCATCCTTTCTTCACCGGCGAGCAGAAGTTCATCGATACCGCCGGACGCGTGGAGAAATTCTCCCGCCGCTACGGCTCGGTCAAAGCGGCACGCGTCAAAAAAGCTTAGCTGGTTTGTTGCTGACACGGTGATCGCGCCGCCCCGCGGCCGGTCGCCGTTTTTCTTTTCATGGATCTCGCCCCGCTCATCGCCAAAAAACGGGAGCGTCTGGCCGAGTTGGAGAAACTCGTCTCTTCCGACGACTTCTACACCGACCCGGCCAAGGCGCGCGATGTGATGCGCGAACAGGCGCGGCTGAAAGAGCTGGCCGATGCCGATGACGAGGCGGCCCGGTTGCGCACGCAACTGCGGGAGAACGAGGAAATCGCCTCGGGCACGGATCCCGAGATGGCCGAGCTGGCCGCGGCCGAGGTCCCGCAAATCAAAGACCGGCTCGCCGTCCTCGACCGCGAAATCCAATTCGCACTCCTCCCGCCCGATGAAGCAGAAGACCGCAATGCCATCGTGGAAATTCGCGCCGGCACCGGCGGCGATGAAGCCGCGCTGTTCGCCGCCGATCTTTACCGCATGTATCAGCGCCATGCCGAAGCACACGGACTGAAGATCGAGTCGATCGATTCCAGTCCTTCCGGCCTCGGCGGTTTCAAGGAGGTCATCTTCAAAGTCATCGGCGAGGCTGTCTTCCGCCGGCTGCGCTACGAAAGCGGCGTGCACCGCGTGCAACGCGTCCCCGCCACCGAGGCGCAGGGCCGCATCCATACTTCGACCGCCACGGTCGCCGTCCTCCCCGAGGCGCAGGAGGTCGACATCGAACTGCGCCCACAGGACCTCCGCATCGAAGTCTGCCGCTCGGGCGGGCCCGGCGGACAAGGCGTCAACACGACCGACTCTGCGGTTCAGATTCTGCACATCCCGACAGGCAAAATCGTTCGCTGTCAAGACGGACGCTCGCAGCAGAAGAACAAAGCCGCCGCGCTGGAAATCCTCCGCACGCGCCTCCTCGAGGACAAACGCAACGAGGAAGAAGCAAAATATTCCGCCCACCGCCGCAGCCTCATCGGCCGTGCCGGTCGCGAGGAAAAAATCCGCACCTACAATTTCCCGCAGAACCGCATCACCGACCACCGCATCGGCCTGACCCTTTACAATCTCGACCGAGTGATCGAGGGCGACCTCGACGAAATGGTCGCCGCCCTGCAAAAGCAGGACATGGAAGACCGCCTGGCAGAAGCGGGTTTGGCTTGATCATGCCTGAAACTCTCCCGCTGCTCGAAGTTCTCCGCGGCACCGAACGCTATCTCGCCGACCGCGGCGTGGAAAATCCGCGCCTCAACGCCGAGCACCTGCTGGCCCATGCGCTCGGACTCAAGCGCATGGAGCTTTATCTTCAATTCGATCGTCCGCTGGGCGAAGCCGAGCGCGCGCCTTTGCGCGAGATGGTGAAACGCCGCGGCGCGCGCGAACCGCTCCAGCACGTTCTAGGCACGGCCGAGTTCCACGGACGCACCTTCGCCTGCGACAAGCGCGGACTGGTGCCACGCCCCGAGACGGAACAACTCGTCGAGATCGCGCTGGAAATCACGAAGGCCAAAACATCGCCCAAGATTCTCGATACCGGCACGGGCAGCGGCGTCATCGCCATCACGCTCGCGCTGGAAACACCCTCCGCCGAAGTCCACGCCGTCGACATTTCGCCCGACGCCCTCGCCCTCGCCGCGGAGAATGCCGCGCGCCACGAACTCGCCGCGCGCATTTCTTTCCACCAAGCCGACCTCCTGCCGCCCGGAGACACCAAGTTCGACCTCATCGCGGCCAACCTCCCCTACATCCCGGCCGGCGAGATCGCCGCGCTCTCGGCCGAAGTCCGCCAAGACCCCGCCTTGGCCCTCGATGGCGGAGCCGACGGACTCGACCTCATCCGCCGCCTCGTCGCGGACGCACCCGGCCGCCTTGCCCCCGGCGGCGCGCTCCTTCTGGAAATCGGCGCGGGACAGGCCGATGCAGTTAACACCCTCCTGACGGCACAACGCAAATTTCGGGACATTTCCGTCCGTCCGGACTATCAAAACATCCCGCGTTTCGCGGTCGGTTTTCATGGATAAAATTCTCGTTCACGGCGGACGCAAGCTGAACGGCAAGGTGCGCGTCAGCGGGTCGAAAAACTCCGCCCTCCCCATCCTCGCCGCAGCGCTCCTCACCAAGGAACGCTGCGTCATCCGCGGCGTGCCGGACCTGAGCGACATCCATTACATGCTGACCATCCTCAGCGCACTCGGATGCGAAGTGGAACGCGCCAGCGGCACTGTCGTGATCAAAGCGGAAAAGATCCGCACCGAAGCCCCTTACGAGCTCGTGCGCAAAATGCGCGCGTCGGTCTGCGTGCTCGGCCCGCTTCTCGGACGCGAACACGAAGCCTGCGTCTCGCTGCCCGGCGGGTGTGTCATAGGCGACCGTCCGATCGATCTGCATCTCCGCGGATTCGAAGCCCTCGGCGCTGCCGTCCGTGTGACCGGCGGCAACGTGAAAGTCCTCGCTCCGCGCCTGCGCGGATCCAACGTCACCATGAGCGGCAAATTCGGCACGACGGTGCTCGGCACGGACAATGTCATGATGGCGGCCGTTCTGGCCGAAGGCGCCACCGTGATCGAAGACGCGGCCGAGGAACCCGAAGTCGTCGACTTGGCCAATTTTCTCAACGCCCTCGGCGCGAACATCACCGGAGCCGGCACCCGGCGCATCGTCATCGAGGGAGTCAAAGAACTGCACGGCACCGATTACACCGTCATCCCCGACCGCATCGAAGCCGGCACCATGCTCGTGGCCGGCGCGATCAGTGGCGGCGAGCTCACAGTCAACAATGTCCGCCCGGACCACCTCGAATCGGTCCTCGAACCCCTCCGCGCCGCCGGCTTCAACATCGCAACGAGCGCTCGCAGCGTCAGTGTTTCGCCCAACGGCGGACTACGCCCGCTCCATCTCGAAACGAGCCCCTACCCCGGTTTTCCCACCGACATGCAGGCGCAGATGTGCGCACTGCTCGTCCGCGCCCCCGGCGAGAGCGTCATCACCGACCACATTTTCCCCCAGCGCTTCATGCACGTGGCCGAACTGGCCCGCATGGGCGCGCAAATCCGCCTCGAAACACCCACCGCTTTCATCACCGGCAACGGCGAACTGAGCGGTGCACCCGTCATGGCCAGCGACCTCCGCGCCTCCGCCGCGTTGCTCCTCGCCGGACTGCAGGCCGACGGAGTCACCGAGGTCAACCGCGTCTACCATATCGACCGCGGTTACGAACACATCGACGAGAAACTCAACGATGTCGGCGCGCATATTGAACGCGTCAAGGCGTGAGCAGTCAGAGCATGCGACGCAAACTCCCGCGTCGCCGGACCCGGCGATACTTCCTCGCTCCATGAACGACCGCGACTTCCGCACGCACACCCCCGGTTACTGGCCCGAGGCCACGCCCGCGGAGTGGAACGATTGGCGCTGGCAGATGCGCCACCGCATCACCACGCTCGCGCAGGCCGAGCAGCATCTGCGTCTCACGCCGGCCGAACGCGAGGGCCTGCTCCTCACCGCGCACAAACTCGCCTTCGCCGTAACCCCGCACTACTTCAACCTCATCGAGGCGGACAACCCGAACTGCCCGATCCGTCGCCAGGTCATCCCGCTCTCCGGCGAAGCCGTTGTCACCCCCGGCGAAATGGCCGACCCCTGCGGCGAGGACGGGCACATGCCCGTGCCCGGATTGGTTCATCGCTATCCGGACCGCGTCCTCCTTCTCGTTACCGACCGCTGCGCCAGCTATTGCCGCTACTGCACGCGCAGCCGCATGGTCAGCGGCGTGGGCGAGCAGGAACTCGAGACCGATTTCGAGGCGGCTTTCCAATATCTCGGAAAACACACCGAAGTCCGCGACGTTCTCCTCTCCGGCGGCGATGCTCTGCTGCTCTCCGACGACAAACTCCGCGGAATCCTCAGCCGCCTGCGCGCCATTCCGCACGTCGAGTTCCTCCGCATCGGCTCGCGCGTTCCGATTTTTCTCCCACAGCGCATCACTCCCGAGTTGTGCGCTATGCTCAGGGAATTCCATCCGCTCTGGATGAGCGTGCACGTCAACCACCCGCGCGAACTCACCACCGAAGTGCGCGATGCGCTCGGACGCCTCGCAGACGCCGGCATCCCGCTGGGCAACCAAAGTGTCCTCCTCGCCGGGGTCAACGACGATGCCGACACCATGCGCGCGCTCATCCACAAGCTCCTACGCAGCCGGGTGCGGCCCTACTACCTTTACCAGTGCGACCTCATCCACGGGTCTGCCCACCTGCGCACCAGCGTGGCCAAGGGACTCGAAATCATCGAAGCCCTGCGCGGACACACCACCGGCTACGCCGTGCCGCAATATGTCATCGATGCCCCCGGCGGCGGCGGCAAAGTCCCAGTGAGCCCGGGCTATGTCGTCTACCACGACAAAGAAAAAGTCGTCCTGCGCAATTACGAAGGCCGCATTTTCGAATACCCCGAAAAGCCGGGCGCATCCGGAGTTGTCCGACCCGAGGCCATTCTCGAATACTGAGCGCATGGCCACAGTCATCGTCCGCCCGCGCGCCCGGGTTTTCCACGGCCACGACTGGATCCATGATAACGAAGTGCTCAAGGTCACCGGGAAACCGGAGGACGGCGCCG
>JBILUI010000009.1:0-30584 GCA_044371145.1 Chthoniobacterales bacterium | reverse complement strand
GACGATGCGCGGGATCTCGTGGATGTCCCACACGAGGTAGCTGTGCTTCACGATCGGCAGGGTCATGCCGAAAAAGTCAGTCTCCTGGAACGCGCCGCGGCCGATCATTTCCTGCGGCACCTGGCCAGTGATGGCGATGACCGGCACCGAGTCCATGAACGCGTCGGCCAGGCCGGTGACGAGGTTGGTCGCACCGGGGCCGGAGGTGGCCATGCAAAGGCCGGCTTTGCCCGTGGCGCGCGCGTAGCCTTCAGCCGCGAAGACCCCGCCCTGCTCGTGGCGCGGGAGGATGGTGCGGATTTGTTTGGAGCGCGTAAGTGCCTGATGGATAGGCATGCTCGCCCCGCCGGGATAAGCGAAAATGGTGTCGGCGCCCTCGATCTCGAGACAACGGACGAGCAACTCGGCGCCATTCATCAATTTGGCGCTTTGCTGCGCGGAAGCGGGTCCGCGGGCACTGGCAGTGGCGATACTCATCCCGCGCTTATACCGGATCGCGCCCTCGTACGCAACCCTTGGCCGCGGACTTCGACAGGGGCGGCTGGGCATGCTAATCAGAGCGGATGTCCGAACTCTACTGGTGGGCCATCGCCGTGCTGCTGGCCGGAGGCGTGGTCGGATATCTTCTGGGACGCCTGAAGTCAGTCGGCGCGCTGGCCGAACTGGCCGCGGCGCGCTCGCGGGCCGACGAGGTCTCGCGGCAACTGCAACTGGTCGAAGACGAAAGGCGCAACTTGCTCGTGCGTGTCCAGGAGTTCTCGGCCGAGTTGGCCGGCGAGAAACAAAAAACGGCGGGGCTCGAAGAATCGCGCGGCGCACTCAAGGCGGAGATCGAGAATCTGGCGCACAGCATTCTCGAGGACAAATCGAAGCGGTTCACCGAACAAAACCGCGCGCAGTTGGAACAATTGCTGAGTCCGCTCTCCGAGCGCTTGAAAGAATTCCGCACGCAGGTCGAACAAGCCTACGGCAAAGAGAGCGACGCCCGCACCGAGTTGCGCACCGAGGTGAAGCGCCTGAGCGAATTGAACCAATCGGTCTCGCGCGAAGCGGCCAACCTGGCCAGCGCACTGAAAGGCCAGGCCAAGACGCGCGGCAACTGGGGTGAGATGATCCTCGAGTCGGTCTTGGAAAAAGCGGGCCTGGTCAAAGGCCAGCAATTCCACACGCAATTTTCCGACACCACTCAGGAAGGACGCCGCCTGCAACCCGACGTGGTGCTCGACCTCCCCGGCGAGCGCCAGGTCATCATCGACGCCAAAGTTTCGCTCAACGCCTACGAGCGCCAGTGCAGCGCGCCGACCGCGGAAGAGAAGGCTGCAGCAGCCAAAGAACACGCCGACGCGCTCAAGCGCCACATCGAGCAGCTCTCGGCCAAAGATTACTCGTCGCTGCCCGGCATCAAGTCGCCGGATTTTGTTTTTCTCTTCGTGCCGGTGGAGCCGGCCTTGCATGCCGCCCTGGACACCGCGCCCGACCTGATCGAGTTCGCGCTGCAGAAGAATATCGTTCTGGTCACCGCGCCGAACGTCATCGCCACAGCACGGCTCGTCGCGCAATTGTGGCAGCAGGACAGCCAGAACCGCCACGCGCGGCAAATCGCCGAACAGGGCGGGAAACTTTACGACAAGTTCGTCGCCTTCTGCCGCGATTTGGAAAATATCGGCCTGCGCATCCGGCAGACGCAGGAGAGTTATGACGATGCGATGAACAAATTGCGCGACGGACGCGGCAATCTGCTACGACAGACGGAGAAACTGCGCACCCTCGGTGCGCGCACCACGGCACAGCCGCTGCTCATCGAGGGAACGAACGGCAGCGACGAGGAAGAGTAGTCCGCCGTGGGTGGATCGCGATGTCCCTATCGCGATTTCGTCCGACTCTATTGTGCCGGGACGGCACGATCCACCTTTCGGGAAAAAAGCGGCAAGATGCCGCTGCTACTTTCTGACCCAGCGCGTGCCCCAGGCCACGCTCCACTGGTATTTGCGCGCATGCTCGCGGATGAGGAAGGGCAAATCTTTTTGGAAGCGCAACTCAAAGTGCGCCGAGAGCAGCTTGGCGAGCGCCTCAGACGAGGAAACACCTCCCCTGCCCCCGATCCAGGTCTCGCGCGGCGTGTATTCCTCAAGCCAAGTGAACGGCGTGGTAAGCAGGAGTTGTCCACCGGGCTTCACCAAGTCCGGGACCCGCGCGAGAAAAACGCGCGGATCCGGCAAGCGGCAAATGAGATTTGCGGCGAGGACAACATCGAAAGAGCCGAGATCTTCGCGAAGCGCCATGGCATCGCCGGCTTCGAAGACCACGCGTGATGCGTCGACGCCGTCCGGAAGACGGGCTATCGCCTGCGCGGTCCGCTCTCCCTCGATGAGGTATTCGTAAGCCAGCGATCCCTCCGTCCCAACTTTTGTCGCGGCCGCGACAAAAGCTCGGGAGTAGTCGATGCCGGTCACATTGCCGCAGTGGCGGGCCAGTTCGAATGAAGAGCGGCCAACGGCGCATCCCACATCAAGGGCGCGGGCGCCCGGCGGCAACGCGGTGACGTCGAGCAAGTCCTCGACGAGGCGCGCGGCGAAGCCGGTTGCATCGTGCGGTCCGGCAGGCCACGGGAGAATTTCCTCCGGGCTGCCGTAATGGAAGAGCAGGTATTCCCGGACAAGCCGGTCGCTCTCGTAAATGTTCTCCGCCACGCGCGGGCCGCCTACTTGAGCAGACTCTCCATGTAAGGCGACGGGTGGAAATCCTTGAGCAGGATTTCCACTTTGTTGTCGCGGAAGATGCGAACCTCGGACGATTTCACCTCGGGAGTCTTTTCGCGGGAGAAGAGGATGTCGTCGTGCGTAGCGTTCATCTTGTTGGCAAAGCGGTCCGGCGTGAGGCTGCCGCCGAGATGGTCGCTGCGTCCGGTGGCGATGTGGAAGGTGCCGCGGATTTTTTCGTCCTGGATGTCTTTGCCCGAGACCGGGAGCACCTGCGTGCCGAAACCCAGTTCGCCGAGTTCGCCGGTGACCGGATCGCTTTGCAACTTGCGGTTATGCGCCTCGATGGTGGCGGCGTTACCCTTGATGAGGGTCGCACTTTTAATGCGGCCGCCCGTGACATGCATGAGACCGAGCGTGCCGTCCTCGTATTTCATGGGGAATTCTCCTTCGGCGCCGACGGGAACGTAATAGATTTCGCCGGCCGGAAGGTTGGCCACATCGGGTTCGGTGCCGCGGCAGAGCCCGTGGCTCTTCTGGGCCTCCTGTTGTCCGAGCTCGAGCTTGAGCGTGTGCTTGGCGCCATTGTCGAGGTGGAAGTCCAGCTCGACCCAGTCGGCGCGCGTCATTCCTTGGCGGAGCTTTTCCGCCTCGACACTGACTTCGTCATAGTCGACGGACAATCCGGAGGAGAGAATGATGTCGTTGACCCCGTGGAGCGTGGCGCCGCGGAAGCCGTGCTGCTTGGCCGAGGCGGTGAGCGGTGCGGTGGCCGAGTAAGTCGAGACGCAGAGGATGAGGTCGTAATTCGGATAGATGTCCTTCTCGAAGCTGAGCTGCCGTCCATCCGGCGCGTAGGCCTCATCGGGCAGATCGAGATTGCTCCCGCCGGTCAATTCGTAGGCGTAGATTTCGCCGCCCTCGAGACCGAGTTCGGCGAGCACTCCGTTTTTCAGGCCCTGATAGAAAACATCGTGGGCTTTCTTTTGCACCGTGAGGCCCGGATCTTGGAGGAACTTGAAATCTTTGATTTCGCGCGGGTCTTTGAGGTCGATGAGGACACAAACGCGTTGGCCGGGAGCCGGCTCGAAGGTCTTTTTCAGGAGGCGGCTTAGACTGAAGGGAGGGAAGGTTCGGTTACTCATGATGCAATTGGAGTTTTAACAGCGTATAGGCTACGAATGGAAGTCCCGCGCGGACTCCCGAAAAATGGCGACAGCGAGCTCACCTTCCAACCTGACCGTGATCGTGCCGTTATTTCCGCGGCATCCGGGGCTGCGGCACGCTTTGGCCACCTTGCGGGCACAAACCGTGCGCCCCGATTTGGTGGTGTTTCTCGATGACGGCAGGACAGCGGTCGCCGCCGTGCCGGAAAAGGAATTACCGGGTGTGCCCGTGCAGGTGGCGCAGGTCGACACGACGGACGTTGCCGACGCGATCAATCGTGCGGTCGACTTTATCGACCACTCGAAATACATCGCGGTCATAGGCGCCGGCGGCGCATATGCACCGAAGCGGCTCGAGCGGTGCCTTGCATCGATAGAGGATCCGTCGCGCTTCCGCCAGCCGGGTATCGTCGTCACCGGCACGATTCTCGTCGACAGCCGGGGCATTCCGCTGGCTGCAGGTGACGAGCGTCATGCGCAATTGGCGAGACTCTGGGCGGCGGGAAGGCAGGGCGTGGGAATTCCCGAATGGCTCGGGGCGGGCGACTTCGTTCTCTCCGCGGCGAATATTTTCGCGCGGCGTTCCTATCTCTTGGCCAACCCGCTGCTCACGGAGGTTTCTTCATTCGCCTACCACGCGGCCATACAGGCGGGCGTTCAAGGACAGCTCGAGGTGCTCGATGAACCTCTCCTCGAGCTGAACTGGAGCGGCCCGGAGGCCGGCCAATCCGCCATGACGGCGGCGGCGCTTCTCCGCGCGCAGATCCGCCTGCTCGCCGCCTTGCGCGAGAAACTGAGCACGTCGGTGGAAACACGGCGCAACTTCGCGGCGTTCCACCGCGCGGCATGGCAAAACATCTCGGGATTGCGCGAAGACCTCTTCACCCAAGCGGCGCTGCAACTCGCCTCGATGTCTTCTCCGGAGAACATAATCAAGGTCGCCGACCATTTTTCGGCGTCCAGCGAACTTCTCGAGTCACCCACCCATCTGAACGCGCTCCGCAAAGGCGAGGCTTTCGCCGATCCGGCTTCCTACGCGGCAGCGTTGGCCAAGGCGCGGGCGGAACTGGCCGAGTTGCGCGCGGAACACGAGCGGTCGTTGCGCGTGGCGGACGCGGCGCAGGACTCCGGTTGGGTGCGGTTCGGCGCGTGGCTCGGCGACCGCAGCGCGCGCCGCATCATGGAAATGGATGCGGAGGAAAACACGTCAGTTCAATCGCCAAATGGCGAAGTTGAGGGCGGCGGCAAAAACAACCCAGACCAAGTAGGGCACCAGCACCCATGAGGCGAGGCGGCAGACGGGACGGAAAGCGCGCCCGGTCAGCACGATGGCTACCCCGAGAAGGACAATTTCGAGAAGCGCGAGGCCGGGATTGCGCAGCCCGAAGAAAAGCGGAGTCCACAGCGCGTTGAGCGCGAGTTGCACGAGGTAAAGAGTGAGTGGACCGCGCTGCACTCGCCAGCCGCCCTCGCGCCAGACGAGCCATGCGGCAAAAGACATCATGAGGTAAAGCAGGGTCCACACTGGACCGAAGAGCCAGCCAGGCGGAGCCCACGAAGGCTTGGCAAGAGACGCGTAGTAGTCGGCGGGTTGGACGAAGAAGCCGGTGAGCGCGGCACAGAAAGTCAACGCGACCCAGCCGAGAAGAGCGGCAACGGACTTCATTTTTCAGTGCGCTGTGGGCGTCGTTTCCTTCCCCTCGCCCGGTTTGGAGCCGGAAAGTTTTTCCACCACGTAGAAGAGCATCGGGATGATGAAGATGGCGAAGACCGTTGCGGCAAGCATGCCGCCGATCACGGCGGTGCCCATGGTCTGGCGCGAGATGGCGCCGGACCCGGTCGCGGTCCAGAGCGGAACGCAGCCGAGGATGAAAGCGAAGGCGGTCATGAGAATCGGACGCAACCGCACACGCGCGCCGGCCAACGCGGCGTCGAAAAGATTTTTACCGCCCTCGTATTCCGCCTTGCAGAACTCGACGATGAGGATGGCGTTCTTGGCGGCGAGGCCGATGAGCATGATGAGCGCGATCTGCGCATAGATATTGTTGTCCATCGAGCGCCCCCACAGTGCGAAGAACGCGCCGAAGATGGCGATGGGCGTGCCGAGCAGGACACTGAACGGGAGCGACCAGCTTTCGTATTGTGCGGCAAGGATGAGGAAGACGAAGACCAGCGCGAGGGCGAAGATGACGGCGGGCGAGACGCCCTCGGCGGCCTGCTTCTCCTGAAAAGACATGCCGAGGTAATTGTAGCCCATTTCCTTGGGCATAGTTTGCTCGAAGACTTCCTCCAGCGCGGCCATGGCTTGGTTGGCGCTGTAGCCGGGGGCGGCACTGGCGTTGATCTGCGCCGAGCGATACATGTTGAAGCGCATGGTGAATTCCGGGCCGTAACGCGGTTTGGTCGTCATCAGCGCGGAGAGCGGCACGGATTTTCCCTCGCCGTTGCGCACGTAGAACTGTCCGGCCTTCTCGATCTCGCCGCGAAATTCGCCGGCGGCCTGCACATAGACCTGCCATTGCAGGCCGAAGCGGTTGAAATAATTGACCATCGTGCCGCCGAGGAAGGTCTGCAGCGTGTTGTAAGCGCTGTCGATGGCCACGCCCTGCGTCATGGCCATCTCGCGGTCGATATCGAGCTTGATCTGCGGAACGGCGGGCAGGAGCGTGGTGTTGAGCCGCTCCAGTTCGGGCCTCTTGGCCGCGGCTGCCATGAACGTCTTGGTGTTCTCGGCAAGGAATTGCACAGAGCCACCGCTGCGGTCCTGCAGGATGAAGTTCACTCCGCCGGATGTGCCGACGCCGGGAATGGCCGGCGGAGAGAAGGCGAAAGCCATGCCCTCGGGCAACGCGGCGAGGTGCGCGTTGATGCGGCGCATGATGTTCTTGTATTGCGTCTGCGGCGTGGTCCGCTCGTCCCACGGCTTGAGCGTGACGAAGAAAAATCCGTTGTAGGTGGTCTGCACCGTGCTGAGCAGGTTGAGCCCGACGACGGTGGTGACGTATTCCACGCCGGGGGTGTCCATGATGATCTTCTCGATCTCCTTGCAGGCCTGGCTGGTGCGCTCCATCGAGGAGGCGTCGGGCAATTGCACGCCGGCGTAGAAATATCCCTGGTCTTCCTCGGGCAGGAAGCCGGGTGGCAGGCGGCTGCCGAACACTCCGGCCAAGGCGGCCATGCCGCCGAGGATGAAGAGACTGATGAATGTTTTGCGGATGGCCATGCCGCAAGTGCGCACATATTTGTCCGTAGCGCGCCCGAACATGGCGTTGAACCATTTGTAAAATCCGCCGAGCGGCCCGCGGGTTTCGGTTTTCGGGCGGAGGATGAGGGAGGCGAGCGCCGGACTGAGCGAGAGAGCGTTGAAGGCCGAAATACAGACGGAAATGGCGATGGTCACGGCGAACTGCTGGTAAAGGCTGCCGGTGATGCCGGGGATGAAGATCGTCGGGATGAACACCGAGGAAAGCACCAGCGCGATGGCCACGACGGGACCGGACACTTCCTGCATGGCCTTGAGCGTGGCGTCGCGCGGAGACATTCCCTGCTCGATGTGGTGCTCGACCGCTTCGACCACGACGATGGCATCGTCGACGACGAGACCGATGGCGAGAACGAGACCGAAGAGCGACAATGTGTTGATGGAAAATCCGATCAGCGGGAAGATGGCGAAGGTGCCGATGAGGGAAACAGGAACGGCGAGGAGCGGAATCAGCGTGGCGCGCCAGCCCTGCAAAAAGACAAAGACGACGATGATGACGAGGAGCAATGCCTCGAAGAGCGTTTTGACGATTTCCTCGATGCCCGCGGTGACGGCTTTGGTCGTGTCGAGCGATTCGGTGTAGGCGAGTCCGGGCGGGAAGCGTTCGGCCAGGCGGGCCATCAGTTCCTTCGCGTTCTTGGCCGCGTCGAGCGCATTCGACCCCGGCGTCTGGTAGCAGGCAACGATGGCCGCCGGTTTGCCGTTGAAGCGCCCTTGAATGTTGTAGTTTTGCGCGCCGAGTTGGATCTCGGCCACGTCCTTGAGCAAAAGCGTCGATCCGTCGGAGTTGGCACGGACGATGATGTTGCCGAATTCCTCGATCGTGCTGAGGTAACCCTGCGTGATGACCGATTTGGCGAATTCCTGCCCGGGTGGCGCGGGCGGTCCGCCAACTTGGCCGGCGGGATTGACGCGATTTTGCGCACGGACGGCCTGCACGATTTCGTCCGTGGTGACATCGAGCTTGGCCAGCTGGTCGGGACGCACCCAGATGCGCATGGCGTATTGCCCGGCGCCGAAAATGGAAACCTGCGAGATACCTTCAACGCGTCCCAGCTCGTTGTTGATGTTGATGTAGGCGTAGTTGGCGAGGAAAGTGGCGTCGAATTCGTCGTTCGGAGAATAAAGCGCGAAGAGAAGCAGTGGCGCCGATGTGCTCTTCTGCACGGTCACGCCGAAGTTGCTCACGGCGGAGGGCAACTGCGAAGCCGCCTGCCCCTGCCTCATCTGGGTGAGGATCTGGTCCGTCGTCGCGTCGGTCTGCACGCCGAAGAAGACGTTCAGCGTCATCTGCCCGTTGTTCGCGTTGATGGAATACATGTATTCCATGTTGTCGACGCCGTTGACCTGCTGCTCGATGGGTGTGGCGACGGATTGCTCGACAGTCAGCGCATCCGCGCCGACGTAGGTTGCCAGAACTTGGATCTGCGGCGGGACGATGTTCGGGTATTGCGCGATGGGCAGACCGGCCATCGAGACGAGTCCGACAATGACCGTGATGATGGCGATGACCATCGCCACGATCGGCCGGTTGACGAAAAACTGCGGCATGGATCGGTGCCGGGATCAGTTGGCCGGCGCGGCGGGGGAAGCGGCGGGGGCGGGTGGTGTCGGAGGTGCGGGCGTCGGCGATGCCGCTCCAGCAGGCGCGACCGGAACTTCCGGCGCTGGCGCGCCCTCAAGCGCGGCTTTGGGCGGCATGCGGTCGAAATTACCCGGCTGCGGCTCGACCGGTTCGGGCAGGGTCGGATCCTCGGCGAAGCCCGGTGGAATTTTCCACGGCTGCGTTTTCACGGTCATGCCTTGGCGCAACTTTTGCATACCCTCGACGACGACGTTCTCGCCCGGCTCGAGACCTTTGCCCACCACCTGCATCGAGGCGTAGGTCGGCCCCGTCTCGACGATGCGCAGGTCGACTTTGCCGTCCTGGCCGATGACGGCGATCTGCGCTTTGCCCTGCAGGTCGTTGATCGCGCGTTGCGGAACGAGCAAAGCATCCTTCTGCCAACTGGTCACGCCGCGCACGCGCGCGAATTGTCCGGTGCGCAGAAGATTGCCCGGATTGGGAAACTCGGCCTCGGCCTGCAGCGAACCGGTATTCTGTGTGACCTGGTTGTTGATGGCGAGGAGGCGTCCGGGATGCGGGTAGATGGTGCTGTCGCTGAGGAGAATCTGCAGGCCGAACCCGCCGCGTTCGGAAACTTGCACGAGTTTGTCCGGATCACCGAAGTAGGGCTTCACGTATCGCAGGTATTCGTTTTCGCTGACGAAAAATTTCACTTTGATCGGATCGACCATGGTGACCGAAGTGAGAGGGCCCGACTGCGGACCGATGAGGTTGCCGACCTGCGCCGCGGCGATGCCGGCGAGACCGTCGACCGGCGCGGTGATGCTGGTGAACTCGAGGTTGAGGCGGGCCTGCTCGACTGCGGCTTCGGCCGCGGCGGTGGCCGCTTTGCTCGACTCGAAAGACTGGATCTGGTCGTCGTATTGCTCGCGGCTGATGACGTTTTTCTTGAGCAGGTCGACGGCGCGTTTGGCGTTGGCCTCGTCGCGGATGAGCGCGGCCTGGGCTTTGGCCAGTTCGCCTTGGGCCTGGTCGAACGCGGCTTGGAAGGGACGCGGGTCGATCTGGAAAAGCAGCTGGCCTTTTTTGACGAGCGATCCGTCGACATAATCCTGCGAGACAAGATAGCCGGAGACCTGCGCGCGAATCTCGGCATTGACCATGCCATAAGTAAGGCCGACCCACTCGCGGACAACGGGGACATCTTTCTGGATCGGCGCCATGACGGGGACGACGAACTCTGGCGGTTGCGGTTTCTGCTTGGGGGAACATCCGGCCAAGACAGCAAGAACAAGGACGACCGGGAGGGCTTTCACAGGGCATGAATAAAGCCACGGGGCGGCGCGTTGCACAGCGCAAAAGCATGCGGCGTTGGCCGGAGGCGGCGCAATGTGTATTGGTGGCGGGGTGAAGTTTCTGCGATTACTCGGTATTTGCCTCGCGCTGCTGTTGCTCGCGGGAGCGGCGGCGTGGTTCTTCCGTGACACGCTGGTCGACGCGCTGGTGCAATCGCGGCTCGGAGCGGAGTTGTCACGTCTGGTCGGCGCGGACGTGGAATTGAACGATTCTACCTACCGCGATGGCACCTTGCGGGTCGGTCGCGGCGTGGTAAGCGGTCCCAACTTGCCGTTCGCGCGTCTCCAGTTCGAAGGAGTCCGCACGGCTGTCGAATGGAAACAGCTGCGCGATTTCGGCGGTTCCCCGCTGCACATCGAGGCGGAAAACATCGATCTCGTCTGGCGCGACCGCGGGACGCAACGGACGGAAGGTGGCTCACCGGCGGGCGCCTCGGGGAAAAAAGTTCCTCCCGTCGACATCCTTGCGGAACGTTTTTCTTTCCGCCACGAGGACGGGGCGGACTGGAGCATACGCGACACGAAGGCGCGCCTGCGCTATGACAAAGGATCATGGTCTTTCTCTGCGAACGGCGGCAGGCTTGAAATTCCGGGATGGCCGTCGCTGGAAATCGAGAGGTTGACCGGAGAGCAGCAAGGCCGCGCCTGGCGCATCGCGAGCTTCGCGCTGAAAAACGGCGAAGGCGCCCTCGCCGGCTCGGCCACCTTGGACGCGGGCGAAATGTCCGGGGAATTCAGCTGGCAGGACTTCAAGATCGACGGTTTCTTACCGCAAAAAGCGGGCGATTACTTCACGGCGCGCAGCAGCGGGGACGCGGTTTTGGATCGCGGCGAGCTCCGGGGACAAATGAAGCTGGCGGGCGCCGAAACGCAGAATCTGCCCGCTCTGGTCAAACTCGCGAGCATATTCACCGGCGAAAACTACTCGACGGTGCCGTGGGATAGTTTCCGCTTCGAATTCGTGCGCAAAGCGGACGGATCGTTCACCTTCTCGAACCTCGTTGCCGTGTCGCCGAAAGGACTCGCGGTGCGCGGGTCGGGAGCGACGGGAGCATCGTCGCTATCCGCCGATCTGCAGCTGGGCTTGCAGCGCGAAGGACGCCCGTGGCTCGTCGCCTTCATGCCGATCTTGTTCCGCCAGGAAAAAGAAGGGTATCTGTGGACGCCGGTGAGGATCGGTGGAACGCCGCAGGCGCCGACCGAGGATCTGACCACGCGCGTGGTTGCCGCGCTGGCCGTGGCGCCGGCTACGCAGGCGGTGGAAAGCGCGGCGGAAATTCCCGCCACGGCGGTGGAGGCAGCGGGCAACTTGCTGCGCGGTTTGCTCGGGCGTTGAATCAGCCGCGCTTGCGAAAGAGTTTGATCGCAACGACCAGATCAACCGCGCGCTGCAGCGGGCGATCGAGGAGTTCGGCACCGGGTTCTTCCGCGTCGATTTCCGGGTTGGTCCCGGCAACGAGAGCGGCTTCGTTCATCCGCGCGCGTTCGCTTTCGAAGACATATCCGGCGATACCTTTTTCCAATGCTGCATCAAGGATGGCTTTCTTGTCGCTGGCCGATTGGTCCACTTCGAGATCCGGTTCGACCCCGCGGGGATAAAGCGGCGGCAGACCGGCCACGCGGGCCTCGGCTGCGGCATAACGGAGATGGTGGCCGCCCCCGAGCGGAAGCAGGGTGAACTCCACGGCGCGTCCGCTCGTGTTGGTGCCGACGACCATGGCGCGCGCGTGGCGGCGCAGGACGGCCGCGATCACTTCGGCCGCGCCGGCCACCTCCTCGTCGACGAGCACCACGACAACACCTTGGAAAGCGGGAGCGCGCGAAGAGGTCAAAATTTTCTCCTGCTTCTCTCCCGGACGGACCAGAGAGAAAAGGGCGGTTCCGTTCGGCACAAACCTTTCGCAGACCTGCGCGGCCATGGGGAAGTCCGACGACTCGGGTGTGGCCCGCAGATCGAGCACGATGCCCTCGGCCTTCTTTTCCGTGAAGTCCTGCAAAGCCGCATCCAGTTGCGCCATGTTCTCGCTGCCGATCGAGCCGAGGCGCACGTAGCCGACACGCCCGTCGAGAATTTCGGCGCGGAATGGCGAGAGTTCGGTTTTGGCGGCCTCGCCGCCGGTCAATTCCGCGCCGGGGTAGAGACCGTCGAGCAGCCCGCGGAGCGTGGCGCGCGCCATTCCCGTTTCGTCGAGCGTTGCCGCCTCGGCGTGATTGGCCTTGATGGTTTCCGTGGCGAGTTTGATTTGCGCGGCGTCGAGCGCTTCGAGTCGCTCATAGGAGTCCATCTCCTCCTGCGCGGGCACGGGTGAGGGTGCAGCGGTGGGAGAAGGCGACGGTTCCTGCGCGCGCGCGAGGAGCGGCGCGAGAAAAAGCAGCAGCGCGAATTTGTTCATGCCGGATCGGGGGACCCAATGTCGGTTCTCCACGCGGCATTATCAAAACGAATCCGCCGGACCGCATCGTAAGCCGACTGGATGGCGTCGGCTGCAGTCTCGCCGAGAGCAGCGACCCCGAGAACCCGCCCGCCGGAGGTCGTGACACGATCCCCTTCCCGCCTGGTGCCCGCGTGGAAAACGAGACCCCCGCAGTTGTCGAGGCCTTCGACGGGAACGCCGGTTTTGTATCCGCCCGGGTATCCGCCCGAAGCCATGACCACACAACAGGCCGCGCGTGCATCCCACTCGGCACGCACCGAATCGAGACGGCCATCGATCGTTGCTTCGAGCAAATCGACGAGGTCGCTTTTCAAGCGCGGTAAAAGAACCTGCGTTTCCGGATCACCGAAGCGCGCGTTGAACTCGAGCACTTTTGGTCCATCGGTTGTGAGCATCAGCCCCGGGAAAAGCATGCCGCGGAAATCGATGCCGTCCTGCTTCAATCCGCGGACAAAAGGCGCGAGGATTTCTTTTTTGATCCGCGCGCGCAGCGCATCGTCCACGCGTCCGGAAGGACTGAGCGTTCCCATGCCGCCGGTGTTTGGTCCTCGGTCGCCGTCGAAGGCCCGCTTGTGATCGCGTGCGTCGGGAAAAAGCAGCCACGAGTGACCGTCGACGAGCGCATGCACGGAGCACTCGCGTCCGGAAAGAAATTCCTCGAGGACGACCGTGCTCCCCGCGTCGCCGAAAATTTTCTCCACGAGTGCTTCGCGCAAGGCGCGTTCGGCCGCGGGAAAATCCTCCGCGATGGTCACGCCTTTGCCCAAAGCGAGGCCGTCGGCTTTAATGACGAGCGGATAGTTTTGTCCACGCGCATAGGCACGGGCGGATTCGATATCGGTAAATTTCTCGGAAGCGGCCGTCGGGATGCCGTGCCGTCGCATGAAGTCTTTGGCGAAACTTTTCGAGGCTTCGAATCGCGCTGCGGCGGCGGTGGGACCAAAGGCGCGGATGCCCGCGGCTTGCAAACGGTCGACCAGTCCGGCGGCCAACGGATCGTCCGGTCCGACGACGACGAGGCCGACCTTTTCCTGCTGCGCCAATGCGACGATGCCATCGAGATCGGTCGTTTTGACCGAAAAATTATCTGCCAACATCGCCGTGCCGGCGTTACCGGGTGCGCAGAGGATGCGATCGACGCGGGAGGATTGGGCCAGTTTCCACACGAGCGCGTGCTCGCGCCCTCCCCCGCCGACAACGAGAACGGTCATGAATGCCGGACGGCTCCGGTCCGCTTTTTGCCGCGACGCCAGACAAGTTGCCGCGCGATGCCGCGATGGAGAAACTTTTTGGCGGCCTCGACCGAAGCGGACAAAGGTCTGCCGCGTGCGAGGCCGGCGGCGATAGCCGCGGAGAGTGTGCACCCGCTTCCGTGCGTCTCGCGTCCGCGCAGATACGGCAGCACAAATTCGCGCACACCGCGGCGGTCGCAGAGAAGATCGACCGCTTTGCTCCCGCGGAGGTGTCCGCCTTTGAGCACGATCGCAGCGCCGTATCGCGCGTGCAGGTCGCGTGCGGCTGCGTCCATGGCCCGGCGACTGGTGATGCGCCGACCAAGCAAGACAGCCGCTTCGTCGAGATTCGGCGTGATCACGTCGGCCAGGGGGAGCAGTTCCTCCTGGTAGGCGCGGACCGCATCTTTCTTGAGCAGCGGATCACCGCTGCTCGCCACCATGACCGGATCGACCACGAGGTGGAACATGCCGAGGCGGTCGGCCAATTCCTCGGAAACGACGCGCAGAAGCTGGCGCGAATAGAGCATGCCCGTCTTGACCGCGGCGACGGGGAAATTTTCGAAGAGCAGGCGGATCTGCGAGCGGAGCACCTCGGGTTTGACCGCCTGCACGTGCTCGACGCAATTCGGCACTTCCGACACCACGCAGGTGATGGCGGAGAGTCCGTAGACGCCGAAAGCGGAGAAAGTTTTCAGATCCGCCTGCGCACCGGCGCCGCAGGAGCAATCGGATCCGGCAATGGTCAGGGCGACCGCGGGAGAAGCAGACCCGCGGCTACTCATGCCGCCGCGCCATCAGGAGATAGGCCAAGTTCCCCAGCGCGGCGACGAAAGCGGCAACGTAAGTCAGAGCGGCGGCATCGAGAACCTTGTTCACGCCGACCGCTTCGCCCCCCGGTTGGATCATGCCCATTTGTTGCAGGATGACTTTGGCGCGTTTGGAGGCGTCGAATTCGACGGGCAGCGTGATCAATTGGAAGACGGCGAGCACGGCGTAGCAAAGAATGCCGAGCGTGATCAGACCGGTGATGTGGAACATGAAGCCGCCGATGATGACCAGCGGAAGAATCTGCGAGGCAAACTGCGTGACGGGCACGATGGCCATGCGCCATTTGAGCGGAGCATAGGCTCGGGCGTGCTGGATGGCGTGGCCGGCTTCATGCGCGGCGATACCCAGCGCGGCGACGCTCGGCGTGTGGTAGACGTCGGAGGAGAGGCACAGCCGTTTTTTCGACGGATCATAATGGTCGCCCAGCATGTCGTTGATCTCGCGGACTTCGACATCGTGGATTTGCGCGGCATTGAGGATTTCGCGCGCGGCTTGGGCCCCGGTGACACCGGAAGTCGCGGCGACTTTTTTGTATTTTCCGAAAGCGCCGGACACGCGCATCTGGGCATAGAGACCCAAGACGAGCGGGACGCCGATAAGGATGAGGTAGGTTGAGGTGCTCATGGTTCAGGTGTGGCTTAAGACAAATACCGGGCTCTCACGTTCAAAAAAATCATATCTCCAGAGGCACAACCAGCTTGGAAAGCAGGCGGCAACCGGTTCGGGTCACGGTGACAACGTCTTCGTGCCGCGCCCCTCCGATGCCCGGATAGTAGAGTCCGGGCTCGACGGTAAAAACCTGTCCGGGCCGGAAAACGGTCGCGGCGATGCGCGGTTCCTCGTGCAGATCGAGCCCGAGCCCGTGGCCGGTGCCGTGGAAGAATCCGGTCCAGCGTCCGCGCTTTTTTTCCGTGGTGTATCCGTGCGCGGCGAAAAATTCCTGCACGGCTTTGTGCACCGCCGCACCCTTGACCCGAGGTTTGATCGAGCGGATGGCCAGTTTTTGTGCCGCGCAGACCGTTTGCCAGAGACGCCGCTGCGCATCGCTCGCCCGTCCCCTCACCACGGTGCGAGTGAGATCACCGAAAAACCCGGTTCGCGCGTCGCGTGGAAAGACATCGAGAATGATCAGTTCGTGCGCGCGGAGCGGTCCGTGTCCGCGCTCGTGCGGATCGCAGGCCTGCCGTCCACCGGCCACGATCGTTCCACCGGGCACACCGCCGGCATGCAGCACGGCGGAGTCGCATTCGGCACGGACGATCTCGCTGGTCAAAGTTTTGCCGCGCCATTTGAGCAAGGAACCGCGCCCGATCTTGGACGCACGCAAAACCTCGACCGCGCGGAGCAATCCGGCCACGGTGATGCGCAGAGCTTTACCGATATCTTCCAGTTCGCGCTTGGACTTGGCCTCGCGCTCCGGCCAGAAATGTCCGTCGACCGGAAAAACTTTGATGCCCGCTTTCTCCAGCGCGCGGGCCATGCCGAGCGGAAAATCGGACGGCACTTCGACACGGCGGATTTTCCGCCGGAGCAGGAGGCCTGCCGCAATGATGGCAGGTGATGTGCTGCCGAATTCGCGACCGAGATCCGAGGCAGAGAGAACTTCATTGGCTTCCGCCTCGCGACGGCCACGGTCGATCTCGAGATCGTTGAGGACAATGGTGGTTTTTCCGCGGTGCTGCAGAAAGACGAACGGATCCGGCGCGGCAAAGCCCGTGGCGTAAAGCATGTCCGCCGAGTCGGGGCTGCCGGCGTAGATCAACTTGGTCATTGCCGAGAGCGTCCGCTTTCCCAAGGCAAAGAATCAAGCAACCAGATCATCAAGTGCGGCGGCCACCGCCCCGGGTGCCGAATGGAGCAACCGGTGCCCTGCATCATCCACCCGCAGGAACGTGCCGGGAAAGCCGGCGTTGCGCATATCGTCGAGAAGTGCGCAGAATTTCTCGTCCTGCCCCCCAGCCAGCCAGATCAGCCGCGAGGGCAAGCGCAGCGGATCGGTGAACTGCGAGGCGACGGAAAATTCCCCGAGCGCTACGGCAAGTTTATCGCGATCGAAATCCTTCTCGTCGCGAAAGGGAGCGGAATCCGGCGCAAACACTTGTTGCGCATTCCACTCGCTGATCACCTCGCTCCAAGGCTGCCGACGAAACTTTTCGGCCCAATTTTTATCGGCAGCCCTGCGGGCCGTTCGCTGTTCGTCGGTCTGGAAATTTCCCGGATTGGCCGAGACAAGCAGCGCGCCGAGATAGCAGTCCGGCGCTTCCTGCATCCAGCGCAGGGCAAGCCGCGCGCCGAAGGAGTAACCGGCCAGCCAGCAGGGACGATCGGACTCGGGGGCAGTGAAGGATGACGCACCTCGGGAAAAAAGATCCGGACATTGCCAATCCAAGGCCGACTTCGACGCGGCCCGCACCGCGTCCCAATCGCTGCCGCGCCCGAGGAATCCGTGGAGGGCGATGATCGTGGTTTTCACGACGCGGCGCGCCGGACGAGGGTGAGCAGATAGAATCCCATGGCGATGAGCACGATGGTCGCCCCGGTGGCGGTCGAGGCGTAGAACGAAACGATCAGCCCGGCGATGCCCGCCAGAACGGAAATGGCGACCGACCAGGCGAAAAATTGCGCGGTGTTGCGCGCGAGGTTTCTCGCTGCGGCGGCAGGCAGGATAAGCAGCGCATTGATGACGAGGATGCCGATCCAAGGCAGAGCGCAGGTCACAACCACAGCAAGCAGGCAGGCGAAAGCGAGTTCCGCCGCGCCGGCACCTTTCGCGCGGCTGCGCGCGATAGCCGGACTCAGCGTGGCCAGCAGCAGCCGGTTGAAGAAAAAGAAAAACGAGGCGAAGACAACGAGGCCGAGCACACCGAGGACGGCCACATCGCGGCCGGTGATGGCGAGCATGTCGCCGATGAGAAAATTGGTGTAGCGGGCGAAGTCCCCTCCCCGCGAAAGAATGACGATGCCGAGCGAGACAGTGAAGGCCATGACCAGTCCGATGGCGGTATCCGACGACAATCCGCCGCGCCGCCGGAACCACGTCACCGCCAGCGTGAGGAGCAGCGCGAAGCCGATCATGGACCAAAGCGGATCGGTCAACCCGAGCAACACACCCAAAGCAATGCCTGTGAAAGCGGCATGCCCGATGGCCTCGGAGAAAAAAGCCATACGATTGGCCACCACCACGGTGCCGAGCGCGCCGAGCAGGGGTGAGACGAGCAAAACGGCGAGCAGGGCGAGGCGCATGAAGCCGTAACGCGCCCACTCGAAAGGAAGGGCCGAGACGGCGGCGTGCCAGGGAACGAAGACGGATTCGATCATGCGACAGAGTGCAGACTGAAGGCCTCGCGCACCCGCGGATCGCGCAGCACTTCGGCCGGCGGACCCTCGCAAACGATGCGGCGGTCGAGAAAAACCATGCGGTCGGCGAAACGCGCCAGCGCGGCAAGGTCGTGCGAAACGAGCAGCACGGCAAAGTCGTATTCGCGGCGCAGGCGCGAAAGCAGTTCGTAGAATTGTTCGCGTCCACTGTGGTCCACGCCCGACATCGGTTCGTCGAGCACGAGAATGTTCGGCACGGGCGTGAGGGCGAGCCCGAGGAGCACGCGCTGCAGTTCGCCGCCGGAGAGCGTGCCGACCCGGCGGTCGATCAAATCCTCCGCGCCGGTCCGGCGCAGTCCTTCCAGCGCCGACTCGCGCACCGAACGCGACACGCCGAGGCAGGCGGGACGCTCGGCGAGCGACGCGGCGAAAAGATCGAGCACGCT
Organism: Chthoniobacterales bacterium; assembly: GCA_044371145.1. Taxonomy (GTDB): domain Bacteria; phylum Verrucomicrobiota; class Verrucomicrobiia; order Chthoniobacterales; family JACTMZ01; genus JACTMZ01. The sequence continues at coordinate 12,273 of JBILUI010000009.1, read as the reverse complement.
GACCGGCGCATCTTTGTCGAAGCTGCTGTGCTGCGGAACGTAGCCGATGACCGGACTGTCGGGACGCCGGTGCGCCGCATCGAGAAAGTGCACTTCGCCGCTGTGCGGGATTTCCCCGAGCAGGCACTTGATCAGCGTGGTTTTGCCCGCGCCGTTTTCGCCGACCACGGCGGTCAGTTCGCCGCAGTGCAGATGCAGGTCGATATCCTCGAGCACGGCCTTTCCGTTGTGGCGGACGCCGACGCCTTTCAGCGTAGTGCAGCACTCCCCGCAGCGGTGCGGGGCCACGCCGTGATGGGCCGGCGCATTGTCGGGCGGAAGTTGCACGGCGGAAAACTATCAGCGCAAGGCGCCGCGCAACACGGACAGATTCTTCTCCATGCCCTCGAGCCATGCGCCGCGCGCGCGGGAGGGCTCGGATGGACCCTGTGCGACCGGGTCGAGTTGCAGGACGGTGGCGCCGCTCTCGCGGGCCAAGGTTTGCGCGAGACGGTCGGAATACTGCGGCTCGGCGAAGATGAATTTCACTTTTTTATCGCGGACGAGATCTATGGTGCGCGCGAACTCGGCGGCATCGGGCTCGTGGCCGTGCCCTTCCTCGATCACGCCGACCACCTCCAAGCCCAAGTCTCGCGCCAAGTAGGGAAAAGAATCGTGCTGCGCGACCACGGGCGTTCCGACGAGCTGGGCGAGTTCCGACTTCATGCGTGCTTCCAGTGACGCGAGCTGACCTTTGTAAGCCGCAGCGTTGGCGGCGTAGCGCGCGGCGTTCGTCGGGTCGGCGTCCGAGAAGGCACGCGCGATGTTGTCGACCTGCGCGCGCGCGCCGGCCGGACTGACCCACACGTGCGGGTTGCCGTCGAGGAGCGGAACACCTTCGCAGGCCTCGACGATTTTCAGGCTCGGATACTGCGCGCGGATTTTTTCGAGGAAGGACTCCATTCCGGCTCCGTTGACGATGAGAAGGTCGGCGTCGGAGAGCTTGCGCGCATCGCCAGCCGTCAATTGGTAGTCGTGCAGACAGCCGATGTGTGGACTCGCGAGGTTGTGCACCTCGGTGCCCTCGACACCAGCGGTCACATTGAGCGCGGCGACATAAACCGGATAGAACGACGTGACGATGCGGAAGGCAGCGTGCGCGTCGCACGGAACGAGCGCCATGCAAACGAGCAGCCCGGCAAGCAGAGCGCGGGAAGTGATCTTCATATGAGTCGCAAATTGGTAATACTTTATCAGAGAGTAATACTGGTTTGTAACACTGCAAGAAAAAGTTTGCAAATTCACCCCACCAGAAGGACGTTGCCTTCGTTCCTGCGCCTCACTCGCGGAGACACCAACAAATATGAACTACGCCACAAGACAAAGGTCCGCCGTCCAGAAAACGCTGGAGGACGCCGGACGTCCGATGACCCCAGCCGAAATCTGGACTGTTGCCCGCTCCCTCTCACCGGGGTTGGGCATCGCAACCGTCTACCGGGCCCTCCGTATCCTTATGGATATGGGCGCGGTCGAGGTCGTGGAGATCCCGGGGGCCCCGCCTCATTACGAGCGCAAGCACCCGCAGCATCACCATCATTTCCTCTGCGAACACTGCCAGAGAGTGTTCGAGGTGGAAGCATGCACCTCAGGCATCGACCAGCTGGCTCCTGCCGGCTTCACGGTCAAGCGCCACTCGCTCACACTCTACGGAGTGTGCAACGACCCTGCGTGCGTGAACCGTCCGGCCCAGCCGGCGCAACCGGCCGTTGCCCAGTTCGCGGGCGCGTTCCGCTAACGCGGCAAACGCAGGCCCAATCGCCGCGGCAATCCGGCGATGAAGGAAACGAGGGTGCCGGGCGTTTTTCCGGCATCCTCGGCCTCGTCTTTCCGCAGCAGCGCGTTGCGGATGATACTTCCCCCCCGCCCGACGAAAGGGCTCGGGCGGCATGAGTCGACGCGGCGGATCGACCAGAGGCAGACGTGTCAGTTCATCGCGCCGGTCGAGCGCGAGACGCGCCAGAATTTCCCCGCCGAGAAAAGCGGGACCCACGCCGTTTCCGGTGAAGCCGAATCCGTGATGCACGCGGCCGCGGCTGCCGAAGATAGGCAGATGCGTCGGGGACACATCGATCGCCCCCCCCACGCGCGTTCGATACGGCGTCCGCGCAGCGCTGGGAAAAAACGCACGAGACTCTGCGCTGCCTTTCGCGCCACGCCGACATCGTGTTCGAGCCGCCGCAGCGGAAGTGATCCGTATCTCATGCGTCCGGCCGCCCACCATGACCACATCGGCTGTGTGTTTTCCCTCCAAACACGGATAAACCCGGGACGCGCCGGCTTCCTCCAGCCACCAGCCTTGGCCTGTCTGACGGAAGTCGCTCATCGGTCCCTCCCTGCAACTTCGCAGGCGTCTGCAGCTTGGCAAGGACGCGATCCGCGGGAACATTGTCCGGGTGCGTGCGGGTTTTACTTTGATCGAACTGCTTGTGACCATCGCCATCATCGCGGTTCTCGTCAGCGTGGCGGCGGGCGTGGTGCCGGGAATGATCGCGCGTGCAAATAGCGCCGATGCTCTGGCCAAGATCCGCCAGATGGGCGCAGCGGTGATGCACTATCCGTCTGATCACAACGGTCTTCTCCCGCCGCTCTTTCCGGGTCAGGTGCTCGAATACGAAGCGGGCCGTGGTGGACGTATCGTCACCGAGTGCGCGACATTTCTCGGCATCGATAGTCAGGCCGGGAAGTATCTCGTTGCTCCGCTCATGCCGCGCGCCTACGGAAGGCTGGATGAACCGAAGGACAAGAATGCGCTGCGCGTCTATGTCATGAACACCGCGATTACCAACGGCAACACGGTGCTCAATCCCTTCGGGCGCGTGACCACGCCGGGCAAGCCTCCCATCGGCAACACACCGCTCAGTGCATTGGCGGGCGCCGGCGCAGCATGGATGATGAGCACCGCCGACCAAAAGCAGCCGAACGTGGCGGCGGCACCATGGAAAAATAATACGCCCGCGGAACCTCCACTGGGTAACAAGAGGGCCATTTTTCGTTTCGACGGTTCAGCCGGATTGGATGAGGTTGGAACACCGTGAAGCGCACGCTCCTTTTGCTTCTTTCGCTTGTCGCGGTTTGCGCCGCGTCGGATGTTGTCACTTCCTCCGCGCACCGCTTTCGCATCGAGACGGTAGCCGATGGTCTCGAGCACCCGTGGGCTTTGGCAAAACTTCCCGATGGCGATTTTCTTGTCACCGAGCGGGGAGGAAAAGTTTTCCGCATCGCGGAAAATGGCACGAAGACGAAAATCGCCGGCGTTCCGCCGGTCGTGGTCAAAGGACAGGGCGGACTTCTCGATATCGCGCTGCACCCGGATTACGCCGAAAACGGATGGATCTATCTGGCCTACGCCAAGCCGCTCGAAGGCGGATCGATGACGGCCATTGCCCGTGCCAAATTAAAAAACGACCGGTTCGAGGACTTGGAAATGGTCTTCGATCCTCCGGCAGATCAAGCCTCCGCCACGGGGTTGCATTTCGGATGCCGTATCGTCTTCGACGGACGCGGACACGTTTTCTTTTCCATTGGCGATCGCGGCGGGCCGACCAACCCGGAAAACTTGGCGCAAAGGTTGTCCAGTGTGACAGGCAAGATCCACCGCTTGCGCGACGACGGCGCGATTCCCGAAGACAATCCGTTTGTCGGACAAAAGGATGCCATGCCATCCGTCTGGACCCTCGGTGTGCGCAATCCGCAGGGATTGGTTTACGACACGGCAACCGACCGGCTTTGGGAGACGGAGCACGGTCCGCGCGGCGGGGACGAACTCAACATCATCCGCAAAGGCGCAAACTACGGATGGCCTCTCACCAGTCACGGGGTCAACTACAGCGGAACAACCATCACGAAAAACAAATCGCTGCCCGGCATGGAGAATCCAGTCGTGCAATGGACGCCGGTCATCGCCGCTTCGGGCTTGGCGCTTTACCTCGGGGACAAATTCCCGCGCTGGCGCGGAAATCTTTTTGCCGGCGGCCTCGCCTCCGAGAAATTGGTGCGCATGGAATTGAGCGGAGCGGCGGTCATAGAGCAGGAGGTCGTTTTGAAAGACACCGGACGCATCCGCGACGTGCGGGCGTTCGACGACGGGTTTCTCTACATTGTTTACGACGAACCGGGCAAAGTCGTGCGGTTGGTGCCGGTAGAGTGAAGGTGGATCGCGATGTCCCCATCGCGATTCTCTTTCCGATCAATCGCGCCGGGACGGCTAGATCCACCTAAATCTTCCCACCGCGTGCACCGCTGACCTAATCTCCTCCTTACCCATGGATGTCGAAATCCTCTCGAGGATCCAGTTCGCGTTCACCATCGCGTTCCACTACCTCTACCCCCCGCTGAGCATCGGCCTCGGCGTGATCCTCGTCATCATGGAAGCCATGTGGCTGAAGACGGGACACGTGCGCTACCACAACATGGCCCGCTACTGGACGCGTATCTTTGGCCTGACTTTCGCCATTGGTGTGGCCTCGGGCATCGTCATGGAATTCGAGTTCGGCACAAACTGGGCCGCGTATTCGCGTTTTGTCGGGGACGTGTTCGGCAGTGCGTTGGCCGCCGAAGGCATCTTCGCTTTTTTCCTCGAGTCCGGCTTCCTCGCCATCCTTCTCTTCGGTTGGAACAAGGTCGGACCGAAGCTGCATTTTTTCGCCACGGTCATGGTCTGCCTCGGCGCGCACTTCAGCGCGGTGTGGATCGTGGTGGCCAATTCCTGGATGCAGACGCCAGCCGGATTCTCCATCGAATACCAAGGTGAAATCATGCCGCCCGGCTTCGTGCCGAACGCCGACCAGATCCTCCACTCGCGCGCCGTTATCCACGATTTCTGGGCCATGGTCTTCAATCCTTCGTCGATGGACCGCCTCTCCCACACCCTCGTCGGTTGCTGGCAGGCCGGCGCGTTTTTTGTCATCAGCATCAGCGCGTTCTATCTCCTGCGCGGACGCCACAAGGAATTCGCCGCGTCCTCGCTGAAAATCGGGCTTTGCGTCGCGGCGGTTGCCTCACTTCTGCAACTCGCCACCGGCGCCAAATCGGCCGACGGCGTGACCAAAAATCAACCGGCCAAGCTCGCCGCAATGGAAGGCGTTTTCAAAACGCAGGCCAACGTCCCCATGATGATCGCCGGCTACGTCGACATGGAGAAAAAGGAGACGGTCGGTCTGCAGATTCCCGGGATGCTCAGCTACTTGGTTGGCGGATCGACCAATACGGTGGTTACCGGACTCGATGCTTTTCCCGAGGAGGATTGGCCGGCGGTGCAGCCAGTATTTCAGCTTTATCACCTCATGATTGCCATCGGCATGGCGCTGATCGGCATCGCCTGGCTCGGCATGCTTCTCTGGTGGCGAGGATGGCTCTTCGATGCGTCCAACCCGCTGATCCGCGCCTTTTACCTCGTGCTCATTCTTTCCGTGCTCGGACCGCAGATCGCCAACCAAGCCGGATGGTTCACCGCCGAAATGGGACGCCAACCGTGGATTGTCTACAACCTAATGCGAACCTCGCAGGGTTTGAGTGAAGTGGTCACAGCCAACCAGGTGCTGGCTTCGCTCATCATGTTCACTTTCATCTACGCGCTGCTCTTCGCCGTGTTTCTTTATCTGCTGACGCGCAAGATCCAAAAGGGACCGGACCACGAGGAAGACAGCGAAGAAATGCCGGCCAGCTGGATCGCCATGATGGAACGGCGCAAAGGACAAGCCCGCGCGGCTGGTTGATCACGCCATGGAACTCAACACCGTCTGGTTCATCTTGGTCGGGATTCTTTTCACGGGCTACGCCATGCTCGACGGATTCGACCTCGGGGTCGGCGCGTTGCATCTTTTCGTCAAGAAGGACGAAGACCGGCGCATTTTCCTCAATGCCATCGGGCCGGTCTGGGACGGCAATGAAGTGTGGCTCGTCACCGGCGGCGGCGCGCTCTTCGCCGCGTTTCCCATGGTTTATGCCACGGTTTTTTCAGGATTTTACCTCGCGTTCATGGCGCTGCTCTGCGCACTCATCTTCCGCGCCGTGGCCATCGAGTTCCGCAGCAAGGAGGAATGGAAATGGTGGCGGTCGATGTGGGATGTCGGATTCTCCGTCGGCAGCATCGTCTCCAGCCTCCTCATCGGCGTCGCCATGGGAAACATCCTGCAGGGCATCCCACTCGACGCGCGCGGCAACTACATCGGCGGATTCCTCCATCTGCTCAATCCTTACGCGCTGCTCCTCGGCGTCACCACGGTCGCGCTCTTCGCGATGCACGGATCGATTTATCTCGTGATGAAAACCGAAGGCGAACTCCAAGCCCGAGTGAAGCGCTGGGTCAACCGCACCATCGGTATCTTCCTCTTTTTCTACATCATTCTTAACGTGGCCACCCTGGTCTACGCGCCGCACATCCTTGCCAAGCTGCAAGAGCGTCCGTGGCTGCTCGCCGTTTTTGCCCTCAACGTCCTTGTCGTGATGAATATCCCGCGCCAGAACCACAAGGGCAACGAGTTCGCCGCGTTCCTTTCGTCGTGCGGAGCCATGATCCTGCTCATGACTCTCTTCGGGTTGACGGTCTATCCGGATATGGTGCTGTCCGTGCCCAACCCGCAAAACAGCCTGACGATTTACAACGCCGCGTCGACCGAGAAGACACACGGAATCATGTTGATCATCGCACTGCTCGGTGTCCCCGTCGTCCTGGCTTACACCGCGAGCATCTACTACATCTTCCGCGGCAAGGTGAAACTCACTCCGCACAGCTACTGAGGCGGTGCGAAAGTTGGGCAACTTGCCCGCCGTGTGGTAATCTTCCCGGTCACGAATATGCCGGCTTCCGAAATCCAACCTCCCCGCTGGTTCAACACCCTTCTCTGGGGCAACACGGTTGCTCTCTCCTGGATGTGGGGACTGGGCCTGTTTTTTTCCGTCCAATTCACCACGCAGTTCGGTCTGTTCGGCCTGCTCAGCTTCGCCATTCCGAACTGCCTCGGTCTCATCGTCTTCGGGTTCATCACCCACCATCTCGCGCGGCGGCAACAGGGCGGTTCGGAATCGCTGGGCAAATTCTTCACCTCATGGTCGCGCCCCTTCCGCCTCGTTTTCTTCCTCTATCAACTCATCGCCATCACCCTGACTGTCTTTGCCCTCATCCGCTACGGATGGATGCCGCTCGGACTCTCGCCGGAGGTGCTCTACCTGCCGCTCATCCTGCTGGTCATCCTCGCCGCGGGCATTCTCTTCGGCGAGGAGTTCAACATCCGCCGCATCAAGTGGAGCCACGGCGTTGTTTTTCTCATCCTGACCGGCGCCATCGCCATCTTATGGTCCGCGCCATCCAGCCTTTCCAACGGCTTGCCGCCCGTGACCGTGGAAAAACTTCCGACCGACGATTGGAATTTCTGGGGTTTCGCCGTGCCGATCATCGTCGGCTTTCTGCTCGGCCCGTGGCTCGACCTGCAGCAGTGGCAACGCGCCATCCAGATGCACCGCGAACGCGTTTCGGTGGCTGCCGCGTATCTCGTCGGGGCGCTGCAATTTTTCCTGCTGCTCGTTTTCCACGGCATGCTCGCGCTCTGGGCCTTGGGCATCGGCGGCGCCGAGTTTCTCCGCACCGGACTGGGCGGGCATGTTTACGGACACGACACAGTGATGCGTCTGCTCCATGCCAACGCGGCGGAGCATCCGTGGATCTTCGGCGCCTATTGCGTTTTTCTCTGTGCTTGCGTGCTGACGACGTTGGATAGCGGCTACATCGCCCTGCGCTGGTTCCTGCAATCGAACGTGCGGACCAGCGTCAATGCCATCTTCGCGCTCATCCCGACATCGCTCGTCACTTCTCCTATTCCGCTCTTCCTTTTCTGCGGGGTGATCGCCTTGGCCGGAGCAGCGCTCGGGCTGGAGTTGGAATATTTCATGATTTTCTACGCCACGTTCTTCGTCGGCTATTCCGCGCTGGCCGTGGCCCGTTGCTACGTGAACACACCGGCCAACCGCATCCCGCAGGTGAAAATGTTCTGCATCGGCAGTCTCGCCGTGGTCATTTTCGCTTTCGGTTACTTTCTAGGTTATCCGGCCTTCATGATCATCGGATCGATGCTGCCGCTCGGCTATGTCATCTGGACCCTGGCCAAACCGACGGCGGGGGAAGATTTTGTCAGCGATGCCGACCAACTCGGCGCGCCGGCCGAGGATGTTTCCCCGCTCGCACCGCCATCCATGCTCGCGGGCGAGCCGCACGCCCCGCGCGCGGCGGCGGAAGCACCGACCACGCTGGCGGCCACAGCCAAATCGATCGTTGAGGCGGTGCAGCATCCGCTGGGCGGACACTTCGAGGGCAAATGGTTCGTCCACTCGTTCGTCGCGACCTACGCCGACACGAACTCGGTGGGCAATGTTTACTTCGGCATGTATGCCATGTGGGTGGGCAAGACGCGCGAGTTGTTCTTCAACCGCGTCATGCCGAAGTTCAACCTCAAGGACACGCCATTTTACATCCTGACGCGATCATTCGAGCACAAATTCGTCCGCGAAACGCGCGAGTTCGAGACGGTGAGCGTGCGCATCCGCATCGGCAGCTACAACCGCAAGTTCGTCACGCTCGAGCACGAAATCTACGACTCGCAGCAGCACCTGCTGGGCAGAGGACAGCAGAGCCTCCTCTTCGTTTCTTCGGGGGACTACAAGATGATCGACGTCCCGCCCGAGGTGCACACCTCATTCCTTCCTTACGCCTGAGGCGACGGATCAGCGCAGCGACGGATCAAGCCACTTGCGCCACGACTTCTGCGGTCTGTCGTGGAGGGTGAACACCGTTCCTGCCGCGGCCCTCGGAGCCGAATCGTCCGGGGTGGCAAAGGCGACGGCGCCACCGCCGATGACGGGCAGCGGAATGGCCGTGCGGATGTTGATATTGAAGAAGCCGATGGATCCGCGCAGACCGCGTTCGTCCCAGAAAACGGAATTCTCGCGCACGAGGCTGGCATGCTCGGGTTCGAGTCCGATGACCAACTCGACCGATTTGCCGTCCTCGGAGAGCGTCTTGTCGAGCACGATGCCGACTTGCAGATCCCGGTAAAGGACAGGTGCACCCTCGTCGGTCGACGTGGCGCGGGAGACGAGGCGGAAATGTCGGCCCTTGCGGCTTTGCACCAGCATGGGGTCTTCTTCGTCTTTGGGCACGGCGCCGGCGAAGGTGGCGGCGCGTCCGGTTCCGCGCCCCGGTTCGCATTCGATGACCACACCGGTGACCAGAGTCTCGAGTCCGCTCACTCCTTTGAGCGAAACCTCGGGCTCGACGAGGGTGAATTTCGAACCTGCCACGCGCATAGAATCGAACGCGGGATCGAATCGCGCAGTCACGCGGACCTGGTCTCCGACCGCAGTGACATCGGTGACCATGCCGACCGGAATACCGAGTCGGGTGAGCCGCGTCTGCCCCGCGCGCAATCCGCGGCCCCGCGGAAACGTGATGGTGAAAGGCTCGCCGCAGGCCTTGGCCAGCGCTTCGGAAGGAAACAGGACCGATGTCGCGCTGTCGGCCATAGGCTCGCCCTCCACACCGAAATCATCGAAAGCCACCGCGCCTTGGATGAGCGTGTCCAAACCCGACACTTCCACCTTGATGCCGCCCGGTCCCATGCTGACCGAGGAGGCGGAGACGCTCCAAAAGCGCGAGCTGGTCCGAAGCAAGCCGCTTTTTGCGCGGTCGACGGCGATCTCGATGTAAGGTTTGCCCTCCGGCGTCAGCGCCTGCTCGCGGACGCGGCCGACCTTGACCCCGCGGAAAGTGACCGGCGCGCCGCGATCGAGCGGCTGTGTTTGCTCGGACTCCAGACGCATGCGAAAGGATGTTTCGTCCGCCGTGACCGCGGCCGCCGGATCATCGGACTTGGGCACGCTGCCGGCGAATCGGTTCTCCAGCGAACCGGCGTGTCCCGGTTCGCATTCGATGACCACGCCGGTGATGAGCGTCTCCAGTCCGCTGATGCCCTGCAACGAAATCTCCGGCTCGACGAGAACGAAACGAGAGCCCGCGGAACGCAGGAAATCGAAGCCCGGATTGAGTTGAGCAGTGACTTCGACTTGCCCGCCGACCACGGAAAGCTGCGTGACCATGCCGACCGGAATACCGAAGTAAGTCATGCGCGTCTGTCCCGCGCGGAGGCCGCGTCCGCTGGGGAAGGTTATAACAAAAGGTGCATCGCAGGCTTTGGCCAGCGCCTCGGAGGCGAGCAGCGGAACGGTAGCACCCTCAGAGAGCGGTTCGCCCGCCACGCCGAAATCATCGAAAGCCACCGCACCTTGGATGAGCGTGTCCAAACCAGAGACGTCAACCTTGATGCCGCCCGGTCCCATGCTGACCGACGAGGCGGGCACGGTCCAAAAGCGCGAACTCGTTTTGAGCAGCTGATGCTTGCTCCTTTCGATGGCGATCTCGATGTAGGGTGTGCCATCCTGCGAAAGCGATTGCTCGCGCACGCGGCCCACTTTCACCCCGCGGTAAGTGACCAGTGCCCCGCGGTCAAGCGGTTGGGTTTGCTCGGACTCGAGCCGGATGCGGAAGCCGGTCTCATCGGCCGACAAAACCGGACCGGTGGCCAAGCCCTCGAATTCATAGCGCCCCGCACCCGTTCCCTGCCGCGCACGGATCGAGTTGCCAGAGATAAGCGAGGTCAATCCGCTTGCACCCTGCAGCGTGATTTCGGGTTGCTCGATCCAGAAATCCGTTGTTTCCACAGCGAGACCCGACGCGAATTTTTCCAAGCGCACGGCGACGATGGCTTGGTCGAGTTCTTTGTCGAGATTGACCTTGGTTACCGTGCCGGCGACCACGCCGCGGAAAATAAGCGGCGTCTTTCCCTCCTGCACGCCCGGCGCGTCGTTGAAACGAATCCTGATTTCCGGGCCGAGCGACCGGAGGTAATCGCCATACATCCAGACCGCGGCCCCGAGCGCGATGACCGGAAAAAGCCATGCGAAAGAAACGCGTCCGCGCTTGCGAACGACCTCGCCATGATCCTGCGGTCCGGCTGGCTTCGCCTCGCTCATGATTTCGCCTCCCGCCAGATATTGCGCACGTCGTAGTTGGACGCGGCGAACAGTGTGCAGATCAGAACCATGGCGAAGAAGAGAGCTCCCATTTCGGTTTGCACGCTGGCCAGTGTGCCGAGTTGCCCGACGGCGACCAACACGGAAAGCAGAAAAATATCGACCATCGACCAGGTGCCGACCGACTCGAGGGTGCGGTAGAGTCTGGTCCGACCGACGCGGAATTCCGGCTTTCCGTCCATCCACAGCAGCCAGGCGAGACTGACGATCTTGAGAAAAGGAACGCACATGCTGGCGAGAAAGACAATCACCGCCGCGGGCCACAGGCCGACATGGTAGAGTTCGAGCACGCCGCCCCACACGGTCAACGCCGCGCGTTCGCCGGTGACGCTCATGGTCATGACCGGCAACAGATTGGCGAACGGATACAGAATGACACCGGCCGCGATGAGAGCCACGGCACGCTGCCTCCTCACCCGCGGGTCGGTCTGCGGGCGCAGGCGCGACTCGGATTCCTGGCCGGCACTCTCCCGCAACTGCTCGAGCAAAAGACAACACAGCGAGAGAAGCACGACGAAAACCGCGCCGGTTCTCCACGTCACCGTGCCGAGCAAATCCAGACGCACCACCGCGACGAGGCAGGCCACGGCAAAAACCGGCACGAGATTCCACGGGGCAAGCCACTCCATGACACGGTAAAGTTTGAAATCGTAGGGCCAGACTTGTCCGAGACAGCGCGCGGTGAGGACATAAATGCCCATCAGCAGGTAGAGGGCCGGCGCAAGGATCGCGCTGAAAAAGACCAGCGCGGCGAGCGGTGCGTAGTTTTGTTCGATCAGGCCGCGCACGCCGGTGATGATGTGGTTCGACTGCTCCGCACCGGCCACGTCGAAGGTCATGACCGGGAAAACATTGGCCAGCACGAGAAGAACGAGAGCGGTCAGGGCCAGCGCGAGTCCGTTCTGCCGCAAGTTTTCGATGCGCGCCACATCGAGCAACTCGCCGCAACGCGCGCAGTAGAGCTTCTCGCCTTTGGCCAGCGAACGGTGAACGTAACTCGCCTCGCACACATGGCAGGTGTCCCAATCACCGGGCACGGGAACGGATGGGGTGCTTGGATCCGCCACGCCGACAACGAAACAGAAAGCTGTCGGCGACGACAAGCCGCGTCTCGGAAAAACTGGAAACCGCGTCCCCGCTGCGTTGGCCGTGGGC